>NZ_NPDD01000148.1 GCF_002272245.1 Bacillus sp. 7884-1 | reverse complement strand
CCTGCGGTGATTATTCGAAGAAGCATTCCTTAGTGGAGCACAAATCAACAGCCCAATTTAACACAGCCTTTTTATATTGTTAGATTTCCGTTAACAAATGAAAAATTCTTGTCAGTGTTTCTGACACATTCACTGACAAAATCTAATAATTTGGTTAACTTTTACATTAAATACAGTTTATAAGGGGAGATTGGGATGTACCGGACGAATGAAATTAAATTGGCAGAGAGAATTATTCAGTTAGATAAGTTAAGGGATGAGCTTTATGAAGAGTTACTGAAAAAGATTGGTACAAAAGGTCATGACCTGTTACGAGCACTTCAAAATCATTGAGGAGTTGATTGGAATGTCTAATCAATTGCGTAAAGGAGTCGAAACACTTAAACTATACTACATTAATAGATTAATTGAATCTGGTCTTTATGATGCTTCTGAACATGAACTTAACTCCCTCACATTAAGTGAACTAGATAATATTTTCAAAAAGGTATTTCCCTCCAAAGAGCAAAATTAATAACTTAAAAAAATCACCTACTAACCTATACTGCCTTGTATCAGAATCCAATCAATGTAAGGAAAATTAACATAAAATATTGTACCTAATCATAGTAGAGCGTGGTGAAAATAAAAAATGGCAAATGATTCTTCCTATAAAGACAAGAAAGTTATAACAATTGGAATTGTCAGGGACCTAACAGGTCTTTCTGAGAGGCAAATTCGCTATTATGAGGAACGAAAATTAATTTTTCCTGAAAGATCCTCAGGTGGAAGCCGGAAATATTCCTTTGCAGATGTGGAGTTGTTAGTGGAAATAGCTAACAAAATCGAAGATGGTGTTCAAACCCATGAAATTAGAAAAGAAATGCTCCGAGCTCAAAAAACCCAAAATCAAAATGATGTTAGAAGAAAAATGATCCAAGGACAATTGAATGCTCAGTTCGGTTTACGAAAAGGTCCATCTTCTTAATAAAGAAGATGGATTTTTTCTTCTCCTTTCAAAAACCATGTTAGGAAACCTCACACAATTGTAGAATCCACATCAAATCCATGTAAAAATACAAATACATCGAATGTTAAGAAAATTAACATGAATTTAAAGGGGGAGAAATGATGGAAACTATATTCTTAATGAACAGTCTTTGGGTAATGGTTGGAGCAGTTCTTGTTATTCTCATGATTGGAGGATTCATCCTGCTGGAGACTGGATCAACACGAATGAAAAATGCCGGACATATTGCAGGAAAAACGATACTTACCTTTGGTATCTCTTCAATCGTATTTTGGGCAGTAGGGTATGGCTTAATCTTCGGAGAAGGAAACCCACTAATTGGACTTTCGGACTTCTTCTACTCTGGATATGACGTCGAAGGCTTAGCACTTTCAGGTTCCGTATTCTTTTTATTCCAATTAGCCTTTGCAGGTATTTCATTAACGATTGCTTTTGGAGGCTTTGCAGAACGAGCTAAATTAGGAGCATACCTCGTGTTTGCCGTACTATTTTCAGTCATTGTTTATCCTCCTATTGCCCACTGGATTTGGGGCGGAGGCTGGTTAGCAGAACATGGTAAACAAGATTTCGCAGGCTCAACGGTTGTTCACTTAACAGGTGCAATGGCTGCATTCGCAGCTACATTAATCCTAAAACCACGTATTGGAAAATACAATAAAGATGGTTCAGCAAACAATCTTGCAGGACATAACCAAGTATTTACTGCTCTTAGTGTTTTAATCTTATGGGTGGGATGGTTCGGATTTAATGCAGGCAGTACGGTTTCTGTTGATGGAGCATTCTTTGGATTCGTAGCACTTAATACAAACTTAGCGGCTGGTGCCGGGGTTATCGCAGCTATGATTATCTCTTGGATTGTCATGGGTAAAGCAGATGTTCCAATGATGTTAAATGGTGCCTTAGCAGGATTAGTAGCCATTACAGCTTCTTGTGCCTTTGTTGATACATGGGCTGCAGTCCTAATCGGTTTCATTTCAGGATTTCTTGTATTTTATAGCATTCGATTCTTTGAAAGGAAAGGAATTGATGATCCAATCGCTGCCCTTTCTGTTCACGGTACAGCAGGTATTTGGGGAACATTATCAACAGGATTCTTTGCCACACCAGAATTAGCAACTGTTGGAGAGCCTGGATTATTTTATGGAGGCGGATTACACCAGCTTGGAGTTCAAGCATTAGGTGTTGTAAGCAGTGGTGCTTTTGCTTTCATCGTTTCCTTTATCCTGTTAACGATTATGAAAGCTGTTATGAATGGCTTGCGTGTTACAGAAGAAGAAGAAATTATTGGTCTTGACATGAGCGAGCATGGAAGCTACGGTTACCCTGAAATGGTAAAAGCAGAAAAAACGGTAATAAGTTCAGAGCCAAAGTTGAACGCTTAATAGCCTTAGTTCTATAGTCAGTCCCCATCCCCTTTCATGCAGCAAGGGGATGGAATTTTATTTATTTGGAGGTGAACTGAATGAATGAACAGCTACTTAGAGATTAGAAGATTCCGTGATGACCAGATTATTTGGGTTTCTCGCAGTCATTTTCAATTAAATCAGTTACATGATGAAATCATCCATCGTGTAATCACAGTTTCTATTAATCAGATGGCAGAAAGATACGGTCCTGCCCCCTGCCCTTTTACCTTTTTTATGATGGGTAGTGCTGGACGGTTTGAGCAATCCGTATGGAGCGATCAGGATCATGGCATTATTTATCAACAGCAAGGCACTGAAATAAATGAATACTTTTTAGCATTAGGGAAAGAAATCTCACAAGGCTTGCAGCTAGCCGGCTATGTCTATTGTGATGGCGGAGTAATGGCCAGCAATCCTTTATGGTGTAAATCAGTATCCGAATGGAGGCAGCAATTAGCCAATTGGCTGCTTGACTCAAGCTGGGAATTGATTCGTCAATTATTGATTTTCATTGATGGGCGATCGCTTTATGGTGACACAAGCCTTCTAGAAAGCTTAAAAATAGAAGTATATCAGACTATCCACAAAGAGAACCTCTTAAAAAAATTACTCAGTAATACCTTACACCTCAAAAAAGGAATTGGCATATTAGGTCAAATCCTAGTGGAAACACACGGGCAACATTCTGGATCGCTAAATATTAAGGAAAAAGCCCTTTTTCCATATGTAAATGCGATACGTCTTTTGGCCATAAAAGGGAATATTTTCGAAACCTCTACTCTTTCAAGGCTTGAAAAGCTGCCTGAGGTTGAACTTCCTACTATTAAAAGAGAACTATATCACCAACAATTTTTAAAATTACTAAACTTTCGTCTATCACTAACAAAACCTGACAATTACGAAAATAGCCATTATCTGTCTATGGCTTCCCTTTCCAAAAAGCAAAAGGAAGAAGTAAAAGAAATACTAAAAAATGGGGCTGCCCTTTATCGTTATGTAAGAAATTTAGTAGATAAGGAGGATACCTAATGGGAATGAATGATATGATCCACTTTTTCAGACAAATGTCAGGAAGACTTGGTTCCAACATTTATGCTGGTGTTCAAGGGCATGCTAACATGCAAAATATCTCTTTTATTAGACAGCTGCAAAAAGAAGTGAAAGACAGTAACTGCTTAGACACACCTCTTCACGAATTAAAGGTTGTGGTGTTTGATTTAGAAACAACTGGTTTCTATCCGGAGAAGGGAGATAGAGTCATCTCCATTGGCGCCATTAAGATGACAGGGCAGCGAATCAAGGAAACAGAAACTTTTTATTCCCTAGTTCATTCCCCAGATAGTCTTTCAGATGAAATCTCCGTCCTGACCAACATTACGGATGAAGATTTACAATCAGCACCATTGGCTTCAGAAGTGTTAATGGAATTCTTCAGATTTGTACAAAATCATGCACTTGTAGCCCACCACTCGAAGCATGAACAGTCCTTTATGCAAAAAATGACATGGGATTTACTAAAAACTAGATTTGAGCACCGCATCATTGACACCTCCTTCTTACTTCGTCTTTCAAATCCTAGTATAAAATCGTTGCCTCTTGAAGTTGTGTGTAAGGAATGTGGAATAGAAATAACCAACCGGCACCATGCCCTTGGCGATGCCAAACTGACAGCACATATTTGGGGGCATTATTTGGAGCTCGCTGAAATGAAGGGTTATAAAAACTTACGTGAAGTATACGAATACCTTGCGAAACTAAGATAGCAGGCAAAGGCCAAAACAAGTATAGTGAAAAACTAATGTACATCCTTTTTTAATAGAACGGCTTAGTAATCCAAGCTGTTTTTTCAGTTGACAATAGTAGAATCCTCGCATGAAATCACTCCTTCTCACTCTTCTTTTTTACCCTCAAAAAATATTTTTTTACTATTTTTATTTCTCACCAACCTTAATCTGACAATAATGAAAACGCTATCAACTTTTTAGATTTATTTGAATTGTCAGATTTTTATGTTGACCAAGATTTAGATTGGGTGTAAGATAACTGAAAATATAATTTGAATTAAATATTCTAATTAATGAAACTGCCTTCAGTCATTCCTTTAAACAGGAAATTAGGCATGGGTATTATTTTACAATCGATTTTAATTATCTAAAGCGTTGTATGACTAAAAGGAGTGGTTAGGTTGGGAAGTCAATGGATATTCCTTGACGAAAAATTCGTCAAGAAAGAGGATGCTGTAGTTTCAGTTTTTGACCATGGGTTTTTATATGGAGATGGAGTATTTGAAGGCATTCGTGTTTACAGCGGAAACGTCTTTAGACTCGATGCCCACCTAAAAAGACTGTTCGAATCAGCACAATCCATTATGCTGAAAATTCCTTATACACAGGAAGAAATAACACAATTAATTGTGGATACAATCAGAAAAAATGAATTAGACAGCGCCTATATTCGTGTTGTAGTTTCACGAGGTAAAGGAAATCTCGGCCTTGACCCTTCCTCCTGCGCAAAGCCCAGCGTTATTATTATCGCAGAGGAATTGAAAATGTTTCCTCAAGAATATTACGATCGAGGAATCAAAATTGCCTCTGTGCCAAGCAGAAGAAATCGTCCGGATGTCCTAAGTCCACAAATTAAATCATTAAATTATTTAAATAATATTCTTGTTAAATTAGAAGCCAATCAGGCTGGTGTAGAAGAAGCTTTAATGCTCAATGATCAAGGTTATGTAACAGAAGGCTCTGCTGACAATATCTTCATTGTAAAAAATGGTGTAATCTTTACCCCTCCTGTTTACTTAGGAGCGTTAGAAGGAATTACCCGAAACGCAATCATTGATGTGGCAAGAGCAAAGGGTTACGAGGTTCGAGAATCTCCATTCACTCGTCACGATGTTTATGTTGCGGATGAGGTGTTCTTAACCGGAACAGCTGTAGAAGTTATTGCTGTTATTAATGTTGATGGCCGTGAAATTAATGGCGGTAAACCAGGAATTGTTACAAACGACCTTTTAGAAGAATTCAGAAAAATCGTAACAACGGACGGAGTGGCTTGTTATCCTGAATCTACAAACCACGCTATTGTCAGTTAGGAGATAAAACAATGCGAAGCGATATGATTAAAAAGGGGATTGATCGTGCTCCCCACCGCAGCCTATTATACGCAACTGGGGTAACAGTGAAGGACCTAGAAAAACCGTTTATCGGTGTCTGTAACTCATTTATTGAAATTATCCCTGGGCACAAACACCTTAATCATTTCGGTGAAATCGTTAAAGAAGCGATAAGAGAAGCTGGCGGAATACCTTTTGAATTTAACACAATTGGCGTAGATGACGGAATTGCAATGGGGCATGTTGGGATGCGTTACTCCCTTCCCAGCCGTGAAATTATCGCTGATAGTGCAGAAACAGTAATTAATGCTCATTGGTTCGATGGTGTATTTTACATTCCGAACTGCGACAAAATCACACCAGGAATGTTAATGGCAGCAGTCAGAACCAACGTCCCTTCTGTTTTTGTTTCAGGTGGTCCAATGGAAGCCGGTGTTTCTTCTACCGGAAAAAACCTTTCTCTCACTTCTGTATTTGAAGGAGTAGGAGCATACCATAGTGGAAAAATGACACAGCAGGAGCTGCTTGATATCGAAACTGCAGCTTGCCCTACTTGCGGATCTTGTTCTGGAATGTTTACTGCAAATTCGATGAACTGTTTGATGGAAGTGTTAGGGATGACGGTTCCGGGTAACGGAACGATTGTAGCTACTTCTGAAGAAAGACACGAGTTAATTCGACAAGCAGCGAAACACTTAGTTGAATTAGTGAAAAACGATGTTAAACCACGAGATATCATTACCAGAGAAGCAATTGACAATGCATTCGCTTTAGATATGGCAATGGGGGGATCGACGAACACCGTTCTACATACCCTAGCCATCGCTCATGAGGCTGGTATTGACTATGATTTACGAGAAATTAATAAAATTGCTGAACGAGTTCCATATTTAGCAAAAATTATGCCTGCATCCGATTACTCTATGGATGATGTACACTGCGCAGGCGGGGTGAGTGCAATCCTTAATGAGCTATGTAAAGTAGAAGGTGCACTGCATCAAAATTGTTTAAGTATTACAGGTAAGACTCTTGCTGAAAATGTGAAGGAAGCAACAATAACAAATGAAACTGTCATTCGGACCAAAGATAATCCATATAGCCCTGTTGGTGGACTATCCATCCTATATGGAAACATTGCTCCAGATGGCGGGGTTATCAAAGTTGGTGCTGTGGATCCTTCCATTAAAACCTTCCTTGGTGAAGCAATTGTTTTTGAGTCCCAAGAGGAAGCTCAAGAAAACATTAATAATGGCTTAGTTAAGGCTGGTCACGTTGTTGTCATTCGTTACGAAGGACCAAAAGGCGGACCAGGAATGCCAGAAATGCTAGCCCCGACATCAGCTATTGCTGGTCGTGGATTAGATAAAGAAGTTGCTCTCATTACAGACGGTCGTTTCTCAGGTGCCAGCAGAGGAATCTCAATTGGGCATATTTCACCAGAAGCTGCTGAAGGCGGTCCTATCGCACTCGTTAAAAATGGTGACAAGATCCTCATTGATTTACTGGAAAGAACAATTGAATTAATCGTTGATGACGAGGTACTGGCAGAAAGACGCCGTCTATGGCAAAAGCCAGAGCCAAAAATCAAAACTGGCTACCTAGCCAAATACGCAAAGTTAGTTACATCCGCCAACACTGGCGGGGTTATGAAGATATAGTCACTGTCACTTTAACCTACTCAGGGTTTAGGCTCCCTTTTAATCGCCGAGGTTAAAGACATTTCAGTAGATTTGAAAAGTTTATAGAAAAAATCGATGACGGGAATAAAGGAATAAGAAAATGTATTTTCAGAGAGCTGGGGTTGCTGGAAGCCCAGTAATACACCTTATTCCGACATCATCCCTGAGTATTGAGCTGAACAGTCCTAACTTATTAGGCTCAATCGGGTGTACTCTTAGGCACCTGTTACAAAAAGAAGCGGTTATGATTTTATTTAGCTGCTTCATGAGGCAGTATTCGTGAGGATACTGTAAAAACCGGGTGGTACCGAGAAATGGAAGGCCTTTTCTCCCCGATATATTCTGCTTTTGTTTTCAACTGCAGTTTATTTCGGAGGCGAAAATGGCCTTTTACTATTTAAACCAGATATCAATTTAGGTAATGTCATTGAATGACTTTTTAAAAGATTTGAACATCCATAAGGAGGGATTACGAGGTGAAAGTAGAAGCAAAGCCGGACGTCCAAACCAGTACGGCACCGAAAACGGGTGCAGACCTGCTCATTGACTTATTAATTAATGAAGGTGTTGAAACGCTTTTCGGGTATCCGGGTGGTGCCGTTCTGCCAATATATGATGCGATTTATCGTGCAAGAGGAAGCATTAAACACGTCCTCTTCCGTCACGAGCAAGGAAGCATTCATGCAGCTGAAGGTTATGCACGGATAACTGGGAAACCTGGGGTTGTAATCGCTACTTCTGGTCCTGGGGCAACCAACCTGGTTACGGGAATTACAGACGCGATGATGGATTCTTTACCCCTAGTGATTTTCACTGGTCAGGTTGCAAGAGGTGTCATTGGAACGGATGCATTTCAGGAAGCAGACGTAATGGCTATCACAACACCTATCACCAAACATAATTATCAGGTTCAAGACATTTCTGACTTGCCAAGAATTGTAAAAGAAGCCTTTCATATTGCTTCAACAGGCAGACCTGGTCCGGTTTTAATTGATATTCCAAAGGACATCTCTGCAGGAGAATTATCCGAGATACCTGAAGAAGTAACAGTTCACCTTCCAGGTTATCAACCAACAACAAAGCCAAATCCACTGCAAATTAAAAAACTTGCAGAAGCGATTACAAAGTCTATGAAGCCCGTTTTACTTGCTGGTGCTGGCATTCTTCATGGTAAAGCTTCTAAAGAGTTAACCGCTTTTGCTGAAAAGCACAAGATTCCAGTTGTAAATACACTTCTCGGTCTTGGAACTTTCCCAGCAAACAATCCACTTTCTCTCGGGATGGGCGGTATGCATGGAACATACACAGCAAACATGGCAATATACGAATCAGATTTACTAATCAATATCGGTGCCCGCTTTGATGATCGACTTACAGGAAATCTAAAGCACTTCGCTCCAAATGCCAAGGTTGCCCATATTGATATCGATCCTGCTGAAATTGGTAAAAACGTTCCAACAAATATTCCGATTGTTTCTGATTCAAAGGAAGCTCTAGTTGAATTAATGAACCAGACAGCAGAATCACCCGATACTGAAGGATGGTTAGAAACGCTTACTAAGTATAAAGAGGAATTCCCATTATGGTATAAACACAATCCAAACGGGATGTCTCCTCAATGGCTGATTGAAGCCATTCATAAAGTAACTAACGGTGAGGCGATCGTCACGACGGATGTTGGCCAGCACCAAATGTGGGCCGCTCAGTATTACAATTTTGAAAAACCACATCGCTGGGTTACATCCGGTGGACTTGGAACAATGGGCTTTGGCTTCCCTGCTGCAATTGGAGCACAAATGGCTTCTCCAGGAAGTACAGTAGTAGCCATTGTTGGTGATGCTGGATTCCAGATGACCTTACAAGAGTTATCCGTAATCTATGAACAGAACCTTCCAGTTAAAATTATCATTGTCAATAACGGTGCCCTAGGTATGGTTCGACAATGGCAGGAATTGTTACATGGCAACCGGATTTCTGAATCTATCCTTAATACGCAGCCAGATTTTGTGAAGCTTGCTGAGGCCTATCATATCAGAGGATTAAAGATTGAAAGCCAAGAAGAATTGATCACAAAGCTACCTGAAGTATTTGCTTATGACGGTCCTGTTTTAATGGATTGCCGAGTACTGCAGCAGGAAAAAGTCTTCCCGATGATTGCTCCTGGCAAAGGGATACATGAAATGATTGGGGTGAAACCATCATGAAGCGGATAATATCTTTAACTGTTCAGGACCGAAGTGGTGTCTTAAATCGAGTCACTGGTTTATTGCAAAGACGGCAATTTAATATTTCAAGTATTTCCGTCGGTCCAACAGAAACCGAAGGCATTTCAAAAATGACCTTGGTAGTTGAAGTCGAAGATGAGCAGCGCCTTGAACAAGTTACCAAACAACTAAACAAGCAGATTGATGTTTTAAAGGTTTCTGATATTACAGATAAAGCAATTGTAGCCCGTGAACTGGCTCTAATAAAAGTAGCTGGCAGCTCACAGCTTCGAAGTGAAATTAACGGGATTGTTGACCCATTCCGCGCCTTGGTTATTGATGTAAGTAAAGATAGCTTAACGATTCAGATTACCGGGCGCCCAGACAAGATTGATGCATTGATTGACCTGCTTCGCCCATATGGAATTAAAGAGATTGCTAGAACAGGATTGACCGCCTTCTTACGCGGACATCAGCCACAAGTTAACGAGTTAACTACCTACTCTCAAATAAAATAAACATTTTGGAAGGATGATTAATAATGGCAAAGGTACTATATAACGGAGATATTCAAGAGGCAGTTCTACAAGGAAAGAAAATCGCAGTAATCGGATATGGCTCACAAGGTCATGCTCACGCATTAAACCTAAAGGAAAGCGGTTTTGACGTTGTTGTTGGTTTAAGAGGCGGAAAGTCTTGGGATAAAGCAGTTGAAGACGGTGTTGAAGTAACTTCAGTTGCAGAAGCAACAGCTCAAGCTGATGTTGTAATGGTTTTACTTCCAGATGAAATGCAGCCTAAAGTATACGAAGAAAGCATTAAACCAAACCTTGAAGCTGGTAACTCACTAGTATTCGCACATGGATTCAATGTTCATTTTACACAAATCGTTCCTCCTGCTGATGTAGACGTATTCCTAGTTGCTCCTAAAGGACCAGGACATTTAGTTCGACGCACATACACAGAAGGTGCAGGTGTTCCAGCACTATACGCTGTTTACCAAGACTACACTGGCCAAGCGCGTGAATTGGCACTTGCTTACGCTAAAGGAATCGGTTCTGCTCGTGCAGGTGTACTAGAAACTACTTTCCAAGAAGAAACAGAAACAGATTTATTCGGAGAACAGGCCGTTCTTTGCGGCGGTGCTACTGCTCTAATCAAAGCTGGTTTCGAAACTCTTGTAGAAGCTGGTTACCAGCCTGAAGTTGCTTACTTTGAATGTTTACACGAATTAAAATTAATCGTTGACCTTCTATATGAAGGAGGATTAGAAAACATGCGTTACTCTATCTCTGATACGGCTCAATGGGGAGATTTCGTTTCTGGACCACGTGTTGTTAACGCAGAAACAAAAGCACGCATGAAGGATGTATTAACGGATATTCAGACAGGTGCATTTGCGAAAGGCTGGATTTTGGAGAACCAAGCAAACCGTCCTCAATTTAACGCGATTAACCGCTCTGAAAATAACCATCCAATTGAAGTAGTAGGCCGTGAGCTTCGTGCCTTAATGCCATTTATTAAAAAACCTGTAAACCAAAAGAAAGAAGTGGTGGTAAATGGTTCACGTTAACATCTTTGATACGACACTTCGCGATGGCGAACAGTCTCCTGGTGTGAATTTAAACCAACTCGAAAAACTAGAAATTGCTAGACAACTAGAAAGATTTGGTGTGGATATTATGGAGGCCGGCTTCCCGGCTTCCTCCCAAGGGGATTTCGAGGCAGTAAGAGCAATTGCCCGGAGTATTAAAAACAGTTCCGTTACTGGCCTGGCAAGAGCAACCAAATCGGATATTGACATTGCGTGGGACGCATTAAAGGATGCAGCGGAACCAAGGTTGCACGTTTTCCTTGCTACCTCCCCTATTCATATGAAATATAAATTGTTCAAAACACCTGAGGAAGTCATTCAAACCTCTGTTGATATGGTGGCATATGCAAAACAAAGATTCCCTCATATCGAATGGTCTGCTGAAGATGCTTCTCGTTCGGATCTTTATTTTCTTGTCAAGATCATTACAAAGGTCATCGACGCTGGAGCGACAGTCATCAACCTACCTGATACTGTAGGTTATGCAACTCCAGCTGAATATGGTTATATGTTCCGATATATTCGTGAGAATGTTCCAAATATCCACAAAGCAGCGTTATCCTGCCACTGCCATGATGATTTAGGTATGGCGGTTGCCAATTCACTTGCGGCAATCGAAAACGGTGTTACCCAGGTGGAAGGAACCATTAATGGAATTGGTGAACGTGCGGGGAATGCCTCACTTGAGGAAATCGCAGTCGCCCTAAATATCAGAAAAGATAAATACCCTTATACAACCAATCTAGTTCTAAAAGAAATCAAACGCACCAGCGACCTTGTCAGCCGCTTTACGGGGATGATGGTTCCTGGAAATAAAGCAGTCGTTGGAAAAAATGCCTTTGCACATGAGTCTGGAATTCATCAGGATGGGGTATTAAAAAATACATTAACCTATGAAATTATCACTCCTGAAATGGTTGGGATTCAATCGAATGATTTAGTCCTTGGTAAACATTCTGGACGACATGCTTTTAAAGATAAAATTGAAAATATGGGCTTTACGTTACCAGCTGAAAAACTTCTTGAAGCATTTACAGCTTTTAAAACGCTCACCGACCGTAAAAAAGAAGTGACTGATGAAGATTTATTTACGATTCTAACGGATATCCAAACAGACGTTGTTGATGTGAAGAAATATGAACTTGTTGCTTTCCAAGTACATTATGGTTCAGCCAACCTTCCTACTGCTACTGTTGCACTTAACACGCCAGAAGGTGTTCGAGTAGAAACGGCTCGTACAGGTTCAGGAAGTGTTGAGGCACTAATGAACACATTGGAAGCTCTTATTAAAGAGGAAATTCATTTAACTGATTTTAAACTAAACTCCGTTGGTCAAGGGCGTGACGCATTGGCTGAGGTACATGTAAAAATGACTGTTGACGGCGTACAGGTAAGTGGCCGCGGTTCTGCTCAGGACGTATTAGAAGCTTCTGCTAAATCGTTCTTGAATGCTGTAAATCGAGTGTTTTTCACTCCTAAAGCTGTTGTTCAAGCAGCAACGGCTCAGGCATAAAAGGCTTTTTCGCAAGGCGAATTATAAAATGATGAGGAGGTTGCTTCGAATGAAAAAACGTATTGTATTACTACCTGGTGATGGGATTGGCAAGGAGGTTATTAATTCCGCAAAAGATGTATTGAATGCTATTGCTGAAGAATTTAACCACAGTTTTAACTTCGAAACCCATGAGATCGGAGGGGCAGCCATTGACCTATACGGCACTCCGCTGCCGGAAACAACAGTTGACGCCTGTAAACAGGCAGATGCGGTATTATTAGGTGCGGTTGGCGGCCCTAAATGGGATAACAACCCCTCCCATTTACGCCCTGAAAGAGGATTACTCGGTATTCGGAAGGCCCTTGATTTATATGCAAATTTAAGACCTATTAAAGGATTTAAAAATTTGCTTCATGCTTCTCCTTTAAAAGAAGAAATTGTTGCAGGCAGCGACTTGCTCATTGTCCGTGAATTAACAGGCGGCCTTTACTTTGGCACTCCAAGCGAACGCCGTGACAACGGGCAAACCGTGGTCGATACCCTTGCTTATACTCGTAAGGAGATTGAAAGAATCGTAGACAAAGCTTTCCAGGCTGCCCAAGGACGGCGCGGACACCTTACATCCGTTGATAAGGCGAACGTGTTGGAATCCAGTAAGATGTGGCGTGAAGTTGTAGAAGAGAAAAAAGCTCAGTATCCAGATGTGACTGTTGAACATGTATTGGTGGATGCAGCTGCAATGAAATTGATTACAAATCCTACACAGTTCGATGTCATTGTAACAGAGAACATGTTCGGTGACATTCTTAGTGATGAAGCCTCCGTCTTAACAGGTTCACTAGGAATGCTTGCATCAGCAAGCTTGAGTGAAGATGGTGTTGGACTTTATGAACCAGTTCACGGCTCAGCTCCTGACATTGCTGGAAAAGGTGTTGCTAATCCAGTAGCGATGATTCTATCCACTGCATTAATGCTGCGTTACTCTTTCCAACTAAACGATGAGGCGAAGTTAATTGAAGAAGCTGTACAGTCTGTATTAGATAGCGGCTTCCATACCGCTGACCTTCAAATTCCTGAAGGAAGACTTGTAGGCACTGCTGAAATGACTCGTCTGATTGTCGATTTTATTAAATCACAAAACGCATCAAAATGTATCATGAGCTGTTACGTATAACTAGTCGCAGCTGGGCTCATTGGTCCAGCTGCTTCTGTATATCAAGGATCTTTTTTATCTGGGGACTGATTCTCCCTCTCTACTAAATCTATAAAAGTGAGGAAGGAAACTATGCAAAAACCAAAAAATATTATTCAAAAAGTTTGGCAGCAGCATGTTGTACATCAAGAAGCAGGAAAACCTGATTTACTTTATATCGATTTGCATTTAGTTCATGAAGTAACCTCTCCTCAAGCATTCGAAGGATTACGAATGAACGGGCGAAAAGTACGCAGGCCAGACCTTACTTATGCAACAATGGATCACAATGTTTCCACTCGTGACCGAAACGTCATCAAAGATCCTATTTCTAAGAAACAAATTGATACATTAAAAGAAAATTGTCAGGAGTTTGGCGTTGAACTCTCTGATCGTCAACATCCCGACAATGGGATTGTACATGTAATCGGTCCTGAACTTGGTCTAACACAGCCAGGAAAAACAATCGTCTGTGGTGACAGCCATACTTCTACACATGGTGCATTTGGTGCTTTAGCATTCGGAATTGGGACAAGTGAAGTGGAACATGTCTTAGCCACACAAACACTATGGCAAGCCCCTCCAAAAACAATGAATGTGAAAGTAAATGGAAAGCTTGGAACAGGAGTTACTGCAAAGGATTTAATCTTAGCGATCATCGGTAAGTTTGGGGTTCAATTTGGAACCGGATATGTGATGGAATATACAGGTGAAGCAATCCGCACACTTTCAATGGAAGAGCGTATGACGGTTTGTAATATGTCCATTGAGGCTGGTGCACGAGCTGGTTTGATTTCTCCAGATGAAACAACTTTTGAATACTTAAAAGGACGCCGTCATGTCCCTAAGGGTGAAGCTTTTCTTGAAGCAGTGGCAAAATGGCAGGCACTCGCCTCTGATGAAGGTGCACAATATGACGCTGTGGTTGAAATTGAGGCATCGGAAGTTGAACCTCAGGTTACATGGGGAACAAACCCAGGTATGTGTATCCCAATTACAGCCTCTGTTCCAAATCCAGATAATGAAGAAAAAGCTAATAAAAAGGATGAAATTTCTCGCGCCCTTCAATATATGGGTCTGGAAGCGGATCAACTGATTTCAAGTGTTGAAATTGATCATGTCTTTATCGGTTCTTGCACAAATTCACGGTTAAGTGATTTACGTAAGGCAGCGGATGTCGTACGTGGGCACAAGGTTAATCCTAAAGTGAAGGCCATTGTAGTTCCAGGCTCTTTTAGTGTAAAATTGGCTGCTGAAAAAGAAGGAATTGATCAAATTTTTAAAGAAGCAGGCTTTGAATGGCGTGAAGCCGGCTGCAGTATGTGCCTGGCAATGAATGATGACATTGTTCCTCCAGGTGGACGCTGCGCCTCTACTTCTAACCGTAATTTTGAAGGCCGTCAAGGAAATGGATCACGTACCCACCTTGTCAGCCCGGAAATGGCTGCTGCAGCTGCCGTTACAGGTCACTTCGTCGATGTCCGAAAGTTTACAGCTCAGGAGGTACTATAAATGGAACCACTACGCATTCATACAGGAGTCGTTTGTCCTTTAAACCGGAGTAATGTGGATACAGACCAGATTATTCCAAAGCAATTTCTAAAAAGGATTGAGCGAAGCGGTTTTGGACAATACTTATTTTATCACTGGCGCTTTGATGATGAAGGTAACCTACGTAAGGATTTTTCTATGAACCATCCAAAATATCAAGGAGCCTCCATTTTGGTAGCTGGCGAAAACTTTGGCTGTGGATCCTCTCGTGAACATGCACCGTGGGCGATACAGGACTTTGGCTTTAAAGTGGTTATTGCTCAAAGCTATGCAGATATTTTTAAAAACAACTGCGTGAAAAATGGTATCCTCACGATTCAAGCTAGTGAAGAACAGGTTCAAAGCATTATGCGGAAAGCTGAATCTGAGGAGTACACACTTACTGTGAATCTCGAAGACCAAGTGGTTACCGATAATCAAGGGTTGGAGTTTACTTTTGATATTGCTCCATATCCTAAAGAAATGCTGCTTAACGGCTGGGATGAAATTGGCGTAACGCTGAACTATGAAGATAAAATTACCCAGTATGAGTTTGAACATAAATAGAAAAAATGAGCTTGGACATCCAAGCTCATTTTTCTATTGTCTTGGTGCTAATAGCATTACCAAAACACCCATTAAACATATTCCGCCGCCAATCCAGTCATATAAATCTGGAGTCTTCTTATCGATGCCCCATCCCCACAATAGCGAAAGCACGATGAATACTCCCCCATAGGCCGCGTACACTCTTCCGAATGATGGAAATGATTGAAAGGTCGCAATGACACCGTACAATGCTAAAGTAAGTCCTCCAATTAATCCCCAATAGGACGGCTTCCCTTCCCGAAGCCATTGCCAAATAAGGTAACCCCCTCCTATCTCTGCAATCCCTGCAAGAATAAATAAAAGAGTTGCTTGAATCATTACAATCACATCCTTATATCTTTTTATATAGGCTCACTAGTTTAAAAGAGAATGTTCTGCAAAAGTTTTAGTTTTAGGTTTACCATAAATGCTGAATCATTTCCGTTAATAGTCTCAAATGAGCCACCTGATTACCGTTGTGGCTAAATTTTCTCGTTAGCGGGCATCAGAATGACCTTCTGATTAACATTCAAGCTGAATTCTCTCGTTACCGGGCACCAGAACGTCCTTCTGATTACCGCTCAAGCTGAATTTTCTCGTTACCCGACACCAGAACGACACTCTGATTACCTCTCAAGCTGAATTTTCTCGTTACCGGGCACCAGAAGTGAATCAAGTAGCTTGTACCATAGTGACTTTAGATACCGGTTCGGAAGCTGATCGGGCTAGGTATAAAAAATGAAATGAGTCATAGATTTTTATAACAGACAAGGTTAGGAGTGGTGTATTTGATTAAATTAATATTAATAATTTTATTTGTTCTACTTTCCATTACTATACTCTTCTTTATCTTAACAAAAAATAAGCAGCAAATGATTCAGACCTATTCAATTTCAACTTTTATGGGAGCAAGTTCTGATGATGAAATTCTGGAACAAAAACAATCTATCATTGAAAAAGTTAATAATTTTTTCGATAATAATGATGCTGGGGATGATGGCATAGACGCCGGTGGTGATGATGATGCCGGAGAATAGTTACAAAGAAATATCAATCTCAATGTTCCCTCCCTCTTTTTATTAAAATAAAGAATGAACGAATGGGTTAGGTTTGATACTAAGTAACAAAAAGGAGTGATTGATATGGATGGAAAGTATAATACAGGCGATGATGCAAGTGTTGAGATGAAGAAGGCTCTTAGCAAAACTACACCTAGAAAGAATCCAAATATGAGTGAAGCAGAGTTTAAGATGAAATACCAAGGTAAGAAACAAATTTAATAAAACAGGGGCAGGTTTCCCTGCCCCTGTTTTATTTGCGGATCTTACAATATAATGTCTCATTGATTTTCATGGCTTTATTGCGTCGATTATAAGTGAAGGAAATAATAGTTTATCCCCTTGATTCCTTGGGTCAAACTTTTTCGAACGAAAAATCACTCCATCTTCAGCATGCCATTCATTGAAATGAAAATTACCTTCCTCATCACAATACTCAAGTAAAGTCACTTCATATCCTGCGGCTTCAAACATGTTAGATAGCGTTCGATAATTATGAACAATTTTATGACTTGCAGCGAGATGATCTTTTGGACCTGGGCCGCCTATTTTTACTATATTTTGATATTCCTCATCAGGAAAATATCCATCTGGAACCGCACAACGAACATAGCCTCCAGGTTTCAGGTATTTATAACAATTTTTCGCAGCCTGAACACCTTCTTCAAACGTTAAGTGTTCCCAAACATGCTCAGCTAGAATCGCCGTTAAGGAATTATGAGGAAACATTCTATCCCAAGTGGTTTCATTTATTAAATTAAGTTCTTCTTCCTGTGTATGTACCCAGCCTGGATTATTGTTGTACTCCCCTGCTCCGATAACGATTTTGATTTCCTTTTCTCTTCCCACAATATTCCCTTTCTTTCGTTGTTCCATATTTTCTCCCTATCCATTTAAAAAATATTATTTCTCTATCCAAAATCTTTTAATGATATTTCCATCTTCTTCAACGAAGTCTGAATCGGGTATACCTCCATTATTAATAATCGTTTTGAAGGAACCTGTATTATCTTCATTACTTAAAACCAGAGCTTTTCTAATTCCTAACTCTTTAGTTTTTTCAAGCGCCAATGACAATAATTTAGTCGCAAATCCTTTTCTTCTCTCTGAAGGACGGATTCCGTAACCAATATGTCCGCCTATATTTAATAGAGTTTCTGTTAAGCGGTGTCTAATATTAACAACACCCAATATTCTTTTATCTTCATTTATTAACCAAAATGTTGAATCCGGCACCCAGCCTTCAGGTAGGTTACGTCCTTGCTCATTATCATTTAAAAATTGGACCATTGCCTCAAAGTTTAATGGGTCTTTTTTAATAACCCAAGGCACCATATCCTCTTTGCTTTCCAACCATTCCTCGTAGAACGAGAGGTATTCTTCCTTCAAATCTACCGTTGGTTTAATTAAAGATAGTTGATGGTTTGAATCCACTACCAATCTTTCATAGGTTAATTGATCGCCCTCTATTTTCAATAGAAATACATCAGGATTGTGTAGATTCCGCCAATCATCAAATCCGAATTCTTTATTATAATGATTTAAAAGTAAAGACAGTAAATTACCATGTGTAACGATAATGGTATTTTGAGCTTCACTGTTTAGAACATCCTCTACTACGCTTACAATACGATTCAATGCTTCATAACTAGACTCCCCACCTTCAAACTTCAATTCAAAATCATCAAAGGTAGCTCTTAGTTTTTCAAGCCAGTCGGAAAGGTTTTCGGAACTAAGTACACGTTCTGTTAATAAATCGTTTGTTTCAATTTTCAAATTAAGACTTTTTGCAAGTGGCTCTATTGATTGAACTGCACGCGTATATGGACTAGCGATAATACGGTCAATTGAATTTCCAGTAAACAAATCCGCTAATTGAATGGCTTGATTAAAGCCTCTTTCTGTAAGTGCTGCTTCAGGTGGCTGCCCTTGTGCCTCACAATGCCTGATCAGATAAATTTTCTTCACTATAACCTCTCCTAACTTTATTCCTCTAAAGTTTTCCTAAAACCATAAAAAGGACGATATCCTTGTCCTTCATAAAATGAACGCGATGTACTGGAAGCAAGCATTTCAATTCTTGTTTTCGGGTATAAACGGTGGACGTGCTGAAGTAAATCCTTCCCTATACCTAGCCCACGATACTTTTTGTCAATTAGTAATTCACAAATGTAAAGAGTGATTCGTGTGTCTGTTAACCCCCGAATATAACCAACTACTCCGTCACCTTCTGCTTCTACAACAAATGATACATTAGAATTTTCCCAAGCTTGCTTCGTGTCTTCATTCTTCTCAACTAGATTACTCCAGCCCTCTTCTCGATTTAACTCTTGAATCCTATTAAAATCAGTCTCTTTAAACTTTCGAATTTCTATTTTATTCATTGGATAAACCTCACAAAATGGTTATTTCTTAAAACAGGAACAGTTTGATAGGTATTTAATCGGCTGCAATGCTTCACATCCGCCCCAAATCCTTTTTCGCGTAATTCCCGGCCGCTTCCACAATCCCAAATCAACTCATCTAACTTTGGTTCTGCATGATAAAATGCCCCCATACAAACTTCTGCTTCAGGTGACTTTTCCCCTTCTAGATAAGATAAAATTGCACCAGCACCTAAATAATCCTCGATTCCTGGGCGAAGTGTATCTTCCTCTTCTTTTCCATCACTCCATAGTTCGCCGCAGGGAATCACCGTAATACTTGCACTCTTTTGTAAACTTAGTTGATTGGCAACGGAAGCTACTGATGCAGCATTTAGCAAGGAACCTATTAACAGACCAGGCACCTTAGAGGCGATCCAAGTACAAAAAGCACCGTTAAGTGAGGTTAATACATACTTTTTGTTTGTATGTTCATCATTAAAGGATACAGGTGATAATGTTGGTTTCCCTGATTTAGCTGCCTCTGCTCTTCCTAAAATATATTCCGCATTGATTTTGTGTGCATAATCTTTCCCATCTAGGTTAGGAGGATAGGGATAGATTACTGCATCAAAATTTAAAGCGGATACCACTGTTGATGAAAAGCTGAGGACATCGACAATAATGATAATGTCACCACGATGGGCTGCCTCTCTAGCCCCACGTTTGCCCCATTCCACACGACAAGTGTAAGGAGATTGATCAAACATACATCTACCACCTTTTATTTATAGCTAAAACTATATTAAGATTTTTTATTACTAGGCACCTGGCAGAGAATCTACTTTTGCAATTTGACATCCCGCTGACACGAACCTTTTATGTAAAAATTAATTGATTAGGAAAGCCTTACCTCCAGAGAAGTAAGGCTTCGACTATTAATCAATAATTAACATATCATTTTCATCAAAATTCCAGCTCTCAGCATAGGCAGCTTCCCAATGATAGCCATCTGGATCTGAAAAATATCCACTATATCCACCCCAAAATACCTTTTGCGGGGCTTTTACAATCTTTCCTCCCACTTGTTCCACAGTTTCAAAAATCTGATTAACCTCTTCTTCGGATTTTGCATTATAAGCGAGAGTAATCCCTGAAAAACCTTGACCGGCAGGAGGGTCACTTTCATTGATATCCTTGGAAAGCTCATCTAAGGGATACAAAGCCAGTTTCGTACCGCCATTTTTAAAGAAAACAATTCCCGGAGTCTCCTCGGTTACAGATGTTTCAAATCCTAGCCCATCACGGTAAAATTTAAGAGACTGAGAGATATTTTTTACACCTAACGTAATCAGATTTATTCTATTCATCTTTTATACCTCCACTTGGTAGAAAAACTACTTTATTAAAGCTGTTTCTTGATTAATTACTTCCTGAATGATTTTGTTTCCATAGGCACCGCGATGGAAGGCGTTGGTGTCAGACCAGTATAGCTCTCTAAATGAAACCCCATTATTCATTTCAATCTCTAAAAATATACGATTTCCTTCAAAAGCATCCTCTTTATACATTTCCATAGGGTCTATAGCTTCTAATAGAAGCCATTCATTAAGAAACTTTTCCTTCGCTTCAGGCGAAAAAGTATGGATTCTGCTTCCGTCATCTGTACTTTCAATATGGACTTCCTTAACCAGACCCTTAATCGGATAAATATCTCCGATTGTTTTTGCGTCTTTCTTTTGATCTGCTACATATACTTTATCGTTTGCTACTACCATTAGGGATGAGGGATAGCCCCTTACGGCATAAACAGTCGTTCCTTTTTCTAGATAGGCTGCATCACCATTTCTCATTTTATGGTCACTACAGGCATTGTCAGCCATTTTATAGGTAACTTTTCCAATAGGCTCTCCTTTTTCAATTTGTGTGCTCAATGGTTCATCCGGCGTATCTTCGAATTGATGTTGATAGGTAACATCATCAATCTTTAACAAATCGACCCAATCAATGGCACCATCAGGACATCCAATCGTTAGATTGCTTTGATTACAGGAGGCTAAAAACGTTGAAAGAAATAAGAAAATTATAAGTCTTTTCATCCACTTTCCTCCCCCCATGTTTTCTCAACAGTATATATTCATCATTTAAACCTGTTAATCCTTCCCAGTAAAAAGAAAATGCTTTACCCTCTTAGGAGTAAAGCACGATTTTAAAGATCATCTAATATATTTTGATTTTGAGTGTCTTCGTTATAGGTCAATACCTCTTCAACAGGTTGATAAGATTCACCGTAAAAATGATGATCCTTATAGGTATGAATCTTTGAGTATGTCTTTCGCATGCCTTCAAATATCAACTCTTCGGACTCCTTATTTGGAGCCCAATATAGAATCTCCATTTTATTTACCTCATTTGTAGCTAACGACCGTCTTTCATACCCAATTGAATTGGCATGTTCAAAGCCTTCACGTTTATAAAAATGCAGCCTTTTGCCTGTATCACTGTCTTTATAGTTTACAGGTTCAACTTCAAGAATAATTGGCTTTCCTTTTTGTTTCATTTTTTCAATGAGCTTATGACCAAGTCCCTGCCCACGCGCATCTTTTGAAACAAATAGATAATCAATAAAAACAAAATCCTCTAACTCTGCATACATCAAAACATGATAAGGACCCTCATCTTTATGATAAATATCAGAACGCTCTTTTAATAACGTTTCCATATGCTCTCTAGACTTCATTTCTTCTACAGGAAAATATTGATTTAACTTCTCATACCAATGCATGATACTCCCCCCTCTGTTTCAATGTCTTAATGAGGAAAGTATGTGTGATTTCACCATATTTAATACTTCTAATTACTATTTAAACAACTAGAACTGTAGATCTCTTCCTATTAAATTGGCCGAAATGGGGGCTGAACCAAGTTCACGTGCCCATATGGATAATTGTCCAATATGATGAACTTCATGTACTATAACGTGATTTACTACCTCTCCATATGTAAAACTTCTTCCGTCATCCAATTCTAAAATCTTACTGCTCATTTCTACCTTCCATTCTGTTACAAATATTTCCACCTCTGCATGCCAGTCATTATGAAGTTTTATTACGTCCTCAATAGTGTTGAATTCCTCAATATTAAATTTATATCCCTTTCCCCCATTTAAATCATTAATCCAATCATATTCAACCACAATAATATGCAATAAAGTATGGAGTATATTTCCAAACCCGCCTGCTCTGTTTTCCAATAACTGTTCAGTTGTAAATTGTTTACACCAATTAAACCATTCTTCTCGTACCTGCCAATTATATTGAAATAGCTGCTTCATCTTTTCACCTCTATCTACTATTTTCTAGAATTTTATGAGACATCCAGCTTTCGGACTGCCATAGATGTTTTCTATCTTTTCCTATCCGAATCGTTAACTATTTCCCTAATGAAAAACCCTGAAATAGTCGTCCGCCAAATGGCTGCAGGATTTCATCAACCATTACGATAATCATATTTTTATCACCAGTTTTATAAAAAGTATCGAATGCCTCGACAAAATGGCCTGCAAACTTTTCGTCATAGTTCTTTAATGAGCGCACTATCCATTTAGAAGCACCAATCCATTGTCGATTGGTCCTCAAGACAAATTCGCTAACCAATTCAGCAAGTGTATTGGCAATAAAGATCTCCTCTGCTCTAAGGGTACTCCCTATAAAGTCATCAAGTGTATCAGTAATGAAATAGCGCTTTACTTTTATGGTATCAACTGACCATTCTTCTGGACCCTTATCTAATAACTCATTTGCCTCATGTTTTATGAGGTCGAGAATACCACTATCTTTTAAGACGATGCCCTCTGAAACCATTTTAGGCAAGGAAGGTCTTGCTCGTTCACAATCACTTTTAAAAAACTCCTTATATGAAGTTAAATTATGTACAAAAACCTCTATATTCCAACCATATTCAATGACTGACTCTCTATATGCAGTTTTAAGATTCTTTTCAAATATCACAATATCAAGGTCCGATGTTTCTGTGGCTTCACCTCGAACGACACTTCCTGCTAATACGGATCCATAGCAATTCGGAAAATGATTCAGGATAAACAGTTCAGCAGCTTTGTTTGGATCCATTCTAGTAATCTTCCTCACTCCAATTCCTTATATCTCTTTTTTATAAAAAATAAGTGTGGTATTTTCATTTAAAACCTTTTTAATTCCAGTTTTTATGTATCCCATTTTTTCATATAAGTAGCAATTGCGTTCTTCCTCTAAAATAGTTGTTAATTCCCAGCTTACGGCTTGAGGAAATAATTTTTCTACAAGAGTAATAGCTCTCTGGGCAATCCCCTTCCCTTGATATTCAGGAAGAATAAACATAGGACTTATCCAAAATTGTTCGTCCACTTTCCAGAGTACACAAATAGCACCCACAAGACGATTTTCAACCAGAATTTTAAAAAATCCACCATGAGGATTACTTATTCTTACGATAACACGATTGATGGTTTCATTTGCTGGATTTGTCTGGTAATCTTTGTATTTTTCCAACAAGGAGATAAAGGCATTGACTTGAATATCAAAAATCGCTTCTGCATC
This sequence comes from Bacillus sp. 7884-1, assembly GCF_002272245.1. Taxonomy (GTDB): domain Bacteria; phylum Bacillota; class Bacilli; order Bacillales; family Cytobacillaceae; genus Neobacillus. The sequence goes on along the minus strand of NZ_NPDD01000148.1, from coordinate 11,184 downwards.
TGAATTTGTTGCTTTTTCTAATCTAACATCCAACTAGTCCACATCTCCCTATATAAAATTCACAGATTCCAGATGAGTAATATCTCCTTCTAACACAAGTTTAAAACCATCTTCATTCATTTCTACAATTGTAAGGCTCGTATCGTGGATATAGGGAGGGTCCCATAAGGTTTCAATTGGTGAATTTTTAAAAAATGAATACAAACATTTGATTACTACCGAATGAGTAACAATTAATATATTCCCAGATTTATATTCTCTTTTTATTCGATCCAAAACCTGACTGGCTCTTGCTCGTGTTTCTTCAAACGTTTCTCCACCAACAGATGTATATTGATGCGGTGTATTCCAGAATGACTCAAACTCTGTTTGATACATTTCTTTAATGGATGAATGAGTTTTTCCTTCCCATTGACCCAGTTTAATTTCTCTTAAATTCTCATCGTAAACGATAGGAATGTCTCTTTCACCCCGTATCAAGTTAGTAGTGGCTTTCGTCCTCCCGCTTGGACTTGAATAAATAGCTGCTAACTCTGTATCTTTCAATCTTTCACCTAACGATACTGCATTTTTAATACCGTTTTCAGTTAGATTTGAATCCAGCCAGCCTTGCATTCTTTTTTCTCTGTTCCACTCTGTTTCACCATGTCTAGTTATGTATAGAGTTATCATAAGTTTCTCCCTTATTTGTTTAATTCACTAATTACTTCCATTAGTTCTCCAGCAGTCTCTTTTAACTTCGTTTCATCTTCTATGATAATCTCATCTTCTGAATAGAATTCGGCAAAGGATTGACCTTTATATCTAGGTACAACGTGCATATGGTAGTGCGTTAATTCATTAAATATCCCGCCATTTTGGCAGATGGTGATTCCATCTGGATTAAACAGTTTTTTTATGGCTTTTGATAGAAGAATAGATGCCTTCATAATTGAATTTGCTGTATTTTCGTCAAGTTCTTCTACGTCATTAACATGTTTTTTAGGCAATATCATAATATGCCCTTCATTAAATGGCTCATGGTCTAAGAAACAACATACAAACTCATCTTCAAAAACAACATGAACAGGCAGATTTTTATTCGCCAAGTTACATCCCAAGCATTCCATTTTTTCACAACCTTCGCACTCTTTAAATTCTACTTTAACAAAAAAAAGGCCACGCATTCGACCTTTTATAAAATATTTTGAAGTGTTTCTAAAATGTATAAGATAAATTGATAAACCATTGAGATTAGCTGAGATAAAAACTCAAATAAAGAGTCCAACATTCAACATCACCCTTTCATAACGTCTTGTCCTATAATATGCTTTGTGGGACGAGTATGAAACGGATAATAGCGTACTTCTGTTACAATTCAAAAGAAATAATACCTTGGCTGATACTAACGATTATAATGCTCTGACCTAATCCACTTACGATTCCCGTTGTTAACCTTAATGGATTGTTACTCAATCGAAGTTTCCTTTCTTGGGTCCAACCATCCAAAACCATGGGAAGATTTAATACGATTCCCAGCCAAAGTGGAAAGTTTAATTCTAATAAAAATAATAAAGGAAAAAATAAATACCCCAATAAGATCCCCGTGCATCGTGCACATAATGGCAGCGTATGCCCTTTTATCGTTATACTTCTAGACTTCATACGGTGACAAGGTACAAGATCAGTTAACCGCTTCAATTTAATTACAATCTGGTCCGCAATCACAATCTGGCCCTCCATCACAATCAGGTCCGCAATCAAAATCGAAGCAATCTGGCGTACAATCAAACTTCTTCTTTTTTCGATACTTCTTTTTCCTATAATAAAACAGTACAAACAGCAGCAATAATATACCTGCTGTCAAAGCAATTATGCCAAATATCATTTCACCATTTAGTAATAACGCTGCCGCTACCACAAAAGAAATAATCATTCCAGTTAACAATAGAAAAAACATACCATCCACCTTTTCCTCTAAGAATTTCTCTTATTCTTTAAGAATATCACTCCTACAATAAACAATAGAATAGGTCCAATAACAATATATTTAAATAAACCTGGAGTGGCTAAACAGTATAAACTGAGAGGTAATGCCCATATCGAACAAATAATAAGGAGTTTTGGTTTTAAGGAAATGCTTGCGTAAGTGGCCAGCGAAATAGGAATTAAGTACATAACAGTAAAAGAAGTAAAGACATTTGGCTCTACGCTTGAATGGGTATATGGGTTAATTAGCAGCATAAAACCACAAAATATAAGACTTCCAATCCCGCAAAACGCTCCTATCAGTCTCAAAAACTTCACTGTTTTTCCCCCTAATAAAAGTCCTTTTTACTATTTATATTCCATTGAATTGGGAAAAACCCTTTTTCTAATGATAGGAAAAAAAGGAGCGGCCACTTTGTGCCACTCCACTAACTAATCTAAAACTCAGGAAGTCGATCCAAATTATTTTCTTTTATCCCATCCGGTTCGCTGCGAATGATATCTCTTCCATATTTGTGGAAAACATCTACATGTGCAATTTGACCTGATTTTGCTTCTGTTAAAGCCGTAATGTAATCCAGTTCTCTTCCTGTGCTTGTTTTAAAGGCAATGATGTCCCCATCATCATTTTTCCTAACGGCTACAAATTCCTCTTTCCCATCAGGATTGCCTTGTGCTGCCTCTAACTGCGCTTGCTGTTCACTTTGCTGCTTGTACTCTTCATAAATATTCTCATAATTCTTGTCTTCCATTATATCCACCTCCGAACGTATGTTAGTATTTTGAAGCTAATGGTCAATAAATATTCAAAATACACAAAACTGACAAAAATGGTCATAAACCGCACGTGGTATAATTTACCTAATTGGGGGCGATGAAATGGAATCAGATAACGAAAACGTTTGGTTTTTTATTCAAGATTCTCAGCAGCAAGGACCCGTCTGTTTATTTGAATTAAAGAAGTTGATAGAGCAAAATGTCCTATCAGGTGATACCTTCGTCTGGAACAAATCCATGAACTGTTGGCAAATGGCAAAAAGTGTAGAGATATTTTCAGATAGTATTTTTGAATCTACAAGAATCCATCTACTTCCGGATAAATTCAAAACAAGAGAAGAGTATCTAGAAGCTACCTATCCATTTGGAAGACCTTATGTCCGATACCTTGCTAGATTTTTTGACCTTTCCTTATTTTCCATAATTTTCATCATATCCGTATCGATTCTTTTCCCAACATTCATTGCAGAAACCTCAAATTTTTATATATTTATCTTTAGTTTATTTCTTTGGATTATCTTTGAACCTGCTATCATTTCTATTTTTGGCAATACTTTTGGAAGGGCTTTCCTAAATACTAAAATCAAAAGTGTGAATGGGGAAAGACTCAATTTTATAACAGCCTTTAAACGAAGTTTTTTTGTAAATGTTTTAGGAATGGGACTCGGTATCCCTTTACTTAATATTATTTGCTTCTTTTTATCCTACAGAGATTTAAAGGGGAGAGGAATGTCCACTTGGGATCATAAAATCGGCACCGTTATCTTATATGGTAAGGTTAGCTTAGCAAGGCTATGCATTGCAGGAAGCTTTCCAATTGGAATGTTAGCGGCAGGATTTTATATTTAGAAAAATAGGAAAGGAAGTTAAGTAACGTTCACAGTATGTATTCTATATACCTAAGCCTAACCTCTAATGTTCGCAAAAAATTCAGTTTTCCTCTTTTACTAGAGCTTTTCCTACTAATCGGCAATAATAGTTTTATTAATGTTTTTTTCTTGGAGTGAAGAAGAATGATGAATTTCAATAAATTCCATGACCCGAGAGAAAATGGGGAATTGCTTTTAGAAATTACCGGAAAACATCTTGATATAAGAAAATCCATAACAGAGACAGAACAGCTATTTCATCAATGCCGTGAGAATAAGCCTGTACCTCCATTCAACAGGACACCAATCAAAGTTCCATTTTCGAAAAAGATAATAGAGAGACTGTTTCGATTATTCGCCAAGCCCTATAACATTTTGGAGCCTACACAGATTTACGTCGATTCTAAAAGGAATGTGCATCCTGCATGGAGGCCGAAACTGGATGACGAGTACGAAAACTTAATATGTAGAATTACCCGAGAGGTAAATATAGAAGATTATGGCGGGGTTGGGGATGGAAAAACAGATAACACAGCTGCTTTTAAAAGAGCGATTGGAAACGGATTTGTTAAGGTAAACGTTCCAGAGGGTATCTTTATTACGAAAGGGATTCGCTTGCCATCTTGGACCTATCTCGCAGGGGCTGGAAAAGACAAAACAACGATTAAACTGCATGACAATGCTCCAAAAGGAACTCAATTAATTACTAATGCAAATCATTGGAAAGGAAATCATCATTTGTTCGTTCAGGGAATGACGCTTGATTGGAATGTCGAAAGACTCGGGACTGTAAAAAAGACAAGTACCTGGGGTAATCATTCAAGTTGTTTAACGTATGCGAATGTCACTTATGGCTGGGTGAAGGATGTTGAAGCGATCAATCCTGGGCTCCATTGCTTTGATATTTCCTCAACTTTATACAATTATGCTGGTGATGGATTCCGTGCTCGAGGCGGGAGTAAATATGTTTGGCTGGATGGTTTAACTGGTTATGGTTTTGGAGATGACGGGATAACGACCCATCATAGCGACTATATTTTTATATCAAATTCACATATGTGTGACCCGAGCGGTCGTGCTCATCAGAAGGGTATTTCAAATTCTAATGGGTTTGAAGTCGATGATGGTTCAAGGAATGTGCTTTTGGTTAATAATTCTTCGGCCAGATGCTTTGGAGGTATTGAAGTAAAAGCCCATCAGAATTCGTCAGCTGCCTCAAATATTCAAATCGTTGGACATATATCTGTAAATGATAATCGAGCCTATAATTTCCGCCATATCGGACACCACAAAAGTACAGATACAGAATCAAGGTCGGCATTCAATATTTATGCTATAAATCTTGCAGCCATTAATCCTGTTTTTACTGAACTATATAAAGATTCGACACCACGTGGATTGGTTGTGTCTGCATATAAAAATGTCGTGATCAACCATTTCACATTGATTGGCGACCCGGATTACGATTATAAAGGGAACCCCGTTATCGCCGTACAGTACCGAGCTAGGAATGTGGTATTAAATAATATTTCACTAAAGGGTTTTAAAAGTGCCAGTGCAGATATAAAAGTTTACGGAGGAGAAAATCGGGCTGATTCTGTCTCTATAAATAATGTTGAGGTTTTTGCCTCTGCCGTAAAGGCAATTGATATAGGTAAAGATGTAGAAGATATTCACGTACTACAAGTGAATGAACGAGAAAAAGCGTCATATCATTTATGACGCTTTCCTTCTTTTTCAACTACAATCTCGTCAACCAGTTTTTCTGCTACTTTTCGGTATAAACTACTCATGTGAACGAGCGAAGAAATCATAAGTACCTGCTCGAGGTAGGGAGCGTTTCGATCTTCCATTTTTGATACTTCTTTATTAACATCCATTACCCGCTCATTAATATCCTCATTAAAATCAGCAACATTTTTTTTCGAAAGGTTTAAATAACTATTGTAAAAAGAATCTAGCTCTATATCTTCTTTTATTATCCTTTTATTTATCCCATCCAGCGTTGTCTGAATATCGTTAATAGAAAGAGCCCCTTTTAATTGATAGATTAAACTCATCAAAATCAAATGCTCTTTTGAGTACTTCTTATTTTTTATCGGAAAAATAAGCTTCCCTTTTGCATAGTTATTGATCATTGTTTTCGTAAGAATCTTTTCCTCGTCATTACGTTTTGAATCCGCAAATTTATTTTCAAATAACTGAATGACCTGATCCATATATAAATCAATATTTGGTATTTCATCTAGTTTAAGATTTGACTCCAGTCCAAGGCCCTCGAGGATTTCTTTGATTTTTTCCATATTATTAACTCCGATCATTGTGTTATCTGTTAACATTATATCGTAACAATTATCCATTGACTAGGTGTTGTTTTGCGATTATCATTATAAGTAGTTATCAAAACTACATGTTGTAATCAGGAGGGAATTATGAGTAATTTTATTCGGGAACCAATTAATGGACTGACTCATTTGACTGGAGCGCTGTTATCTTTTGTAGGGCTTCTTGCAATGGTTATCAAAGTGTCGAGTACGACCTCGTCAACGATGGCGATTACTGCTGTCATCATTTTCGGTGTCAGCATGATACTTCTTTATTCTGCTTCGGCCACCTACCATATGGTAATAGCTAGAGATCATGTGATTGCTTTTTTAAGGCGGCTTGATCATTCGATGATTTTTATATTAATTGCCGGTACCTATACGCCTTTTTGCTTTATTAGTTTAAATGGAACAACCGGAAATATTCTATTCTCTATCATTGCAGCAGTAGCATTAAGTGGAGTTGTTTTTAAAATGGTCTGGTTTAATTGTCCACGCTGGATTTCTACTGCATTGTATCTTGTTATGGGCTGGATGATTGTATTTGTATTCTCGCCATTAGCAGGGAGCGTGGATTCGATGGGGTTATTTTTATTAGTACTTGGAGGTATTTTTTATACAATCGGTGGAGTTATTTACGGGGCCAAGCCAAAATTTCTTCAATCCAAATACATGGGCTTTCATGAGATTTTCCACATCTTTATCATGCTTGGCAGTTTGTCTCACTTTTTATGTGTATTTTACTTTGTTATATGAAATAGAAAAACGCCAATTGTAGGTAACGGATTCTGTTTTGAAGTACAAAACTTAAATAGTTGGGTAAATAAAGGTTAAATCCCACACAAAAAGACACCGTAATTGGCACGGTGTTTCTTTTGTGTATTTATTATTATTTCTTGTTTGACTAAAGCACCCTTTAGTTTAAGTGAAAAAACTCACAATCTTTTCTTCTTAACAAAATCTAATCACTCAATGTGTAGGGACATATCAAAAAGACGCTTTCTTATTCAAGTAAAGCGCCCTTTTCTTGAATAAACAAAAAGCTCATATTAGCTGGTATTGTGGAAGCAATTAACTTATAACTTATTCTAGATGTAGCTTTGTAATTAAACCAACATAAGCCAGTTTTCTCTCAATCAGTCAGCCCAATATTACATATTTAATTTGATATCGGAGAAATTATTACTAGCGAATAAAAAATGGAGGAATTTCCATGAAAACAGAACATCATATTGATTTATCATCTGCAGAAATGGCAAATCTTTGGACGGCTTACCAACAGGATACTATGGTCATTTGTGTCGTTAAATATGCTCTAGCAACCGTTCAAGATACAGAAATTCGTAGCGTTTTAGAATTTGCCTTACAGTTATCTCAATTACATGTTCAACAATTAACTAGTATGTTTAATGAAGAACAACTTCCGATTCCTGATGGATTTAACGAAAAGGACGATCTTAATTTACAAGCTCCTCCTTTATTTACAGATACGTTTTATCTAACATACATTCATAACATGGGCAAACTCGGAATCGAAGCATTTGGGATGGCCCTTGCCAATTCTGCTCGATTAGACCAATGTCAATATTTCACTAACTGTCTAACTGAATACACGCAACTATTTAACCAAGCAACACAAGTATTGTTATCAAAGGGAAGTTATACGAGACCTCCTCATATTCCAAAACCAAAACAGGTTCAATACGTTCAAAAACAAAGTTATTTAACCGGTTGGTTTGGCAAGCGTAGACCTCTTAATTCAATTGAAATATCGAATATCTATTTTAGTATGATACGCAATATATTAGGACAAGCACTGCTCACGGGATTTAGTCAAGTGGCGAGGTCTCAAGAGGTTCGTAACTACATGATAAGAGGAAGAGACATTTCAGCCAAACATATTGAAATTTTCGGCTCCATATTAAGTGAGGATCACCTGCCTCCAGCTAGTAAATGGGATGCTCAAGCAACTGATTCAACGGTTGCCCCATTTTCCGATAAACTGATGATGTTCCATGTAACAGCGTTAATTTCGATAGGAATTAGCCATTATGGAGCTAGTTTTGGGACAAGTGCAAGACGCGATTTAGGAGCTCTTTATCCTCGATTAATGGCGGAAATAGCAAACTATGCAGAAGATGGAGCCAATATAATGATTGATAACGGTTGGCTAGAGCAACCACCACAAGCACCAGATCGAGATCAGTTAGCCAAAATGCATGTCAAGGGAAGGACGAATTGAGAAAGTCCTTTGGAGTATTGCATTATGGCTTTGGATAAATTTGTTTTCCTAGATTAACGATAACCTTAGTGTTAAGTAAAGTTCCAATAAATAATTCATATCTCTTGCTGAATTGGTAAATAATATCCAAGAGGTGACCAGATGGAAAAGGATAAATTAAAACTCACATCTTCCGAAATAGGAACTTTGTGGGGAGAGTATGTAAATGGAACAGCCGTTGATATTGTAAATAGATATATGGTCTCTATTATTGAGGATAAACAAATTAAAGCCATTTTTGAGGATGCTATAAAGACATTCGAAAAGCAAAAACAACAAATCGTTACTTTTATCGAAAATGAGGGGTTTCCAGTTCCAATTGGATTTACTGAATCTGACCTCTTTAAAGGTAAACAGAGGTTGTTCACGGATATATTTTGCCTAAATTATTTACATATCATGACATTACATGGTTTACTAGGACACTCCACTTCATTGGGCGTTTCTGTAAGAGAGGATTTACGGTATTTTTACGACTCGTGTGATAATGATGGGAAAAGAATGTATCATCAAACAATTGATTTATTGCTTGAGAAAGGAAGTTTTCAGAGAGACCCTTTATTTTATCCAGCTAAAAACCCCGAATATGTTACCAGCCAAGATTTCATAGATGGATTTTTCGGAAAGGGTAGAATGTTATCAGCGCCAGAAATCATAAGTATTTCTTTCAACCTAAAAAAGAGTATTATGGCTAAAACTCTTTCTATCGCATTTAGTCAAGTCGCTCAATCAAAAGAAGTAAGAAAATTTTTAGAGGATTCTGAGAAAACGTCTGATCAACAAATAAAAGCCTTTTCAAAAATCATGCAGACGGATAATTTACCAGCTCCTAAATCGTGGGAAACAGAAGTGACAACTTCAACGGACTCTCCTTTTTCCGATAAGCTAATAATGTATCATATTGGTTTCTTGTACCAAGCTGCACAGGCGTATCACGGATTAGGTTTAGCATCAGCCATGCGAGCAGACCTTGTAACGGCTTATGAAGGCGTCATTCTAATAAATCTAATGGTTACAAAAAAATGGTTTAATATTATGGTACAAAATAAATGGTTAGAACAGCCTCCACTTGCTCCTAATAGAAAAGAAATTGCAAAAGAAATATAATAAGAACTCTGTTTCTTGGGTATTTATAAGTGAATAAGAGTCCATTTGAAAAACTAATGTGGAGCATTGCACTTCCTGGGTTTGGGCAGTATTTAAACGGAAAGTATTTTAAAGGCACAGTTTTATTGATACTTGAATTTCTGATTAATGTTCAAGCCAATTTTAATCAGGTCATACTTCTAAGTTTTCATGGAGAAATTGGAGATGCCATAAAACATGCTGATTATCAGTGGTTGATGTTTTATCCTTGTTTGTACTTTTTCTCCATGTGGGATGCGGTGAAAGATGCAGGTGGAGGGAAAGATCCTTATTCTTTTCTTCCGTATGTGTTTGCGGCATTTTTTGTAACTGTTGGATTGATTTTTTCCTCGAACTTAATGATATTTGGAGTATTATTGGGTCCTGTTTGGCTCCCAATGTTGTTTGTTTTTCCTGGAATAATCATTGGATTTATTACTAGAGAAATCATAAATAACATTCCTTAGAAAGCCATCCTCTATTTACTATCAAAAGTGGATGGTTTTTTTCGTTGAATAAGCTTGAGGGTTTACTAAACTAAACTGCTTTAGTTTAAGTACAATCCTTCACAAACTCCATTCTAACATTAATATAAATTTCTAATTTTGTTCGAGAGTCTTATTCAATTAAATGGCCCGATTGCTGAACAAAGATCAATATGTACTCTTCCACTAAACTGCCCAATTAGTTCAATAAGAAAAAGCCACCGAAATGGCATCCTGTTCTAAAAGTAAAGCACCCCGTTACTTCAATCTGGTTTTATTTTAAAACTCAATGATATTTAGCCATTGACTATCAGGACCTATAGTTATATGAGGAACTTTATTCAATTCAAATATTTTAAAAATATCAACGTTTTGCTTTTCTATTTTATTCAAATGTGCAGTTACATCAATCTCAGAAAAAACTAAATAATCCATTGTTGTAGACCGTAAATAAAATTCATATATAAATTGTTTTTGACAATCTCTTACATATCCTAAGTATCCTATTTCCCTTGGGAAAGTGCGTGGTAATGAAACATCTTTAACCTTTATAAAGTCCTTTGAAAGTTCTTTTAATAACTCTTTTTCATATTCAGGAATTATTGCATAGATAAAAATTTCTTGCTTATAGAAAGTGGAGATTATCTCAACAAACTCCTGTTCATCAATATAATCATCAAGGAAAAGTTCTTTTTCATTCGGAAGGAAATTCATCTTTACCAGCCCCAATTTTACTGAAGTTTATAATGTTAATCCTATTATTAAATTCTACTGGAAGCGAAGGGTTTCCTTCTTGCACTAAACTGCTTCTTTACATCAATACCTAATGTTTCCATTTCTATAATCAAGGCAATAATTCCTCTAATATTACCGATAAGGAGGAATTATTTTGTTATTAGCAAAAGCCTGGGAATTATATGAATCGGATAAAAGAATTGAAGGATTTTCTCCACAGACATTAAAAGCATATAGATTACAATCTAAACTACTTATTCAACACTTTAACGATGTGGAAATTGGATCATTAACGACAGATCAACTGAAAAGGTATTTAGCAAAATCCAGTGAACACTTAAAGCCGTCAAGTTTGGCACACAGAATTCGATTCATTAAATCGATATTTCGTTGGTCACACGAGGAAGGGCATATACCCAAAAATCCAGCTGCCAAAATCAAAGAACCTAAACAAGGAAAACGGATTCCAAAGTTTTTGACAGATAGAGAAATTGAACATTTAAGGGAAGCGTGTTTTACTCCATTGGAAAAGGCATTATTTGAATTTATGTTTTCAACAGGATGTAGAATTGGCGAAATTGTTTCTCTTGATAAAAATCTTATTAATTGGTCCAATCGTT
>NZ_NPDD01000147.1 GCF_002272245.1 Bacillus sp. 7884-1 | reverse complement strand
CAAATCGAGCAGGGATCAACAAAGAAATCCATCCACATCAACTACGCCATAGCTATGCTACCCACCTTTTAAACAACGGAGCTCCGATTGATGTTATTCAAAGTCTACTAGGGCACGAAAAAAGCGAGACCACTAGAATTTATGCTCAGTTAAGTGGCAGCATTAGAAGAGAATTTTATATAAAGTATTTTTAAAGATGAAGTGAGAAAGGCAACGAATTTACGCTGCCCTTTTCACTATTGCACCCCGTTAGCTTAAGAAGGAAGAAATGAGCTAAAGATTATCATAATAGTGGTCTTTATCTCGTTAATTAACGCCCCCGTTGGCTTAATAAGAAGGTGGATAATTCTTTAATTCATTATATATAAATCAAAATGGATTTCCGCTTGAATTATGCTAGCAAAATCTATTATGTCTTTCTGCAAATACATTGAAGGGGTTTCGTTATTTTCCACTTGAATTACAACCATAAAAAGAAACTCTAAAGAATATTTCTCCTTGAGTTGTTTTAATTCTTTCGTTTTACCTTCAACTGATTTTTGAATTAAATTCAACTGGTCGTTTATATCGTAAGACTCCTGGTATCCTGTGCTTAAAGTCCAATCTGTTTCTATTCTCCGTCTAATTTTGGTGGATACAAGATTGGGATTACTTTCAATTACATCTCCCTTTCTGTAAGTTTTTGTGGGCTCAATACCAAGAACATTGGTTACTACCTCCAAAGGAAATTCATCACCCACTGCACTAAAATAAGCCATTACTTTTGTTTTATCCAGTACGGTTCCTCCTATATCGCTGAAGCTATTATTTTATTCTAGTTCATCTACCCTGACCATTATTGGAATGCGACTGGTCTTCAAGTAATGCACCCTATAGTTTAAGTACATTTGTTCACAAACTTATAGAAAAATCCTCATATCTGTAAAATTCAAAATGGGTTAATTAAAAATATTTCTTATGCATTTCTTTTAAAAACATTTTTGTGATAGGGAATCCCGAACTTTCCCCTATAACAGAATCAATTCCACAGTATGGGCATTCTGCCGTGCTTTCGTCTTCGTCCCACCATTCATCAATTTCATTAGGACTAAATATTCTAATACAATAAAAGCAGCCACATACTTTATCATTTTCTAAGCTTTTTCTATTCTTTCTCCAATATTGATGTGCTTTTATAAGGTGTTCTTCATCATAATACCATTTCATCTCTAAAACCTACCTTATCCCACAGTCTTTTCTATTAAACTCACCCGTTACTTGAAGAAGAAAAAAGCATTACTGCTATCCCAGTAATGCACCCGTTGAAGAAAACTTTTACAAATTTGTTCTTATATCATTTTTATAAATGTCCACTTTGTTTGCTGTAAACTCTAATGATTTATTTTTTCCATTGATTTTAAGACCAATATTTATTGATAAAGGCAATATTATTTTTTTAACTACTTCTTCTAAGGCATAGTATTCGTCTTCTTTTTTGTTATAAAAAACAACTGAACTAATTATTACCTCGTCATCTTCAATATCAAGACTGCACATCATTGGAAATTTATCACCATCAATAGTTGATAATTTCCCTGATACTATTGAACCATTTAGTTCTTCTGTAAAATTATTTGTTTCTGATGGTCTTACCCAAGTTTCATCTTGGTCTTCATTTTCCTCTTCATCTATTGCCCATTCCCATATCGGACTTTCCTTAAAGTCGTCTATGGTTAATTCATCAACTGGTTTGCTTTTGCTCATCAATACATTCTCCTTTTTACCCTGATAAATGGATAATTTCTACAAGGTTATTATTAAATCCTTCTTCCACTAAACTGCCCCTTTAGTTGAATAAGACAATGTATATCATTTTAATCCTTAGACTTTCCTTCTAGTTTTTTTAGCTTATTAAGGATTTTAAACAACATTACGACTACAAAAGAAAATTGAACGCTGATTATTGATAAAATAGTAAACTCCGGACTTTCTCCTCCAACTAGGAAACCTAAACCAAAAATTAAAATAAAATTTCCAATTAAAGCTAATATGAATACAAATGGTCCATTATCCATAATTCTCCTCCTAAAAATAACTTATCTTTAATATTCAATTGATACTTCTTGAGACCTTCACAATCGGTTCACTTAACAAAAATTTTCTTCTCCAACTAAACTGCCAGTTAGCTCAAAAAGCGACTGCACTTTTTGAGCAGTCGCTTCCGTTTGTTAAACAAGACATACAAATAAGGACGAATTACCCAAACATGCATACAAATTTGAAACGGTATTTGTTAACTGGGCAGTATAATGATAATAGTTTTTGAGCATAATTTTATCTTTAATTTATTAGTCCAAGCATATTAGCACCTTTTTAATATGTTATTAATGGAGGTGATGAATTAAGATGGTTAAACTTTTTATCGATCCTGGACATGGCGGTTCAGACCCTGGAGCTGTAGGAAATGGACTGCAAGAAAAGAATATTACTTTACAGATAGCTATAACTCTAAGAGATATCTTATTAAATGAATACGAAGGTGTAACAATCCTAATGAGTAGAACAGGCGATCAAACTGTAAGCTTAAGTGAAAGAACAAATGCCGCAAACAATTGGGGAGCAGACTACTATCTTTCCATCCATATTAATGCTGGTGGGGGTACAGGCTTCGAAAGCTATATTTATCCTGGGGTTGGAGCCCCTACAACCACATATCGGGATATCATTCATGATGAAATTATTAAGGCAGTAGATTTTGTTAATCGTGGTAAAAAAACAGCTAACTTCCATGTATTACGGGAATCAAGAATGCCAGCTATGTTAACGGAAAATGGGTTTATAGATAACACTAATGACGCTAGCAAATTAAAATCCACAAGTTTCTTAGCGACTATTGCCACAGGACACGCTAATGGATTAGCTAGGGCATTTAATTTAACGAGAAAACCAACTATTCTTTATAAAGTTCAAATAGGTGCATTTCGTATCAAGTCTAATGCGGACAACCTTGCTGCAGATGCAAGGTCAAAAGGATTCGATGCTATAGTTTTACTTAGAGATGGTTTATACAAAGTCCAAATAGGAGCTTTCACATCAAAAGAAAATGCAGAATCTTTAGCAACTAAAGCAAGGAATGCCGGATTTGATGCGATTGTGTATTCAGAATAATTAGTTATTCCTCCTAATATTGGTCTTCAAATAGAAAAATGAGAAAGAGAGATTCACGATGTCTCTCTTTCTTCCTATTTCAACATACTTCAAAATTTATGTTTGTTTTTATCTTACAAATTTCTGCATCGCAAAAGAATATACCTTCAATAGGAAAAAATAAAGTCCTATAACGGCTATGCTCCCTTGTTCAACAAACCTGCCCCGTTCGTATTATAAGGTTAGCCAGAATGCT
>NZ_NPDD01000146.1 GCF_002272245.1 Bacillus sp. 7884-1 | reverse complement strand
AGCACCAGGTGTCGATATCCGCTCAGCCGTACCTACCAATGACTATGAGCTGATGAGTGGTACATCAATGGCAACACCACATATTACAGGAGTCATAGCGTTGTTAAAGCAAGCAAATGCCTCCCTCTCAATTGACCAAATTGAGGAAATACTGTTCAATTCAGCCATCCCATTGACAGATACAGAATTTCCGTCTTCCCCTAACTATGGGTATGGTCATGGATTTATTAACGCTTACAATGCAATAAAAACAAATAATAATGGAAATGGGAAGATTGAAGGTTTAGTCGTATATGATGGAAAAGATAAAGCAAATCCAACCTACCAGCATACCTCTCCTGATTTTGTGTACGACCAGGTAGTGCTGCCACTAACAGTGGAAGTGCAAGACAACATCAGAGTAGATACTGTAGAAATACAGTATTTAGCTGGTCAACAATGGAAAACGGTAAAAGCAGGAAGAACAGCCGGTGATTTTAGAAATGGGACCTATCAAGCTGTAGTTCCAGGTGAGGATGTAAAGGAAGGCACATTTACGTATAAGTGGAAAATGGTTGATTATGGACAAAACCAAGTAACTTCTAAGGATTTTCATGCAGAAGTTAAACCTGCGATTACAATTGGTTATTTTCAAGATTTAGAAGCTGTTCCTGAAGGCTGGTATTCAGAAGGATGGAAAAACGATTGGGAATGGGGCAGCCCAGCAGCAGGACCTGGCCAAGCTTTCTCAGGAAAAAACGTATATGGAACCAATTTGGAGGGTCCTCATGCTCCTAATACGCATTCTTATCTCAATATGCCTCCGATCGATATTCCTGAAAGTGGTAATTTATACCTGCAATATAAGCAATGGTATGACTTTAGTCCAGATGGAGTCGGCGGTTCAACCGATTTCGGAGCGGTGCTTGTCTCTACAGACCGCCAGAATTGGGAAATACTAACTAAAACGGAAGCCACTAAATTTGGTGAAAATGGAGTACCACTAGAGTATACTACTGATGAATGGATTGATGCAGAAGTAAATCTTTCGTCTTACGCCGGAAAGCGGATTTATATCTGCTTCTATAAGTTTTCATGGCTAACAGGATTTGATTTTGAGCCTCATGATGGCTGGTATTTGGATGATATATCCTTAACGGACAAAGCCCTTGTGGGAAGTAAGGTAAAAAAGGCAATAGGGGAAATCCATACAAAAAAACAAACAAATAGTAATATATTAGCTCCGACGGCTACAATGGTTGAGACTAATTCTAGTCAACCAAAAGTATTACCAATCGGTGCAAAGGTAACGCTAGTAGACTCCGGATACTCAGTTGCAACTAATCCTGAAGATGGAAGGTTCTCCATGACACATAACGCAGGGGAATTCACTCTTCGCGCTGAAGCCTATGGTTTTCATTCCAAAGACCAAGCTGTTTCAATTCCAAAAGACGGGACCGTCGAAGCAAACCTTACTCTTAAACCTCTAGGAAAAGGAACACTAGAAGGGGTAGTCAAGGATCAAACGACAGGGAAACCTATATCTGATGCCATCCTCTCTTTAGTAGAGGATGCTGCCATTACACCAGTGAAAACAGATAGTAAAGGAAGATTTACACTTACTGCCTTTGAAGGTACCTATACGTTACATGTGTTCAAGAAAGATTATGTTTATAATAATTACTCGATTACACTCCAGTCGAAAAAGAAAACCAAACAGAATGTTGAATTGGAAAGATTTTTGGGAACTCCCGGAGAAATCGGCTATGATGATGGGACTTCGGAAAATTCATGGTTTTGGCACGGTGCTAAAAATGGCTTTGCGATTAGAATGTCATTGGAAGAAGGAGTCACGAAATCTTGGCTGACAGGAGGACTCTTTAAAGTGAATACAGAATGGCCATCCCCGGGCTCAACTAGATTTCAAGTAGCCGTTTATGATTCCACCGGTGTTAACGGATCTCCCGGTAAAAGAATTGCAGGTCCGTTTGAAGCAGCTGCGCAGACTGATGGGGAATGGACTCATGTCGATTTAACGGATAAAAACATTTTTGTAACGGGAGATTTCTACCTTGTCTATGTACAGCCTGACGCTTCTGCCATAGGTACAATACCAAGTCTCGAAAGTGATCAAAATAGCACCTTTCATGATCGGAATTGGTGGCTGTACGATGGAACGTGGCAGCATGTTACGACACCGGAATATGGGAATATGATGATTCGCGCGGTCATGAACAATGCGATCTCAGCACCTGTTATTGAAACACCATCAAGATAAGGTTCTAGTAAAGGGGACAGCGATTCCAACTATTCAAGTTCAAGGCAAATAAATTGTTGTCCTTTTAGAAATTTATTGAGATAGATTGATAGTTATCAGATAATAGTGACAGTTCACCATCCATACAAATGCGTGAGCTGTCGCTTATCGTTATGATCCTGGGAGGATAGACAGCTAGTACCGTGCTATAAAAAAATGAAACGGTAAATGGGGTAAAAAATCTTGGAGTTGAGACAATTAGAATACTTCATGGCACTATGTGAGGAACTGCATTTTACAAGGACTGCTGAAAAAATAAGAATTGGTCAACCTACTTTAAGCTACCAAATGAAAGCGTTAGAAGATGAACTGGGTGTTCGTTTATTTGATCGTTTGAATAAAAAAATAGCGATCACTGAAGCTGGCGAAATCCTTCTTGAACATTGCAAAAAAGTGTTCGAAAATTTAAAATTTGCTACTGAACAAATAGGGGAGCTGCAAAATGTGAAAAGAGGGAAATTAGTCATAGGGGCACTTTCTGGTGACCTAAGTCTTATAGCCTCCAAGGTTTTGTTAGAGTTTCATGCTAAGTACCCTCACGTTCAAATACAGTTATTTTCGATTGATGACCCAGTAGAAAAGGTAAAACAAAACGAAATTGACTTGGCTCTAACTTTCATGCCAAGACCAGATGAGAGTTTTATCCAAATTCCTTTATACGAGGATGAATTCTATTTAGTCGTGCGAACGGATCATGCTTGGGCTGAGAGAGACGAAATTGAGTTTCGTGAGATTCACAATATTCCGCTAATATTAAATCCAGTTGGTCATTGTTTTAGGAAATTATTTGCCGATGCGTGTCTATCTGTAGGAGTTGTCATACAGCCTATCATTGAATCAACCGATTCAAAGGCGATATTGGAACTAGTCGAGGAAGGGATAGGGGCTACCATTTTATCTAGTACACTCTTCGCGCTGGAAAATACAGGGAGTTTAAAGGCTATTAAAATATCAAATCCAGCCTTCATCAAGGAAGTGGATATTGTCCACCATAAACAAAAATATATTGGAACAGCTGCAAAAGGTTTTATCGAAATATTAATGAACTTTATAAATGCGAATAAGGCATTAGAGGAGAGCTATAAAGAAACACAGTTATCCAAAGCTTGACCATAGAATCCGAAATTTAATGCAAAAATTCGAGCTGTCATTGGAACGCGCCCGCAGGCGCTGACCGGACTGGTGGATTCGCCAGTCGGTTTGGCAGCCTTTATGCTTGACCACGACTGGAAAAGCCTTGCAATGATCTCGAGATCTTTTGCTGGAGTCAAAGAAGGCCTAACACGCGACGACGTTCTCGACAACATCTCGCTCTTCTGGTTTACGAACACAGCGGTTTCTGCGGCTCGTCTCTACTGGGAGAACAGTAAAGCTGGAGTCTCCTTCTTCAGCGTCAAAGGAGTCAAAATCCCAGTTGCCGTTAGCGTATTTCCGGATGAGCTATATGAAGCACCGAGGAGTTGGGCAGAGAAAGCATACCTGTATCTAATCCACTACAACAAACTTCCAAAGGGCGGACACACTTCGCAGCTTGGGAGCAACCAGGGTACATCACTTCAGAACTCCGCACGGCATTCAAATCGTTACGCTAATAGGAGACAGGTGGATTCCCGCTGACATGGCAATGTTCTAAGTGAATAGCTGTTTTCAGAACTAGGCTAAAGTACCACCAAGATCACTGTTAAAGTCACTCGATGGTCCGCCAGGGGCTGGCAAAAGGTTGTCGGTCCCAAACGCGCCTGACGACTCGGGATGGCTGGATCGTCGGACCAAGTGAATCGTTTCAGATTTCCTGTTTAGACAGTAATATATGCCGATGCAGTACATGGCGGTTCACTTTCAAAGTAATTATTGGAATACCTTTGTTCATCATGTTCGAAAACACCTTGTACAATTGAAATGGGACATGATATAGAACTCTTTTAGCAAAGTCCGAGTAAAATGAGCATTCATTATTAATTTTGTTAACTAAAGGGAAATTTATGCTGAATGAATAAAGAACAGGTGAAAGTAACGCAGCCCTATAAAGTTGGGCTGCATTTTTATTCTTTCGTTTCGCGAATATGGATAACTTTAAATCACACTCAAACTTCCTTGAATTTTTATCAAGCTTTAAATACACCCTAATAGTTATTTCATAAAACTTTAAAAGGAGATAATTAAGATGTTTCCCATTCGTAATCAGAAACGCAATTGTAC
Source organism: Bacillus sp. 7884-1 (assembly GCF_002272245.1). Taxonomy (GTDB): domain Bacteria; phylum Bacillota; class Bacilli; order Bacillales; family Cytobacillaceae; genus Neobacillus. The sequence continues at coordinate 51,048 of NZ_NPDD01000146.1, read as the reverse complement.
TGATACCGACAAAATCCAGCACTTTCTAGAAAATGCCCAAACTGGATTTCTCGGCTTATCTTTAGAAGACGTCCCATATGTCATTCCACTCAATTTTGTTTGGCTGAACGACGCTATCTATTTTCATGGGGCAGAAGAAGGAAGAAAAGTCACTTACATCGAGAATAACCCTCTGGCCTGCTTCACTGTAAGCACAAATTATGGGACAATTACCAGTCCGATACCCGCCAAAACGGATACAGCATATATGAGTGTGATCATCGAAGGATCCTTGGTTCATGTAACCGATATAAACGAGGCAACGGAAGCCATGCAGGTCATGCTGAACAAATATGTGCCAGGCTATTATGATCGACCGCTGGGGAAGAGTCATTTGGAACGATATGTTTCCCCCTTAGGTAGTAAAACTTTCATCTATAAATTAACCGCATCATCCGTTTCGGCCAAAGAGAAAGATGTGATCCTAGATCGTATGTTCTATGAAGGTAGGACCATTCGTACCGACCGGGTGTAAAGGAACAAGGCACAAGTGAGGCGATACTTACATCCCGTTGATGGGTGACCGAATAACTTTTTTCAAAGCCAATTGACCGCCACGAAATTTTTTCGTGGCATTTTTTATTAAGTCTTTCTATTTTTGAGGTCTCTAAATACATATTTGAAAATTAATGGTAAATAATAGAACTATCCCGGTTAAAAGGATGGAACTTAAATGGGTCGCTTTCGAACAATACTCAAAAAGATTTTCTTACAAAAGGATACAGATTTTGTTAATCTGCTTAAAACGCAGCATTTGAATAGTAATAAAAAAGCTTCAAATGAAAAAACAATTACAGAAGCAACTTATGACAAGACACTTACAGAATTAGGGGATTCTTTTGACCTTGTTCATCGTTCATTTAATCAGGATGAAATTCAGATTATTTATTTAGACTCATTAGTAGATTCCAAAACGTTAGAGTGGGAAATACTTTCACCCTTAATAGAAATGTCATTCAATCATTTAGAAAAAGCTTTTCAACAATCACTGTTTAAACGAGAAAATAATCAAGAAAAAGTAATAAATGGAATATTAAATGGTAATACTCCTTTAAATTGTTAGCCTCATTAAACAATTCATCATATACACCAAGAAAGGTGTCTACAAGTGGTGAATCTTCATTTTTTCTCCAAGTCGTAACAAGAGAAACTCCCAATCCAGTGGAAATGAGGGTAAGGATTGTAAAAATTCCTTCGGCTTTTTGGATAACATTTGGGCTGAAACCTACACGATTGCATATGGAAATGATTGTATCATAATAGCCTAGCTCATTTTTACGATGAGTCATAACAAAAGGTTCATTTTTCAGTTCTCTAATATCTAATTGTGATGTATCCATTGCTAAGGGACGGGATGAAGGTAACGCTGCTACAAAAGGAGCAAAGCCGACTAACCGAGAATTCAATTGCTGCTGTCAATAGGAGGACAAACAAAACCAAGTTTAATCTTATTATCATATAAGTATTGGAATTGATTAACTGAAGACAGAAATTGTAAAACGACTTCTACTTTTGGATATCTAGAACGATAAGTTCGAATTAAATGTAATATAAGTTTATTCAAAAATCCTTTGTATCCTATAATTAATTGACCTTTTTCTCCTTGATGGATTTTTCGAACATCCATAATGGATCTATCAAGTTTATTCATAATATCATAGGTTTGTTCAAGAAAAAACTTACCAGCAGGTGTTAATTCCGTACTTCGTTTTGTCCTATAAAATAAGTCAACTCCTAACTCTTTTTCTAATTGAGCTATTTGTTGACTAAGGGGTGGTTGACTCATATTTAATCGTTTAGCTGCTCTGCCAAAATGGAGTTCCCCGCAACTGCAACGAAATACTGTAAATGTCTAAACCCCATAACTATCTCCTTATTTTCCTAGAATAATATTTTTTGAATATTAATACAATTGTATCATATATTAGACCATTAAAAGAGGTAGTGGTAGTATCAAATTATTAAACAAAAAAGTATTCATATTATTCGAAATGATTAAACATTTCATGGTGTCGAATCTAGTTTACTGTCAAAAATATTTATTCAAAAGGGGAGGAATCCAATGAATCAATCCATTCTAACTTTAAACGATTTTTTCAACAATCTATTATGAAAATCATGCAGATAGAATCGCTGTACATTTTCAATCTCAATCCTTCACATATCATGAATTACATAAGCAAGCTAACAGGGTTGCTCATGGATTGAAGAAATGTGGGGTAAAAAATAATACCAGGGTTGCTCTGCTTTTATCCAACACTCCTGAATACCTCATTAGTGAAGCAGGAATCTTCTTTGCGGGTGGAACAAAAGTCCCTTTAAATAACATGTTGGGAGAGAACGAGATTCTTTACATTTTAAATGACTCTGATGCAGAAGTCTTAATTGTTGAAGAACAATTTTTCTCCATTATTGAAAACATCCAAATGGAATTGCCAAAATCAAAACGATTGTAGGGGTCGGCAGAAAAGAAAATTTACCTGATCAATTCATTTCATGGGAATCCTTCCAAGCTAATGAATCAGAAGCTACGTTAAATGTTTCAACTAACCCTACAGATCTCTCATTAATCCTTTACACTGGTGGAACCACTGGAAAGCCAAAAGGAGTCGTACATAATCATCAAGGAACCGTTCTAACCTACCTCTCAATAGCCATTGAGACGAATATGCAAGAAGATGAAAAAATTCTATTGACTACACCATTGCCGCATGCTGCTGGACTTTATTTATACGCTGGTATGGTAAAAGGAACACAAATCTATATAAAAAGTAAGTTTGATCCTGAGAACGTATTGGAACATATTGAAAAAAATAAGGTTACGTTCCTAAGTACTGTACCTACAACCCTCTATTTGTTTGATTTTATGGAAAATAAAGAATTTGATGTGAGATCCATTCGAATCATTCAATATGGAACAGCACCGATAGCAGCAAATCGGTTGAGGCAGGGCTTAGAGATGTTTGGGCAGGTTTTTCTTCGAATTTATGGATTAACTGAAACTCAAAGTGCTGCAACCTGGCTTAAGAAAGCGAATCACCGCGCCGATGAGGAGTATCAAAAAATATTACAGTGCTGTGGTAAATCAACGATTATGAGCAGAATAAAAATTGTTGATGAATATGGAGTTGAAGTTCGTCGCGGTATAGAAGGTGAAATTGCAATGAATAAACAAATGGAAGGAAGATTTTTTGTAGAAAACAGGAAAACGAAAATTGCCGATATGCCAAGCTCGATTCAGCAAAAGGAATATACACCTGAAGGGTTCGTAGACCTCGATTTAGAATGGATCTCTCCAGACAAGGTGGTCGTGGCGCGTGCAAAAGAGAACAAGGTGTGGGACGAAGGACCTGTCCCAACAATGTTTACAGCCCTTTATGAGATTAATATAAGATCAGAAGAACAACAGCAAATCTCGTTTCCAAAGAAGAACGAACTTGATGAAGATCCTCAAGTTGTTGGAACTCATCTTCGTTGGGTACGCAGGAAGGATAAGGAATATAAAGGTGATGTATGGGTGAAGGACGGCTTAAATGATCAAGAGTATATATGGCTTAAAAATGTTGAATCTGCTCCAGTGTTCTTTACACAGTGATGTAACTCCACTTTGTACTTCTTTAACAGATCAACTATATTTCATATATTTAGAAGGCGCCCAATTCTTCTTCCCAACCTAAATAAATCAGTAAAAATTATTCCGGTAGGACATGCTGTATTCATAGTCATTTATCTAAAAGCATAATCATTTAGAGTATTGACTCTTAAGTATTGGACTTAGGAGTTGTGATAATTAAAGGTGGAATAAATAATGTACATGTTTTTTTACTTATTATTTGCCATTATTGCTGGGACTTGTATTGGATTACAAGCCGGGATCAATGGTGTGTTGGGAAAAAGGATTGGCGTAATTGAAGCTAGTTTTGTTTCATTTTTTATCGGAACCATTATCCTCTTATTACTCGTTATTTTTATGGGAAAAGGGGATCTATTAAAAGTAACAAACGTTTCGAAATGGCAGCTGCTTGGTGGAGCCCTTGGAGTTGGTTATGTGTCTATCATGGTTGCCATCGTACCAAAAATTGGAGTAGCCTCAGCAATAACAGCTGTTATTGTCGGACAGTTATTTATTAGTGTTACACTTGATCATTTTGGGATCTTCACTAATCAACCTATACCAATTGATTGGTATCGCATTACAGGATTAGTCTTTTTGCTGGTCTCGTTACTTTTGATATTTAAGGGAAACATTAAGTGGTTTTGAAGAAGTAAATAACAATCCTTTCACAATGACGTAGGAGAGGGGATGTAATGTCGGTCTCAAGCAACGATAAACGCAGATATATGCCGGGGATTGATGGACTTAGAGCCATAGCTGTCATGGGTGTTATTCTTTACCATCTGAATATCCCTTTGTTTCAGGGTGGGTTTTCAGGTGTAACGGTATTCTTTGTTTTGTCAGGTTACTTGATTACAGATATTCTTAGAGATGAATGGAATAAAAACAATAAAATTAACTTCCTTCGCTTCATGATTCGGCGTTTTCGCAGACTGGCTCCGGCCGTATTGGTGATGATTTTTATCGTTACCTTAGGGGTGATGGTTACGAATCATCCTTCGTTTGAAAAATTACGTTCAGATTTTTTACCTTCAATTTTATATCTTACAAATTGGTGGTACATTTTTCATGAAGTATCCTATTTTGATAGCTTCGGTCCTGCTTCACCCTTAACGCATATATGGTCACTGGCAATTGAGGAGCAATTTTATCTTATATGGCCGCTGCTAATGATTCTTGGTTTACCTTTTATAAAAAGAAAAAGGTTTCGAGTGTTGGTTATTTTAGTAGGAGTCGTCATTTCTGCTTGGTTAATGGCATTCCTCTATATACCGGGGGAGGATCCTTCTCGTGTGTATTATGGAACAGATACAAGAGCTTTCTCACTTCTTCTAGGAGCCGCACTTGCCTTTGTTTGGCCAAGCCAGCGATTATCTAAAACATTACCAAGGCATGCTAGTTTCGTTCTTGAAATAGCAGGAATAACAGGTTTGTTGCTGATGGTCTCACTATTTGTAATCACATCGCAATTTGACCCGTTTCATTATCAGGGGGGCATGTTTCTTTTATCTATAATTACCATTTTAGTAGTAGCGGCATTAGCACATCCTGCTAGTAAGCTCGCAAAATGGCTCAGTGTAAAGCCGCTCCAATGGATTGGGATTCGTTCCTATGGTATTTATTTATGGCATTATCCAATTATTATCTTAACAAACCCGATTGTTAATACAGATGGATTAAACTTCTGGAGAATAACCTTACAGATAGTTTCTACATTGTTTATTTCAGAGTTATCCTATCGATTTGTGGAAGTACCGATACGGTCGGGGAAGTTAAAATCGTTTCTAATAGGATTCAAAGATCTGCCAATTAATCAGAAAAGGCTTTTCATTGCAAGCTGTGCTGTATTCATTGCATCATTAGTAGGAATAGGCGTCGTATTTGCTTCGAAAACTACCGTTGTGGTTACGAATCAAGAAGCGTTAACATTTGAAGCATTTAATGAAATAGATTTTAACGAAGAACCAGCCAAAGAGCCAGAACTTGAAGAGGAAATCACGAAACCAGATCCTAATGTGAAGACTATTACCGTAATTGGGGATTCCATTCTTCATGATGTCGCACCATACTTTAAAAACCATTACCCCGAAGCGACGATTGATTACCGTGTCGGCCGGCAAATGTCTGAGGTGCCAGAGGTGATTAAGATGCTGGAGGGAAGTGGGCAATTAGGGGAGTATGTGTTTATCCAACTTGGAACCAATGGACCTTTTGTCAAATCAGACTTAGAAAATCTTATCAAAGGTCTGGAAAATAAAAAAGTTTATTTAGTAAATTGTCGAGTACCTAGGCAATGGGAAACGAACGTAAACCAAACATTAGAAGAAGTCGTTAAAAGTGTGCCTCATACCGTTATCATAGATTGGTATAGCGCCAGTGCCGGCCATGCGGAATATTTTGCAAATGATGGTGTTCATTTAACGAAGCAAGGTGGCGAAACATACGCCAACCTATTAGTGGAACATATCAAGGAGTAACTATATTGCCTGATTTTTATAAATCACATTTCATGAAGTAGAACCTCAGATAGGGAACTGAGGTTCTATTATTGTTGCTGTTTGGCCAACTTTTGGTTTTTTAATATTCGTTCGAATAATGTCGAATTTTGTAATTTTATATTTCGATTTATTTCCATCTAATTGGAAATTATAATAAACACTTCCAATAAACGGAATAAGCAATAAGTGACAAAGGAGAATATCATGAGGAATCTTGCTGCTTTATTTTCCATGCTCATGCCTGGATTTGGTCAACTCTATAATCGACAATTTCTAAAAAGTGTATTTCTTCTATTCGTCGAACATTATGATAATGTATTTGGGAAGATCAATACTGCGATACATCTGGATTTTAACGGTTTCCACCAAAAAGCATTAGAGGCAGCCAATTTTCAGTATGTGTTATTTTATCCTGGATTTTATGCCTATACGGTTTGGGATGCATGGTATTTTGCAAAGCCAAATGCAGACAAAACAAAATCGGCCATCCCTTTTTTGATTGGTGGTATTCTAGGAGAATTTGGCGCCATTTTCGCCAGTCGATTATACATTCCCACTCTAACGGTCGGTCTATTAATGATTGTGCCTATGATTATTGGAATGATTATTTTTCGAAATCAATGATAAAGGCTTTACCTGTTCGTACTGGTAAAGCAGAACAGCTTACGAAGATTCGGTTAGAGTGGAATCATCTTTGAAATTCATTTTTACATAATCTAAATGGCTAAGTTCTGTGGGCAAGGTGATTGTTACAGTTGTAGCGATGTTTGGCACACTTTTTATTTCAAATTTCCCATTGTGATTTTGAATAATTTTCTTGCTCACCATTAGCCCCAAACCGGTTCCCTCTGTTTTTGTGGTATAAAAGGGGGTACCTAATCGTTGTAGATTTTCCCTCGATATCCCCACACCGTTATCAATCACCGAAATGATAAGATTCGTATCTTGTTGTTCTATCCTAATCTGAATTTTTCCTCCTTGCGGCATGGCTTCTATTGAATTCTTGATCAAATTGGCAATAACTTGCTTAATTTGATTTTCTTCGCATTTAATTAAAAATCTCTCTCCCATAAATTCCGGAATGATTTCAATATTATTTATGATTGCCTGTGTATTCAAGAGGGTAATCACATTTTTAATACTTTGCGAAATATCCGTTAAGGAATATTGAACGATATGTGGTTTTGAAAGGACCATAAACTCACTTACGATAAAATTGATTCTGTTTATTTCATCAATCATAATCTTGAAATATCTTTTATTTGCTTCGGGATCGGTATTTTCATTCATCATTTGCGTAAACCCTTTTAATGTCGTTAAAGGATTTCTAATTTCATGGGCTACACCAGCTGCAAGTTCTCCAACCAGTGATAGCTTCTCAGATTCTCTAAGCTTTTTCTCATGATGATTTAGATCCTTCATTTGAGCAATAAGTTTTTTATCTAGGAAGGCACTAGATAATAACATAATCAGCACGACGATAATTGCAGGAACACTGATAAAAGAGCTCAAGGTACTGGAACTAACGGAGTAATAGGCATCTGAAGTTTTGAAAGATGGTTCAAAGTGAAGATTCGTTCCCCACATCCCAATGTAATGCATTCCAGCGATTCCGATGCCCATTAGCATACTGCTCAATACCCGGCAATGAAAATTCATCGAGCGTTGATGATTAAAAAAGAAAAGGACCCATAAAGAACCAAACGCAGCAGTGAAAGCAATACATAACGACAATAGCACGATTGCTGTGTTATAGGTGATGGAGAAGTTTAGATGCATTGCCTCCATACCTATATAGTGCATACCAACGATTCCTCCACCCATTAAAAGACTAGATAAAAGGAGTCTAACATGATTCATTTTCATCATACAGAAGGCGAGCCCAGTGCCTGCAATGGAAATAAGAAGTGAAAGCAATACCATCCTAGCATCATACTCACTATGAATTGGCATATCCATCGCAAGCATACCAACAAAGTGCATGGTCCAAATCCCAATCCCCATTGCAATCGCACAACCTAATAACCATAGATTATATTTGAAATTTTTAAAAATAATCATTTTCCAGCGGAGATCTAACGCTATGTATGAAAAAAGAATGCCAAGCAGTATGGAAAAAACGAACCAGTAATCATTATAGGTCCAGGTCATATTATGCTCCATCGGTAACACTTCCAAATCGTTTATAGTTCTACCATGATTCACATCCAAGCAGTATATTATAACGAATTAGCAAAAAATGGTAAATTATACCCAAATAGCTATATAACCTTAAACGAACTATACTTTAGTATAAAAGATCCATATGAAGCCTTTATTTTAAAAGTGTTCAAAAAATAGCAAAGCCATTCTCAATGGAGAATGGCCCTTGGTTTGTTATCTCTAAAAATGTCTAAGAGTACGATAAGACTCTGATACCTGCTTGATTATTTTTTTTCAACTTTTACTAACCCTTTTCCAACATTATCTTTCTCAAAATAACATATGACCACATCACCGACTTGTATTTTCTCACTAGAGTCGATGCTTTCAGCAGAAAAGACAATCTTAGTTCCATCATCACTTTTCCCGTAATATTGATCCTCTTTCATTTGGCTGATTTTGTATTCTACTGTTTTGTATTCAGAATTTTCATTGCCTAAATTGGTAACAGGAGTACTAGTTTGTGATTTTATGATAACTAACACAAGTAATATAGATAAGAGTATTCCGAGGATGATTGTTTTTTTGAACATTGTACGAACCTCCCATTAAGTATTTTAAGAGATGTTAGAGGAAAGTAAATCCTACTAATTTCCTCTGGTCTTTCTACCTAGAACAAATCATTTGCAATGGAATAGTGAATTACGAATAGTGATTTTTTATGATAACGCTTAAAAGGCGAACGATCTTAGAAGTGTAATACTGAATAATATATAAATATCCGAACGATTATATTTTTTTTTTATTAATTGTTCATCTCTTATTGATTAACGATTATGAAGTTGTTATACTATTCTAAACGATAAGCTATTGTAATATATCTAAATATTCACTATAATTCTAGTTATTAGAATTTAAGGGGCAGGGGAATTCATTAAGAGATACAGAGGAACACACCTTAATGTTTCTTTGCACCGGAGAGTGTATACAATTGGGAGGGGTACATCTATGAAAAATCTATTGAAAAAGTGGAATCAAATTAGTCTGGTAAAACAAATATCTATTGGTTTATTAATTGGTATTATCCTGGCTGTCGCGATTCCAGAAGTGGCAAAACCAATTGTCATTTTAGGATCATTATTTGTAGGTGCTTTAAAAGCTATTGCACCTGTACTGGTACTCTTCCTAGTAATGTCTGCTATTGCGCAGCATAAGAGTGGGAAGCAAACGAATATGAAGTCGATTATTTCTCTCTATCTTTTAGGAACGTTTTTAGCTGGATTAATTGCTGTCATTGTAAGTTTTATTTTTCCTGTAAGTATCAACCTAACAAAGGGTGCTGAAGATTTGGCGGCTCCAGGCGGTGTGGTGGAAGTTCTCAAAGCATTACTGCTGAATGTTGTGGATAATCCTGTTAATGCCATTGCAAATGCAAATTATATTGGGATTTTAGCTTGGGCGATCATCCTTGGTTTAGCTTTAAAAAATGCTCCTGATACAACGAAAACCATGATTTCTAATTTTTCAGATGCTGTTTCCAAAATGGTTACATGGGTAATCAAGCTTGCACCATTAGGAATCATGGGTCTAGTAATTGATTCGATTACAACAAATGGACTCGAGTCTCTATTAAGCTATGGAAAATTACTTGTCGTTTTGCTTGGATGTATGCTCTTTGTGGCTTTGGTTGTCAATCCACTCATGGTTTGGGTGAACGTACGTCAGAATCCATACCCACTTGTATTCACTTGTATCAAGGAAAGCGGTATTACAGCATTCTTTACACGTAGCTCCGCTGCCAACATACCGGTTAATTTGAAACTATGTGAAAAACTAGGGTTAGATAAAGATACTTATTCTGTATCGATTCCATTAGGTGCAACTGTTAATATGGCTGGTGCGGCTGTTACGATTTCTGTATTGACACTTGCCGCCGTTCATACACTAGGCATTCATGTGGATATCCCTACAGCTATTATCCTTAGCGTAGTGTCAGCTATTTGTGCATGCGGCGCTTCAGGGGTTGCAGGTGGATCACTTTTATTAATTCCGTTGGCATGTAGCTTATTCGGAATCCCTAATGATGTTGCGATGCAGGTAGTTGGAGTAGGCTTTATCATTGGTGTTTTACAAGACTCCTTTGAAACAGCACTTAACTCATCAACAGACGTTCTTTTCACAGCAACAGCTGATTATAAGAAGCAGTTAAAAGAAGGTAAAAAAGTAGATATCAAGGAAGTAGCTTAATAATTATCCCTTTTGTGTAGACAGGCATGAGCCGTCACTCAGAAGGGATTTTTTTATAGAAATGTTATAAATCTTTAACTTTAATACCTATTGAATTAGGTGAGATACTACGTTGTATGTAATATCAACTCGTTATCTAGATTTTTCCAATCCTTTATAAAGGAACCTTAAGGAACCTTGTGAAAATAAGCGAAAGAATGGACCCCACTAATAAAAGAGACATATCCCACTGGGCGTCCCATATGTCTCCCTGCATGCCTAAAAAATCTTTTGTGGCTTTCCCTTCTTTCCCTATTTTTGTACTTGCCCACTCAATTATCTCGTAGAAAGCCCCGATTGCTAGTGTGATACATAGAGCAATAAAATTTGTTGTTTTACTTTTCAATAAAACTGTTTTCCTTAATAATATCTCTAAGATAACGATGACCATAAGCCCCTTAAGAAAATGACCAAACCGATCATAGTGGTTTCTTTGTAAGTCAAAATAATCTTTGATCCATGTAAAGAGAGGAACTTTGGAGTAAGAATAAATGCCCTCCAATAAACGTTAAAATGACAAGAAGGGTTATAATGACATAGGAAACCGTGGTAAGGCGAAACTGATTGTATCTTGATATCAAGAATACTAAAACTAATACTGAAGGTAAAACCTCCATCAACAAAACCTTATAACCTTCCTCAGGTTTAATAAGGGACCAAATAAGAACAAGCATAACAACAAATAACAAGAAAATATGTATCGAACTACCTTTTTTACGTGACACTCAAATCACTCCATCAGAAAACAAGATGTACCTAGTATTTGCTAAACTTTTATAAAATATAGAAGTCTTTGGTTTTAAAAGTTCTTTAAAATCGTAAAACCTCATTTACATACACCACGTTGAACCATACCATAGTGTGAAAGGGTTAATCTTGATATAAATGTATATGAGCATATGCTCCTACCTTCGTAAAACATTCGGTTTATCTTTTAAACTTAAGAGGTAAATTGATTGACTTTACTAAAAAGTGAGTGTAGAGTGAAGATTAAATTAATAGGAAGACCACTAGGGGAGCCATTTTATGGCTGAGACAAGAGTTATCTTGGACCCTTTGAACCTGATCTAGTTCATACTAGCGTAGGAAAGTGGAGTCTGTGTTTGGATAAATAACTATTCAGCCGCTCCATTTATGGGGCGGTTTTTTCGTGTTTGAAATTTCAACCACCCTCTAGTGTCTGCCTGTTAAAACCAATAAGGGGGAAAATAGTATGAGTTTTTCAGCAGAATTAAGAAAAGAAGCAAATCCTATCTTTCAAGCGATTTTTGAACATCCTTTTGTGCAGGGAATTGCCATGGGGGAATTAACAAGCGAACAATTGATTCATTATGTGAAACAGGACTTTGAATATTTGAATTCTTTTATACGAATCTATGGAATTGCGGTTTCTAAGTGTGAGAGTCGTGAAGATATGGAGATGTTTAATCAACAGATTTCATTTATTTTAAAAAGCGAAATCCATCCTCATAATAACTTTTGCCAAGTAGCAGGTGTTCCTTACGAGGAATTACATGGATTTCCACTTTCGCCATCAGCACATCAATATATTCGTCATATGCTTACTGTCGCACACGAAGGAACTTTAGGAGAAATCTTAGCGGTGTTATTGCCGTGTCCGTGGACGTATTGGGAAATTGGGAAAAGATTATTGACTGAGGTAAATCCAGAGCCTTCTCATCCTTTTTATGAATGGATCAGCTTTTATGGTACTATTACCGATTCGATTACAACTAAGTTTTGTAGCCGTCTAGATGAGTGGGCAGAGGGGGCAACAGAGAGAGAAAAGGAAAAGATGAAGGAACATTTCTTGATCAGTTGTCAGCTTGAATATAAGTTTTGGGATATGGCGTATAAACTCGAAGAATGGCCAGTAAGGGTTTAATAGAATTAGAGGAACTCTACAAAAGTTACATAAGAAGGAGGAACTGTAATGAATAGCAGCGATTTAGGTTCAATTTTACAAAGAGTAAGAGAGGAAAATCCGCTCGTACATAATATTACCAATGTGGTGGTCACTAATTTCACTGCAAATGGACTCTTATCCCTTGGGGCATCCCCTGTTATGGCCTATGCTCCAGAAGAGGTGGCAGACATGGTACGAATTTCTCGTGCTCTCGTTCTTAACATCGGAACCTTAAGCAGGGAAGTGGTCGACTCGATGATTTTGGCTGGAAAAACAGCTAATGAGCTTGGAATTCCAGTTATATTCGACCCTGTTGGAGCAGGTGCAACCCCATTCCGAACAGAAATGGCACATAAGGTGATGGAAGAAGTGAAGATCTCCGTCCTTAGAGGAAATGCTGCTGAAGTTGCCAATGTGCTGGGGGAGAAGCGGGAAATCAAAGGTGTCGATGCTGGAGTACAACAAGGGAATAGTATGGAATTGGCTATAACTGCTGCACAAAAGCTCCATACCATTGTGGTGATTACCGGGAAAGACGATGTGCTGACAGATGGAGAGACGACCTATTTAGTTTCTAATGGACATCCACTGTTAACAAAAGTGACCGGAACCGGCTGCCTGTTAACCTCTGTAATCGGAGCATTTGCAGGGGTGGAAAAGAACCTGTTACTCGCTGGATTATCTGCTTTAACCTATTATGGCATTGCAGCGGAAAAATCATTCGAAAAGGTGGGCAATACAGGGCCAGGAAGTTTCCAAATCGAATTCATAAATCAACTTGCTCTTGTATCATCAGAGGATATCCATCAATTAGCGTTATTCAACCAAGTATAAGGAGTGAGCACCATGAAAAAAGTATTAACGATTGCTGGTTCAGACAGCGGCGGCGGTGCAGGAATTCAGGCTGATTTAAAGACCTTTCAGGAGTTAGAGGTATTCGGTATGTCAGCTTTAACAGCTGTAACAGCTCAAAATACACTAGGGGTTCAAGCTGTATTTCCGATGAGTGTTGAAGCAGTAAGCAGACAAATTGAAGCAATCGGCGAAGATATTGGTACAGACGCCCTGAAAACAGGAATGCTGTTCAATGCAGAAATCATTAAAGCCGTTTCTGAAAAAATAGAATACTACAAATGGAAAAATGTAGTGGTCGACCCCGTTATGATTGCAAAGGGCGGAGCATCCTTACTCCAAATCGAAGCCATTTCGGCGATGAAACAATATTTGTTACCCCTAGCCATGGTCATTACACCAAATATTCCTGAGGCAGAGGTTTTAACTGGTATATCAATCCGAACAGATGCTGGTAAACAGGAAGCCGCCAAACGCCTTTATGGTTTAGGCGTTAAGAATGTAGTCATAAAAGGCGGTCATGATGAAAATCAAAATGAGTCGATCGATTTATTGTTTGATGGGAACGCATTTATAACCTTTTCGAGCAAAAGAGTCCAGACAAAGAACACGCATGGAACCGGCTGTACGTTTTCAGCAGCTGTTACAGCGGAACTTGCCAAAGGTTTACCAGTGAATGAAGCGGTATCAAAAGCAAAGAATTTTATCCAAGCTGCGATTGAAGATCAACTCCAGATTGGTCAGGGGCATGGTCCAACCAATCACTGGGCATATCGAAAGAGAAATGAACGGAGAAGGTAGTGAATCAGCATGACCATTTTCAATACGGAGAGTTTGAGAGATTCATTGAAGGTCTATTTTATCATGGGCAGTCCGAACTGCAGGGTGTATCCTGCCCAAGTGTTGAGGGAAGCCATTGAAGGCGGAATTACCCTTTTTCAATACCGTGAGAAGGGAACCGGAGCTTTCACGGGGGATAAAAAGGTTGAATTGGCCAAAGAACTCCAACAAATATGCCGAGAGCATCAAATACCGTTCATCGTCAATGATGATATCGAATTAGCAATCGCCCTCAATGCGGATGGCGTTCATATTGGGCAGGAGGATGAACCTGTCAAGGATGTAAGAAAGAAGATTGGCGATAAAATTATTGGTGTTTCTGTACATAGTTACGAAGAAGCGATGGTCGCGGTTGATGGGGGAGCCGATTATTTTGGGATTGGGCCTGTTTTTCCAACAAAGACAAAAGAAGACGCCAAACCCTCAAATGGTACAAAGCTTATCAAGGAATTGAGAGAGAGAGGCTTAAGCATTCCGATTGTTGGAATTGGCGGAATTACCTCTGACAATGCTGGGACTGTTATTCAAGCAGGAGCTGACGGTGTTTCGGTTATTACCGCAATCAGCCATGCTAATTGTGTTACAGAAAGTGCTAAGGAGTTAAGAAAAAGTGTCTTTTAGATTTGTGAAATCATTGAGAAAGGGGAGGGAGTTTTTTTATGAGAAATACGCATAAACTCACATTGACAGCGATGATGATTGCGATTGGTGCACTCACAAGTAATCTATTGTTTATTCCGATTGGAGTCACAAAGGTTTTTCCGATACAGCATCTCTTAAATGTTTTATCTGCCGTAGTGTTAGGGCCGTTTTATGCAGTTGCACAGGCTTTATGTGTCTCAATCTTACGGAATATCATGGGAACTGGTTCGGTGTTTGCTTTTCCAGGAAGTATGGTTGGGGCCTTATTGGCTGGGCTGCTTTTTATGAAAACAAAAAAAATCTATATGGCTTTTACAGGTGAGGTAATTGGAACCGGTATTATTGGAGCGATTCTTTGCTATCCAATTGCGACACTACTACTTGGTCAAAAAGCAGCGCTATTTGGATTTATTCCGTTATTTATATTTAGCTCGATCGCAGGTGCATTGATTGGCGCAATCATTCTCTCAATCTTTTTAAAGAAAAATGTGGCATTGTTCTATAGTTAAATTATTATCATATACACTTTTACTAATAATATTATTATGTTAACTGATTGATAATCCCTTTTGTGTAGACAGGTAGGCACCGGTCTCACAGAGGGATTTTTTTTAAAATTGGAACAAAGTTGTCACTATCTAGATACCACAAATAAAAATAACAGACGTATAATAATAGTAGGAAATAAAGTTTTTATTCTTGAGAGGATGAGAAGAATGTTAACGGATTATTCAAGAATCGTAGTAGCATATGACCATTCTGATTTAAGTAAAAAAGCTTTGAAAATGGCAATGAATCTAGCAAAACTAGATAAACAAATTGAATTATTAGTTTTTATGGTCATGCAGCCTGCAAGACCCATCGTTTACACATATGGCTATGCATTTGAGGCAATCCAGGACTCTCAACGTGAGGAAGTTAATGCCATACGTAAAGAAATTGACGAAGAAATTCAGTCGCTGCCAAATAAAACAAGATCTGTGGTCATGGAAGGTAATCCAGGAGTCATGATTGTTGAGTTTGTGAAGCAAAATGATGCTGACCTTGTTGTAATGGGTAGCAGAGGATTAAGCGGACTGAAGGAACTATTCTTAGGAAGCGTCAGCCATTATGTCGTTCAAAAGGCACCATGCCCAGTGTTTATTGTAAAATAAATCTCTATTATAAAAGAAAAGCTTGTAGAAAAGTCGCTAAAGACCATTCTACAAGCTTTTTTTATTGAGTACAGTAGAAATAAAATCCTTGTAGCTTTCTAAGTGAAAATCAGCTTCAATGTTCTGATTTTGAAAGGCTACTGTTTTAATCCCTAATTTTCTGGCCGGAAGTAAATCCAATTCTCTATCACCAACGACTAAATCAATTTGATACTTTTTCAGAACATATTCATAAGAAGAAGGATGGGGTTTTCTGTCAAATCCTTGTTCTTCAACGGATACAATTTCTTTAAAGTAGTGGGTTAAATGATATTTCTCAAGAAGATAAATCGTGGATTCCATATCGCGATGGGTCACTATAATATTGTTATCAACTGCTGATAAAACTTCCTTTAAATGCTCAAAGGGCTTACTGTATTCTTTTGAATACTGTTTGTCAATACGTTTGTATTCTGGCCGTTTACTCTCATCAATCCCATAATGTTTAAAGGCAGTTAAGGAATCAATCTTTAGCCATTTTAAGACTTCGACATGATCAAGGTCTTGCTGACTTAATTCTATAAAACCTTCAACCAGTGCCGGATATGTATCAAAAAGTGTACCATCAAAATCCCATAATATGTTCAAGTTCATCCCTCATTTCATTTGTTAAGTCTAAACCCTATCAAAATTATTACTTTATCATGATTTTATCGATATTTCCAATGTGACCCTTGAAGTGAATACTTTCATTCTATCTCTATTAATATTTGATTATTTGCTTTAAAGATTTAATCATTATGTGTAAAATTGTTAAGTGTAGAGAAAATTCAAAATACGGCGAAGTAATTCATAAAGGGAAGTGTTTGTAACATGCTGAAAATCTGGAATATTGAGAAAATCATTGAAGATACATTAAATAATCACCATTTAAACATTGACTATGAAATTAATAATAAACTACCTGTACCTATGAGTTATAACGTTTCAACAAATACGATTAAATTTAATTACCTTCAAGTTAACGGTTATATTAGCAAAATTAGAATGAAAGAGACAGATGAAAATCTTGTAAAAATTATTCTGTATCATGTAATTGGTTATTACTTGGATTTTAAGAAAAATAAACATGATTTAAGGACTTTCAAGTATGGTGAAGATGATGAAATAGCAAAGTTAAAAACTCAAATTGAGATGAATGCTTGGGTTTATGGAAGAACGTTGGTCCCGGACGTACTCCTACAGTCTTTTGATCAAGTAAGAGAATTAGATAAAGAATTAATAAACGGTCAATTAACGAACATTTAATAAATAGCTAGACTTAGGATTTAATAATACATACAAGAAAGAAGGGGTTTTATAGTGGGTCAGTTCCCAACGCTAACGAAAATTTCCGAGGACATTTATCAACTTGTCGTTCGGTATCCGTTTGGAATGTATGAAATGAACAGCTTCTTGTTTAAAGGAGATAACGGCTTTACGATTGTTGACACTGGTAGTGAAGCGAAAGAATCTATCGATATTTGGGAGAAAACGTTAGCTTCGGGAATTAAAATCGAGAAATTAGTCTTAACCCATGCTCATCCAGATCATATTAGACTAGCTAGATGGTTTCAACAACAGCATCATGTTCCTGTCTATATTTCAAGTTTAGGTTATAAAGAAATTCAGAGAAAACGAAATCATGATAATGGAAATTGGATTCTTAGCTTATTAAAGACACATGGTGGCCCTGAAATCCCTCGGAATATGGGGAATTTAGAAGAAGATGCTTATGAATTTGAACCTGATGGACTTTTTGAAAACCAGCAAACGATAAAGCTGGGGAACGAAATGTATGAAACCATATGGACGCCAGGGCATTCCTCGGATCATTTCTGTTTATATAATCATAATCAACAGGTGATGATCACTGGGGATCATATTTTAGCGGGACTTTCTCCCATCATTGCTCTTTGGTCAGAAAACGACCTGAATCCAATAAAAGATAACTTTGCCTCTTTGGAAAGGTTAATGGCTTATCCTGCCAAACTAGTGCTCCCAGGTCATGGGGAACTCATTTACAATTTGAATGAGCGGATAGACGACATGATCACTGGTCACAAACATCGCTTGCAACAGATTTTAAAAATTGTTGGGACCGAAGAAAAAACAGCATGGAAGGTTTGTCAGGAAATATACGGTCCACTAAGTGATACCAAATTTTTTGCTCCATTTTTGGCCACCATTACTCGACTTATTTACCTTGAAAAGAATGGTGAAATCTCTAGTGAATGGAAGGGCGGAAAATTGTATTATCGTTCTATCGTCAAATGATCATGAATTATTTTGCTAATAACATTATTATGTTAACTGATTGATAATCCCTTTTGTGTAAACAGTTAGAACTGTATACACGAAAGGGTTTTTTTTTTGATAAGGATTTATTCTTTTTCGTTAATATGACAGAAAGATGGACTATACGAATGGGATTTTCATCGAACCCTTATAATTAGGCTTTTTTAATAGTAGCAATACCCACCCAATGTACATATTTTGTTGGGAAAGGTTTTTAAAAAACAGGGTGTTTATCTACTTTCAAGTTTGTTCTGTTCTAATTTCAAGTTGCTGCTGCCCTTGTTTAAATATATAAGGAGGTAATGAAAAATGAATGATTTTCAAAGTCAACTCCAGGGGTTAAATCTTGGCGATTTCCAAGCGACCCAAGCTGTTTCTTATGACCAAAACCAGTACTATGGTGATCAGGATCGAATATTCCTAGGTGTGGGTGGTTTTGGCCGATGTTCTAGCTGTTTTAGTTGCTTTAGCTGTTTTCACTGCTTTAATTGTTTTAATTGCTTCCACAATTGCTTCCACAATTGCGGCGGACATCGCTGCCATAATTGCGGCGGCGGACATCGCTGCGGAGGACACAATTGCGGTGGCGGACATCGTTGTGGTGGCGGAGGCCATCGTTGCGGCGGTTGATCGTTTTCAATCTATAACGAAAACTTCGATTGTATGTGAAGAGGAGAAGGGCCCCTACAATGGTTGTAGGGGCTCCTCTCTACAACAATTAACATAGGGACAAATTGAGATACATAGGATAATAGTGATGATAAATATGAGAAAAAGCTTCGGCTAAGGAGGAACGTAATGACGAATATGAACCCTTCTATGCGTTTGAAAGTGAAAAGGGACACGTTTTTTCTCCCTGATCCAAACAGTGGTGTGTTTTTTCGGAACAATGTAAGCTCGTTCCGTATGGAAGGCAGTATGATTGATCAATGGGTTGAAAAGCTGATCCCCATGTTTAATGGCGAGTACACATTGGAGTATTTGACTAACGGTTTGCCGGTGGCTTATCGAGATAGAGTGTTTGAAATTGCAGAAGCCCTTTATCGAAATGGGTTTGTTCGAGATGTGAGTCAAGACCGTCCGCATCAATTGAAGGAACAGGTTCTAAAAAAGTATGCCTCTCAAATTGAATTTGTGGATAATTTGCTTGATTCAGGTGGGTTCCGTTTTCAGAACTATCGCCAAGCAAAAGTGTTAGCAGTAGGCTCTGGTCCTTTTTTTGTTTCGTTGGTTGCGGCGTTACTTGATTCCGGATTGCCCAAGTTCCAAACGTTGATTACTGACAGTGTTCAGACCAATAGACAGCGGTTGATGGAACTCGTGGCACATGCCCGTAAAACAGACCCTGATGTGGAGATCGAGGAGGTCACTCTAAACAAGCAGGGGGAAAGTACTTGGGAGGAAATAGTAAAACCGTTTGATTATATTTTATATGTGTCAGAACAGCATGATGTAGAGGAACTCCGACTTCTACATAGGGTTAGCAAGGAAGAGAAGAAAGTGTTTCTCCCTGCTATCTGTTTAGAACAGGCTGGTTTAGCGGGTCCGTTAGTATATTCAGACTCAGAGGCCGACTGGGAGTCTGCTTGGCGCCGTATTCACCAAGGGGCTCTCTTAAGAGAGCAGAAATTTAATGCTTCTGCTTCGACACCCTTAGCCATGCTGGCGAATGTCATCGTATTTGAGTTGTTTAAAGACGTTACGGGTGTGACCGAAAAGGAACAGAAGAATCAATTCTTTCTTCTAGATTTGGAAACGTTAGAAGGAAACTGGCATTCTTTTATGCCTCATCCGCTGGTGACAGGACAAACATCTTCTAGATTGGTTGAAGATATAGATAAGCGACTAGCACAGGGAACCGAAAGAGTAGATCCAGGTCAATTACTCCTTTCCTTTAACCATTTGACATCTAATATATCCGGAATTTTTCACATTTGGGAGGAGGGTGACTTACAGCAGCTGCCATTGGCTCAGTGCCGAGTTCAACCAGTCAACCCATTGGCATATAGGCCAGCTGAACTATTGGGTGATATTGTCTGTACAGGTCTAACACATGAGGAGGCAAGAAGGGAAGCGGGTTTGTCCGGAATTGAAAACTATGTATCACAACTAGTCGGAGCGCTGGATCTACCTCCGGAAGTGGAGGTGGGAGCAGGTGAAACATTCTCTGAAAGTGTTTGCCGGGGATTACAAAGATTCTTAGACGAGGAGTTGATCAAACAAAGCCTTGAAGAGGAGTATTCCCTCTACCCGGTGCAGTTAAGTACGGTAGAAGATGAACGCTGTCAGTATTATTTGCAGGCACTTACGACCTTGCGGGGAGCTCCGATTATAGGGATTGGCGAGGAGGTGTCTGGATTCCCGGTTGTGTGGGTTGGTACAAATGTCGGATGGTATGGCAGTGTCGATTTGAATATCACACTGGCATTACGAAATGCGCTGCAACAGGCAATTTTCAATGTGCAAAATGAAGAGGAATTCGTTATGGCACGATCCTTGGAGTTTTCATCCATGATTCTGGATGAAAAGGTGCCGCTATCCATTGAAATTCCTTCGTGTGAAGAGAGATTACAAACCGAGGACTTGCTGACTGCTATGGAAATTTTGGAAGGGAACGGGAAGCAGTTGTTTGTATATGAACTAGAACTAGAACCTTTTTTGAAAGAGGGATTGTCAGGGATATTTGGGGTATTGGTTCAAGAGGAGGGATTAACGTGAGTGCTGTCATGTTGGTTGTAGGAGAAGGGCTGCTGGCAGACCACATTTGTGAAGAACTGTCATCTCAACACTTGGTATTTCGCCAAACCGATTTCGGGGCAATTGTACCCGGAAGGATTGATTTGGCATTGGTTTTACATGATGCATGGAATCCCTCTGTTCATCAAAAAGCAGAAGAGGTGTTTCATCGAACACATACTCCCTGGCTAAGAGGTTTTGTTTCTTTTGGAGAGGGTGTAATAGGTCCGCTTGTTCGTCCGGGTACACAAGGTTGTTCACAATGTACAGATATGAGGCGTCTTATGACAGGACACGACCGTAGAGAGATGTGGGAAATACAAAAGAGGTTAGAGTTAACAGGAGCAATGCAGCAGGAACCCTGGGCCACACGTACGAGTCTTCTTCACTTGGCGCACCTATTACTGGCTGAGGTCCAAAAGATTATTAGAGGTAATCAGGCGCAATCTGAAGAAAAGGTATGTTTTCTCAATCTGAAAACATTGAAGAGTTCCTGGCACAGGTTTCTGCCCGTCCCCTTGTGTCAGGTTTGTAGTTCATTACCTGACGATACACCAGAGATGGCTAGAATTTCTCTGCAGCAAAGTCCGAAGGTTACCAGCGACAGTTATCGCAGCCGTTCGTTAGATGACCTGAATGAGGTTCTCGCTAATGACTATCTTGATCAACGCACAGGCCTTTTGAATGATAAAATGGTTAACCTCGTGCACACATTTGCTGATGTAAGTGTCAATTTGCCTTTATTCGAGGGGGACGAACGAACAGCAGGCCGTACAAACTCATTCGCGGTTAGTGAATTGACGGCCATTTTAGAAGGGTTGGAGCGGTACTGTGGACTTGAACCCCGTGGAAAACGGACAGTGGTTCATGACAGTTATAATCATTTGAAAAATCAAGCACTCAATCCGATTGAGGTTGGAGTGCATGAAAAAGAACAGTATGAGAGACCTGGTTTTCCATTTACAGAATTTGATCCAGATCGCCCGATTGATTGGGTGTGGGGATATTCGTTTTTGCAAGAGCGTCCGATTTTGGTTCCAGAGCTGCTTGCTTATTATAGTTTGGGCTGCGGATCACGAGGATTTGTCTATGAAACCTCCAATGGGTGTGCGTTGGGCGGAAGTCTAGAAGAGGCGATTCTCTACGGTATTTTGGAAGTGGTCGAACGCGATTCGTTCCTGATGACGTGGTACGCGCAGATGCCCCTCCCGCGTCTGGACCCAGCCTCCATTGAAGACCAAGAGCTTCAGTTAATGATTGAACGGATGCGTGCAGTCGCGGAATATGATCTATATTTGTATAACTCAACGATGGAGCATGGAATTCCAAGTATTTTGGCCATAGCGAAGAACAGAAAAGAAAAAGGGATGAATCTTATCTGTGCGGCCGGATCTCATTTGGACCCGGTACGAGCGGTGAAAACGGCGGTTCACGAATTAGCTGGTATGATGCTGTCATTGGATGAGAAATTAGAGGCGAACCAGGAGGAGTATGTACGAATGCTGCATGATTCTACCTTGGTGCAACAAATGGATGATCATGGAATGCTGTACGGTTTGCCGCAAGCAGAAGAGCGCCTGCAGTTTTTGCTGGACGATCTTCGTCCATTACGATCATTTAACGAGGAATTCAAGTGGAAGTCAACACATTTAGATCTTACTGATGACCTTCAGGATATAGTTCGAGTATTTCGCAGATTAAATCTCGATGTCATTGTGGTTGACCAGACGACACCGGAAACGGCCCGAAACGGACTGTATTGCGTAAAAGTGCTGATTCCGGGGATGCTGCCGATGACATTTGGACATCACCTAACACGCGTATCTGGGCTGGATAGGGTATTCAGGGTCCCTATGGAACTTGGATATTCGCAAGAACCGCTAACCGCTGAACAGCTTAATCCGCATCCACATCCGTTTCCATAAGTGCATCACTAGGAGGATTGAGTATGATTCTAGATGAGTTTCTGCACAATTTGCATTTTGACATTGAGAAGGCAAGCATTCCAAATTGGGAAGTGGATTGGGAGGATAAACCACTTCCTTTTAAGCTATACCGCGGATTACCTGTAGTCCCATTATCCCTAGAAGTACCACTGACACTTGAAGAACTGAAGCAACCCTTTATGCCTGACCTGCGTATAATCGGGGATTTTCTTTGGTATGTTTACGGCCTTACTCAAATTAGCCAATCTGTCTTTAGCTTGGATGCTACAGACCATTCAGACGTCATGCAATCGTACAGAAGGTTTGCTCCCTCGGGTGGAGCGCTATATCCAAACGAATTATACGTTTATTTAAAAATCGAGGATTTGCCAATTGGGGTATATCATTACGATGTGGCACACCATCGCTTAGTATTGCTGCGGGAAGGAAATTTTGATTCCTATATTGCCAAGGCTCTTGGGAATCGATGTGACATTTCAGCATGTTTTGGGACGGTTTTTGTATCGACTATGTTTTGGAAAAACTTTTATAAATACAATAACTTTGCCTACCGACTGCAGGGATTGGATGCAGGTGTGTTGATGGGACAGTTGTTGGAAGTATCGAAACGGTTTGGCTTCGAAACGGGGGTATACTTCCAATTTCTAGATCGGGCCATGAATCATTTGCTTGGTTTATCTGAAAAGGAGGAGGCCGTCTATTCGGTCATCCCCCTATCGGTTGAACCTACCATATGGTCAGCTAACGGGGGTGAAAGAGACAGGATAGTTTCGGCAGCGGAGTTGTGCAGAGAATTGACACTGATTCAACCAAACCACTTCGTCCGGTCACAGAGAGTTAAAGAGTATCCGATGTTAACGAAGATAAATGAAGCGTCCATGCTGGATTCTACAACTTTATTTTCTTTGATAGAGGCACAGGAGAATGGGAAATGTGAGGGTCAAGCGGTGGCTCTTCCATATGCGGAGAGGGTGTCGTATGATTTTGGGTCTGTTTGTCGAAAGCGATTTTCCCCAGATATGGATTTCATTTTGGGAAAGGTAAGTCAACTCGAATTGGCAAATCTGTTACACGAGGCAACGCAGTCCTTTTTGTATCGAAATGATTTGGTTTCTGTGGATCAGAGGCACGAGACACGTGTCTCAGTTAATCTCTGTTTGTATAATGTTGAAGGAATTCCTAATGGTGCGTACCACTATGACAGCACTGCTCATGCATTACATCTGGTTCAGCTTGGAGATCATCGACTCCTGTTGCAATCTGGTATGTCGTTAAATAATGTAAATTTGCTACAAGTACCACTGTGCCTGCATGTCACAGGAGTTAAGGATTACTATGCACCTACACTCGGATACAGAGGATACCGAATCCAACAAATGGAGGCAGGTATGCTCGTGCAACGATTACTCTTATCGGCAGGAGCCAGTGGAATGGGAGGACACCCGCTCCTCGGATATGATTCCAATATGTGTGATGAGCTTTACAAGATGGACCCACAAGGAAAAACCAGCTTAATCCAAATCCCAATCGGCCCCTTTCGACATCGCCCTTGGCTAATGGGAGGCTTGTGTTGTTAATAGCTTTACTAGTTTAAAGGAGGGTGATCTTAAAATTGCTCTCCTTTAATTTGCTTGCCTGTAGATTAATCCCAAGGAATCAATAATTAAATAGGTACCCAGATTTGTTTTATTATATGTCTATTATAAATTTTTTTATTGCTTTAAAGTTTTAACAATTATTTGTAATATGAAGGGGAAGGGGAATATGAAGATTTATTTTATCTAGGATCGATCCCAAAAGTTTACTTTATTTAATGACACTTATCGCGAGGTGGAAAATAGTTGAAGGTAGATGCTGTTTTTGAAGGTGGTGGAGCTAGAGGGATTGCTTTTGTTGGAGCGATTCAAGCGATGGAAGAGGAAAAGGTACAATGGCAAAGAATAGCTGGAACATCTGCTGGAGCCGTAATCGCTGCTCTTTTGGCAAGCGGCTATAAAAGCTATGAGATTAGAAAGCACCTTAAAGAACTTGATTTTTCGAAACTTCGTGGCAGGACGATCTTGAATCGAATTCCCATTTTTGGCAGCTTACTTGAACTAATGTTTAATCTTGGAATCTATAAAAATGATTATTTGGAAACATGGGTGGATTCACTTCTCTCAGAAAAAGGAATTAAGACATTTGCAGATCTTCCAGATGGAAAGTTAAAGATTATTGCTTCAGATGTATCGAATGGCCAAATGCTTATTTTGCCAGATGATTTAAATCGTTATAGGATGACGCCTTCAGATCTAAAAGTTTCAACTGCCGTTATGATGAGCGCTTCTATACCATTTTTCTTCCGTCCGGTTATTTGGAAATCAAAAGACCGTAAAAAATCCTATATTTTAGATGGTGGATTACTTAGTAACTTCCCAATATGGTTATTCGATACGGACAACCCTCGGTTTCCAACGTTTGGCTTTCGTTTTGTGAAAGATAAAGTTAACATAGATGCCGTTATACCAACGCCGCTTCACCTTTTCAAAAATATATTTAAAACGATGCTTCAAGCCCATGATTTAAGACATTTGAACGAAGAAACAAATGAACGGACCATTAAAATTTCTTCTGGGAACATCAACACAACTGATTTTGAATTGAGTGAGGCTGAAATTGATTTTCTCTATAAATCAGGCTATACTTCCACAAAAGACTTCTTATCAAAATGGGATTTTGATCAACATAAGATCAAAAGAATGCAAAAAGCAATAAGGAAATTATGAAGTGGCACTACCAGCAAAACTCGAATTTACAACATTAAGGAAATACCAATATCAAAAAGCCCAATTTCTTAGCATTAAATTGAGAAATTGGGCTTTTTTCAATACTCCAGAAAAGGTCCATAACATCAACCCAAAGCCTGTTCTGTGCTAATAATTTTATGTCATTAAAAATAA
This sequence comes from Bacillus sp. 7884-1, assembly GCF_002272245.1. GTDB lineage: Bacteria > Bacillota > Bacilli > Bacillales > Cytobacillaceae > Neobacillus. The sequence goes on along the minus strand of NZ_NPDD01000146.1, from coordinate 25,136 downwards.
ACTCTTACTATTGTTGAGGTGCAGAAGGCGTGGAAATACTTTGTAATGCTTGTTCTGCCTCATTTGCAAATTGATTTTGTACTGCTAGATCACCTAAAGCAACCATTCCTACTATTTGCCCATTTTCGATTACCGGCAATCGGCGAATTTGCTGCTCTGCCATTAAGTTTGCTGCTTGATGAACATCCATATCAGGTGTTCCTTGTACGATTTGCTGTGCAGTCATGACTTGAGAGACTGGTGTTTGTGCATTTTCTCCTTGTGCTGTCGTACGAAGGGTAATGTCACGATCCGTTACCATTCCAACTATTTGTCTGCTGTTATTAACTACTGGGATAGCTCCGATATTATATTCGCTCATTAACGCTGCAGCTTCCTGTACGGTCTGTGTTTCGGTAACTGTAACAACATTTGATGTCATGATATCTCTTAATTGTGCCATGAAATTACCTCCAATATATTTATCCTTTATAGGATGGGGAACATTGGCGATATTATTAATGGTAACATTTTCCTAAATATAAGCTTCACCGTTGTAACATATAGAAATGGAGTATCGGAATCATTTGTCCATATATATGGTTATTATTGGTTTAGTTAGATTTATTATAAAGAGTTTTTTGATAATTAGGAGGAATTATTAATGCGTAATGAAGAATATGAGATATTGCTTGAAAAAACGGTTGAGGTTGCTCCTGATTGGACATAGAGTGACGTTCAAGATGTTTTGAATAAAGCTGGGAAACTTGCTGGTGTAAGTTATGTCATTTCCCAACTTCATGATTGATATACTTTTAGGTTCTGACATATTTTGTCGGCCCAATTTTTTCTGATGAATGGACAACAGTTTCAAGAGAACGCCAATGTTTTATTGATAATAATACTGAGGTTATTGTGGCTTTGTATTATGACATAAAAGGCAAAATGTAAATAAAAAAGGTTATATCTATATACATTAAATTAATACTTGAAAAAAAAGGAGCTGCTGGGTTCATTATTCTTATCATATATTCCATGACCTGTAAACCATGCATATCCAACCCACTGCTTTTCTCACTTCCACCATTTCCACCATTTTTTTTGATGGGCTGCTGCGATTTGCTGTCTTGTTTCTTCCAACATCATTTTGCTTCGTTCCTCTAACAGTTGTTCCGAACGTACTACATACTTCACTATTTGATTAATCTTCTCTTCTAGATAAGCTTCCCTTACGGCCTTCTCCTTCAGATGTTTGATTAAATCCATGTTAATTTGCTCCAAATGTTCTATTCTTTCCAACAATTCATCAAGATTATTATTCTGTATGATTTCTGGGTCAGGTGGGTTAGTTTGTACCGTTTCTTCTTCTGTCCTGATGACATTTTTATTTTCTTCAGAATTCCACGACATTACCGCTTGCGCTGAAAGTTCCAACGTCATACCCTCTTGACCGGTGAATTCAATAAATTTCCGAATCGTGGTAATATCCTTATCAAAATATCCCCTGTGGCCCCTATGATTGCGGTGAATCTTATATCCGTGTCCTTCTAATAGAGTGGCATACTTTCGTAATGTATGGCTATCGATTCCAAGTAATTCTTGTACGTGACTTGGTGAATGTATTTCCGACATATCAATACACCTCCGCTATTAGATATCTTTATGTAAAACTTCATTGCAAGATAAAGACATTATACCAAGCTATTTTTTTAAAATTTGTCGAACCAGCGGATAGTAAACGATTTGTAATTAGACTGATAACTTTTCTTAATAAAACAAAAAAAATTTTTCTTTCCTTTTTATTTTTCGTGATTTATATCACATCTGAGAGGTATAGGAATCCCTTAAAATAAACGTAAGTTACTAACAAAGGGGGAAATAAAATGTTTCTTACTTGGTTGATGTGTATCGGTTATTTCATAGGTTCCTATTTTATTACGGTTGTTATTTTTGATAAACTTAAGGAGAGAGATGAATCTGATTTAGCTCAGTTAGAATCTCAACTTCAAAACATAACTGTGAATCCTGCACAATCTATGAAACAAGCAGTTTAATTTTACAAAAGTAAAATAAAATATAAAATAAAAAGCCAAAAGGCATCTGACTTATTCAGGTGCCTTTTGGTTTTGAAAACGTTTTCACTATAACTACCTTATTAACTAATAGGTATGCTATTATTAATAAATGAAAATGAGAGAATGGAGAGGGTAGCCATTGAAAATTAATTCATTAATTGCCAACAATATCAACAAATTGGATGCAGTAATACCTGTAGATCGTTCAATAGGAATTGCGGGTTTGTCTGGTTCAGGTAAAACGACTTTTTGCCAAACGATAGGGGAGGAATCCAAAAAGCGTCTTGTTTCCTTATTGCCAAAGGCTGAATACCAGTATCTGTTTTCCACTATCATGGAGACGAACTTCAGTGCCATCAAAATGGAAGACATGCCTTTAGTCCTTTTCCTCGGTAAATCATCCATTTCTTCTAATCCACGTTCCACTATTGGAACACATACGGGTGTTTTTAAAGAGATACGCGATACTCTTGCGGAAAAATATAATCTTTCTCCAGAGGTATTTTCTTTTAATAATGCATTAGGATGGTGTCCAGATTGTAAAGGACGCGGTACGACCAAAAATATAGAATGCCCAAAGTGTAAGGGCAGACGTTATAATCAAGAAGTTGAGCAGTATAGGCTTGAATTATTCGAGCAGCCACATAGTATTTCCGACATCAACAACTTAAGCATTGAATCCATTCTTTCACTTGCAGAAGATTTACATCTTAGTGAAGGTAAAATACATATTCTCAAAAATATTGCCAATATGAATATCGGGTACCTTACCTTAAATCGGATCATGGGTACCTTGTCTGGTGGAGAAGTAACACGGCTTTACCTGGCTGAATTTATGGCTGCAAGTGAAAATACGGTTATTATAATTGATGAAATCTCCGTGGGTCTTGATCACGAAACATTACTGAAAATCTTGGATCAGATAAGACAATTAGGCTTTAAGAATCAAATCTGGCTCATTGACCATTCTGACACGGTGCTTGATGTAAGTGATGAACAATTGTTCTTTGGTCCGGGCAGTGGTAAATACGGCGGTAAAATTGTAGAAGAATCTCCACGTCCAAAACCAATTCTATGGGAACGAAATCCATCCATGCCAACAGAATATTACCAATTTAAAGATCTTTACTTTCGTAATATTCAAATGACTGAAATTCAGATTCCGAAAAATAGACTTGTCACCTTTACGGGTGAATCAGGAAGTGGTAAATCAACACTGGTTAACGAGTGTATTGCCAAGGATTTTCTAAAGCGTTATCCAAAAGACAAATTGGTGATTGTAGGACAGGATCGAAACCAATCGATTACCAGCCGTTCAACCGTTGCGACCTTTCTTGATATAAAAAGAAAACTGACAAAATACAGTGAGGATATTGATGATATTTTTCAGCGTTCGATTGAAGATATCATTGATGAACTGCCAAATGAAGACATTGCTCATAAACGCTTGAGCCTTTTAATAAAGCTTGGTCTTGGTTATTTGACATTAGAAAGAAAGACGCAAACTTTATCGACAGGAGAATTTCAATGTGTGCATTTAGTTTCTGAACTGTTTGCTAACACTAGGAATCCCCATACACTGTTTATTTTCGACGAGCCTTCAAAAGGGTTATCACAAAACATCCTAAACCAATTTATCGATAGTGTTAGGGTCATTCTGCAGGATGAATCTGTCTCCATCATGATGATCGAACATAATGCCTATATGCTGGATAGCTCAGATTATATTGTTGATTTTGGAAAAAGACAGGTGGAGCCTGTTCATCATCTCGATGTTTTAAGTCATGATGATTATTATCGTGATAAGTCTAGTGATGTTCCTGCTGCTTCCTTCCAAATATCTTCTACTCTCAATATGCAACAGGGCATTAACTACGTAGAAGAAAACCAAATTGGTTATTTTAAAAATGCAGAAAATGTCTATAAAGGCGGTATTTTAAAAAGCTTATCATCAATGGCCCGTTTGATTTATGGTGAATACGAAACGGACACCATTGCACCTGTTATCGCAATAGACCTTGAAAGACACTTGTATAGTCAATATAGTTTTCTTTATGAAATTGGCGGATTGATTAATCATATCATTGCTTCCCATCCAACCAATAAAGATACGAGAAACTTTGATTTCTACAATCAAGATAATCATTGTCCATGCTGTTCGGGTCGCCGGGAAATTGAAAAGTTTGATATTGATGTTGTGATCCAAGATAAAACCGTTCCTTTCTGGGATGGATTATTACATCCAGACGTAATGGAAGTTTTAAAATGGTACCAATATCCAAAATTGCAATTCCTTTTTGATGAGATCAAGAATGAGCTCGGTCAAGATATAAGTAAGAGCTTTAATGAGATGACAGAAGCAGAAAAGCATACTTTTTTATATGGGTATTGGGAAAAGTCCTTTTACGATAAAGCGGGCAAGGCTTCGAGAAACTGGGAAGGCTTTAATCTCATTATCGGCCGGTATATGTTTATTTCGAAATCGATTATTAAAGAGCAGATGAAAGAATCGAAAGAGATGATTACCTGTCCAGTCTGCCAAGGAACCGTGCTAAAACATCATAAAAAACTAAAATTTGGCGAAAGTGATATTCGTGAGATTATTGAAATGCCACTTGATCAGGCTATCGTAACAGTAGGGAATTTACCAGAACTCGAAAAGCTTAAAGCTATTGTTGGTGGAGATAGGATTCTCACGGAAGATGTATCTTTATTGCCTAGGGAAACACAAGTAGCGTTGAAGATGCTTGAACTAGAACTTGCTAGCTTTGTCGGCTATGAAGTGGTTTTACAAAATGCCTTACCATTCTGGGATAAAATTAGAAACAATATCGAAGACATAAGCAGCAAAAATCTACTTACCATTTGTGATTTTTCCGCAATTACCGAAACCAGAGAAACGATTATAGATAAATATTTCACCAATGGCAAATACAAAAAACTAACGTATGTCTATGAGGCGTTTGGCTACAAAAAAATTGTTACTCAAATTAATAAAATTAAAGCCGCTCATAAATGTCCGTTCTGTAATGGAAAGAAAGTCATTTCCGAAGATGGTCTCCATGACGGAGTCTACAAACTATCTGTTCCATGTGTAAGTTGTCATGCGAGCGGGATTAATGACGAAGGTCGAAAGGAAATCGTCGAAGGTATTGATGTCCAAACATGGCTCACGGGTACAGTAAAAGAGGTTGTTGCTGAAAACTTACTTACCGATGCAGTTAGTGACATTCCCATTTTCAATCGTATCCGCGAGTTAAATAAACGAGATATGATGGCGGTATACCAAGCTCTCGAGCAAAATAATTAAACGGATAATGATAAAAAACTCATTTGCACTATGACGCAAATGAGTTTTTACTATTTATTTAATAAATAAATCAAAACCGACTGTAATCAACCATCCAACACAAAGAGTAACCGAGAGATATGTACCGACATAAAGCAATAATTCCGCCATACTTCCTCCTTCTCTTCATTTTCCTATTTCCACAAAGACAATGTCATTATATCAAGGCATTCTTAAAAATTTGTCGAACCAAGGGATAGTCATCAATTTGTAAATAGACTGTTAACTTTCCTTAATAATAGAAATAGTTTGAATATAAACAGGACCATACTACCCAAAAATGGAAAAAAATAACTGCATTTATCAATGTTGAGGGGTGTGCTTTTTCCCATTTTTCAGCCCTAAATAATAGGTAACACTTAACTAGACAATGAAATTAATGTTCCGTAGACTAAACACTATATCATTTTTCTACTAATTATTTGGGGGTATGGTATCTAACCTCCTAATCTACTAAACCAATATTAGACGAAGGTTAGTAGTATTTTGATAACAGGGAGGAAAGAGCATGTTAGAATTTGACACAAGTATGGACCATTTAGCCAATATTAAAGTTGTCGGTGTTGGCGGAGGAGGTAATAACGCTGTCAACCGCATGATTGAGGATGGGGTTGGGGGAGTTGAATTTATCGCTGTCAACACAGATTCACAAGCCATCAAACAATCAAGAGCAGCAGTCAAGATGCAAATTGGTTCCTCTTTGACTAGGGGTTTAGGAGCAGGGGCAAATCCGGAAATAGGAAGAAAAGCGGTCGAGGAAAGCAAGAATCAAATTGAAGAAGTCTTGGCAGGAGCAGACATGGTTTTCGTTACGGCAGGAATGGGCGGCGGTACCGGAACAGGGGCAGCACCGGCCATTGCTAGAATCGCACGAAAGATGGGCGCACTGACAATCGGGGTGGTAACACGTCCATTCAAGTTCGAAGGCTTCAAGCGTGCAAAAAACGCCGAAAGTGGAATAAGCGCAATGAGGGAAGCCGTAGACACCCTAATTATCATTCCCAACGATCGTTTATTGGAAATTGTAGATAAAAAAACACCGATGATTGATGCCTTTCGTGAAGCGGATAATGTCCTGCGTCAGGGTGTACAAGGGATTTCCGATTTAATTGCGGTTCCTGGTTTAATCAACCTGGATTTTGCAGATGTAAAAACGGTTATGTCCCATAAAGGAACGGCCTTAATGGGAATTGGGATTGCGAATGGCAGCAATCGTGCGGCCGAAGCAGCAGAGAAAGCGCTAAACAGTCCATTATTGGAGACTTCAATCAATGGGGCTCATGGTGTCATTATGAACATAACCGGCGGCAACAATTTAAGTCTCTTTGAAGTCCAGGAGGCAGCCGAAATCGTGGCTTCCGCTTCCAACGAGGAATTAAATATGATTTTTGGTTCGGTGATTAATGAAAACTTAACTGATGAAATTATTGTAACCGTGATTGCTACTGGATTCACAGAGCAAGAGAATACCGTTGTACATAAACCTGCCCTAGCACCAGCGGAAGAAAAGGGTATTCCATATCAAAGAGAACAACATTATGAACATCAGCAAAGAGAACAGCATTACCAATATCATCAACGCGAACAACACTATGAACAACCTGAACCACTAACCTATGTCGAAGAGGAACAGCCATATAATCAGCAATCAGAAGAGATAGACGACTCTAGTGATATACCAACGTTCCTACGTAATCGAAAAAAGCGCTTACGTTCCTTTAGATGATTGACCCGAGTAGAGATCGTACCTAAATCAAAACGCTTGGGGATCCCAAGCGTTTTAATACTGATTATAGTGACTATTTATAAATGATTGGAATCAGCTTACCCTCAGGTTACCGTTGCTCCTGATTTTTAAGCTATACGGAAACCAGATATCTTCTCAGGTTACCGCTGATGCTGATTTTTACACTGTATGGGAATCAGAAGGCCTCTCAGGTTACCGCTGATGCTGATTTTTACACTGTATGGGAATCAGATGGCTTCTCAGGTTACCGCTGATGCTGATTTTTAAGCTTTACGGGAATCAGAAGGCCTCTCAGGTTACCGCTGGTGCTGATTTTTAAGCTGAACGGGAATCAGATGGCTTCTCAGGTTACCGCTACATCTGTTTTTAATCTACACGGGAATTAGATTTCCTTTATATTTATGCCATCGGAAGGCTTTTAAATTTTGTAACTGTCTCTACATATTCTTCTTGACCGTCAATAAACTTATACACTCTTGCCTCATCAAAATGAACGGTCTTCCAAGAGCGTAGCTCACCTTCTCGATATCCTCTGGCCATGAAATTTTCCAGTGATTTTTTTGTAGCTCCCTGGTAGTAGGTTTTTCCAATAAAAGTACCTTTAAAATACTTGTGTACCATATACGTATCAAACATTTGTGTAACCTCCTATTTTTAACAGTGTAATTATTTAATAGAATAACTCGTCTAAGAAAAGGTAATTAAATATATTTTCAACATCGCTATGTTGTTTACAGTGGAATATTACCACCAATCATGGATGTAGTCTGTGAATATTTTGTGAAACATTTCACGAATACCGTGGTAGTTTTTTCCAGAAATAATAATAAGCAGATTCAAGGATTATTTTGGGAAATCTAGAAAAGTAGATTGTAAGTAATGGTATAATTTTCTAAATAGAAGAGAGTCTTTTGGAGGGGAAAAATGAAAATTGTCATTGCTGGAGGATCTGGTTTCATTGGTCAGACGTTAACACAATTGCTGCTCGATGAAGGGCATAGTGTTGTGATTTTAACAAGGAAGGAAAAAAAATCTTCCGGAAAGATTGAATTTGTAAGGTGGCTGGTTGAAGGGGCTTCACCTGAAAAAGAAATAGGGAATGCAGATGCGTTTATTAACTTGGCTGGTGTGTCCATTAATGACGGGAGATGGAGTAAAAGCCATCAGAAGCAAATCTATGAAAGTCGAATGAAAGCAACGGATGAGCTACTTAGAATCATCTCATTACTTTCTACAAAGCCTTCTGTCCTGGTGAATGCCAGTGCGATTGGCATTTATCCATCCTCAAAAAATGCTGTCTACACTGAAAATTCATTGGAAACGGCGACTGATTTTTTGGGGGAGACTGTACGGGACTGGGAAAATAAAGCCAAGCAAGTTGAGAAATTTTCCATTCGTGCAGTATTCATGAGATTTGGTGTAGTGCTTGGTAAAGAGGAAGGTGCGCTGCCACTCATGGCCATGCCATATCGATTATTTGTTGGCGGAAAAGTGGGTTCAGGTGAACAATGGGTATCATGGGTCCATGTTACGGATGTAGTGCGCGCCATTCTCTTTGCTATTACTAGTAACCATTTAAGTGGACCCATCAATGTAACCGCTCCAGCTCCACTTCGAATGAACGAATTTGGTAAAAGTATTGGTTCTGTTTTAAATCGTCCACATTGGCTTCCCGTTCCTTCGTTCGCTATGAAAATGGTCCTTGGGCAAAAAAGTGCCCTAGTGCTGGAAGGGCAGCATGTTATCCCTCAAGTGTTACAAGAAAATGGGTTTGAATTCATATTCCCAACAATCCTCTCGGCCTTAGAGGATTTACTTTAAAAGTAAATCACGAATGTATGTTCTTATTTAGTGCGGTTTATGCTATACTTAAATGGCAATAGAAAAGGTTGTCTCAAAGGCGGTTGGCATGCTCCCATTGGAAAGGGGGTGTTGCTGTTTGACGATTTTTGAAACGTTCATGATTATGATTGGGTTTGCTAGTTTAATCGTAGCCATCCTGACGTTTGGTCAAAAAAAATAATCCACCCTTGAGTTTTGCGGCTCAGGTGGATTATTTAATCTCATTAACAAGTCAACCCTTTTAAGGGGACCGTCTATTGCAGGACCTGACATGTTGCACCATGTCGGTCTTTTTATTTTATGTTCATACTCATATTTATATTATAACGAAAAATAGGAAAAAAGAAACATAAATCAGTTATTTTGAAGAACTGAGAAACAGCAGAATGCACCTCCTTGTTAATTTTTTCATTCGATTGGAAAAATTTCATGCACATTTTTGAACTTTCAACATAAGATAACTTCTGTGAGAATTTTTTAATTGGAAGGAAGAAAAAACATATGAATATTGACGTAATTAAACAATCTACTAAAATTGAGAGTAATATTGGAGGAAATGGATTTAAGGTTATTGAAATTAACGTAACAGATCCATCTGAAAATTCTTTTGCGGTAGTTACTCCTGTGCAATTGAAATAGGAAACTACATTTCATCACTAAAAGACAATGTGTAAATCACATAACTAAAGACTTTTATATGCAAAAAAAGGAACTTCTGTGGAAAGGTAACGGGTTCCGTTACCTATCGCAATCATTAAAAATGTAATTTAAAATGAGTGCCAAATTGTATATGAATTTGTTACTCTTTTTTTATTGATGTAAAGCGATTTTTACGGAAATTACACTAAAATTTGTATAGGAAAATGCATTCCAAATTGTAAGGGTACAATGGCTATGTTATTCTGAACTAATTGGATATTTATGTTAAGATGAAATAAAGTTTGTGAAAAACTGTACTTAAGATAACGGTCAGGTTAGTTTAACAGAACATCTATAAATCCATCATTCAATATTGTATAATAATACTAATATATACATATTTATACACTTAAACAGGAGTGGAGATAATGAAAATTATTAGTGAGTCTAATATATTGAATGATTATTTACTTGAATTAAAAGAAGTTAATTATTCTAATCCTATAATTGCAGCAAATGCAGATGAACTTTTCATCTCGTTTCAAACAGAAATTGAAAAAGCCAAAGCAGCTTATGAATTTGTTCGTGATGAAATAGCACATTCTTGGGATATTCAGTCGAAACGGGTTACTTGTAACGCTTCAGATGTTTTAGGCTATAAAGAGGGAATTTGCTATGCATAATCACACCTATTAGCTTCTTTATTACGTTCGCAAGGAATACCAACAGGTTTTTGTTATCAACGTTTGATGTTGTTTGATACACCTGAAAAAGGGTACTGTATTCACGCATTGAATGCTGTTTTCTTTAAATCACTAAATAAATGGGTACGGTTAGATGCTCGTGGTAATAAAAAGGGAATTGATGCTCAATTTTCAGTTGATGAAGAAAAATTAGCCTTCCCAACTCAAAATGAATTTGGTGAAAAGGACTATCCTGTAATTTATGTAAAGCCACATCCAAAAACAATAGCTGTTTTAGAAGAGCATACAGATGCATTAGAAATGTATCGAAATCATTTACCTGGGAGTTTATAGTTTTTTCACTAAAGGGTGCAATAGTGAAAAGGCAGCAGAATGATCCGTTGCTTATTACCAACTCATATCTAAAAATATTTTTTATAAATTTCTCTTCTAATACTCCCACTTAGCTGAGCATATATCCGAGTGGTTTCGCTTTTTTCGTGCCCTAGTAAACTCTGAATTACATCAATGGGAGCTCCGTTGTTCAATAGGTGTGTGGCATAGCTGTGGCGTAGTTGGTGTGGATGGATTTCTTTGTCGATCCCTGCAAGACTTGAAATTCTTTTATGATGTACCTCATCTGTGCAATACTCATTTTATGCGGGTGCCGTTCAGTAACAAAAATAGCAGGGTCTGTATCCTGGCGGAGATCTAAATATCATTTTAACCAGATTTAACTTAAGAAACAAATAGAACTTGCGAGAGAAGACCTTGTTGATAATGATGATTTGGATGATATCAAAGATTGTTGCGGCTGGATAATGAAAATCATTGTTCGAGCAGGAATTGCTCTTGTTATCGTGGAAGAAAATCTTTACACGAGAGATTTGTTCCTTGCTTATAAGATATTTGCAAAGCATTATCCTGAAAAAGAACTAGAGATGAAAAAGGCACTTTTATATGCCATTGAACCAATTACAAACGTTGAGGAGCTTTTATACTTTTTAAATGAATTTGGTGAGTGGATAATCAAGGAATCAGACAAATGGCTGCAAATACATAATCCAAGTAATGCGAATAATGTTATATAAAGTTTCCTGCAATTCTTCTATAACGGAGAGTTGCTTTTTTTATTTGATTATTAATAAATTGTTAAAAAATAAGAAAAAATTACCATTTTTATGTTACTTTTATCATAAAACACGAACAATAACATGGATTTTTAAATTAATATTCACCTTTTTATTGATTTACTTTTGTGAATTTGTTATATTAACAAAGTAATAATACTAATAACATTATTCGTATATACTCGGTAATACGGTCCGAGTGTTTCTACCTGGTTCCCATTATATGAACTAGACTACGAGTTAAAGTATTTGGTGGTCAGGCATTCTTAGCCGCTCCATTTAATGATTTAGCATTTTTATTGCTTGATTATTAATATTTTGACTTTCGTAGGTCTAGAAGGCAGGGAATATCCTGCATTTTCTAGACTTTTTTCTTTGGAACCATTTAGCGAGAGTAAAAACAACAAGAAAAAGGGGAGAGATTATTTATGAAAAACAAAATGTTTAAAAAAGTCGCTTCAGTCGCAGCTGTTTCCGGCATGTTAGTGATGCTAGCAGGATGTAATTCATCTTTACTAAATGAAACAAAAGTAGAAGGTGCTCAGAGACCAATCATTATTCAAGGTCCAATGCCTATAGAAGCTGAAAATTTTGCGGAAAAATTAGATAACGTGAAAGTGGAAAAATCAGGAACGTTTGTTTTTTACAAAGGAAAATTGAATAATTATCCTGTTATCGTTACGAAAACAGGGAAGGGAATGGAAAATACGGCGGCTGCAACAGCATTGGCTATTGAAAAATATAACCCCATCGCCATCATCAACCAAGGTACATCTGGCGGACATGATCCGAGTCTAAATGTATTTGATATTGTGTTAGGGGAAAGGACGACAAACATTGGTTCATTAAAAACAACAAATATGGATGAAGGCCAAGGAATTGATCCAACTACATGGATTCCGATGGATTTAATGGCTTCGGAAGGAAGCGGATCAGATGAGAGTGCTAATAAAGTCCGTTACTACGAGGGAGATAAGGATTTACTTGCTGCTGCAAATGCAGTAAAAGACACATACACGAAGGGTAAAGTAGTCGAAGGTACGATTGGTTCAGCAGACTTTTGGAATAGCGAAGTAGACCGAATTAACTGGATCCATGAGGTTTACGGTACCTCTGTAGAAGAAATGGAAGGTGCCTCAGTAGCACAAATTGCCGATGCCTATGATGTACCATTCTTAGGTATTCGAATCCTATCAAATAATAAAACAAATGGTGGAACTTATAATCCAGGTACAGCAGCGGCAAATCAAGAGTATGTATATGAAGTAGTTAAAGAATACATCTCAATGATAAAAAAATAATAAACTACTAAACTTGCGTTTCTACGATTGTAGGAGCGCTTTTTTTGTTTTTGATTGAATCTAGTTTTTTTTTTACTTATGTCAATATAATTTAAACCTCTACGGCCACTGATGTTTGTGTTGGCGTAGAGGTTTTACCTTCCAATATTAATAATATGAAATCATTATATTAAGCGTTTACATTTTTATTAAGAAATAATCCCTTTTCTTAAAAGTTCACCGACTGCATGGGAACGGTTATGAGCACCAAGTTTTTTGATTGCAGATTTTACATATTGCTTTACGGTTAGTTCACTAATATCCATGGTGGCTGCCATTTCCTTCATGCTTTCTCCCCACGAAATTTTCCTCATCACCTCTAGTTCTCGTTTGCTTAGGTTTGGTGATTCTTTTAAATCTTCGGACTGCTCCATATACTTTCCAACCAATCTTCCATAGTCAGTGAGTGAGGAGAGGGCTTGTTCGTCTAGGAAAGTATCCTTAGAAAATTCCGTCGTACATATGTAGCCAATGACGACTGAACTAAAACAAATCGGGACTACAGCCATTGAGTTAATATTCGACGTAAGAATATACTTACTGCTCGTTTGTTTTAAAAATTCAATTCCAGAACAATACTTAGCTTTCCTCTCTAAAATCGCAGAATAGATGATAGGCAAAGTCCGAACATTATCCCGAATCTCGTTAATATAGACGATGCCGGTTGAATTTACCATTAAAACTCCTTCCCCAAGATAACCTAATGGAGAATAGCGAAATAGATAAGCATTACGTGCAGGGTAGAGAGACATGTAAACTTCAAGAATCTTATACAGTTTTTCTTCATGACTTGCTGCTTCTTCAAGCTGTACAATCTTTTCCATCAAGGTATGCTGAGATGGCAAACTATCATCTCCTTTTGGGGGATTGGACACCTATAAAATTAGGAATATTCAAATTATACAAAAAATTGTAACATTTAGATAGTGCTAATAGGTGCTAATCCCTAAAAAGGATTAAAATCTTTTTTAAAAGGAAAGGAAGATGACAATGGCAAATTTAAAACCACAGTCCCTCATGTATTTAGAAGCGTTTAAGCAAATGCCGCCAATTGCTTCATTAGAACCACAAACAGTCAGAGATATGTTTGCTATGGCACCCCCAGTAGAGGTAGAGCTTGCACCGCTTGCGAAGATTGAAGACCGACTAGTACCCGTTGATGGTGCAGAAATAAATGTACGAATCTATACCCCGGAAGGCCAAGGTCCATTCCCGATCTTTGTATATTATCATGGAGGCGGATGGGTAATTGGTGATATTGCTACATCGGATGCTAGCTGCAGAATGCTAGCAAACAAAACTGAGAGAATAGTGGTATCAGTAGATTATCGACTGGCACCAGAACATAAGTTTCCTGTTCCTGTTGAAGATTCCTATGCAGCTTTACAATGGGTATGTGAAAATGCTGTGGCTTTAAATGGAAACGCTTCCAATATTGTTGTAGGCGGGGATAGTGCTGGAGGAAATCTTGCTGCTGCTATGACCTTGAAATCAAGAAGAGTTAATGGACCTGCAATTGCTGGTCAGGTACTTATTTATCCGGTAACCGCATTAAGCTATGATTCTCAATCCTATCAGGACTTTAAAGAAGGATTTGGTTTAGATAGAGACCTAATGATTTGGTTTGGCAATTATTACATCCGCAATGACGAGGATGCAAAAAATGTACTTGTTGCACCGATTCTCGAAGAGGACTTACGCAATCTGCCACCTGCATTTGTACTTACGGCGGAGTTTGATGTATTAAGAGATGAAGGGGAGGCCTATGCAGAACGACTTAAGGAAGCTGGAGTTACCGTTGAAACTTCGCGTGAGGAAGGATTAATCCACGGATTTTTCACAAATATGGCTGTTTTCCCTGATGATATCAAAGGTGCAATCGATAAATTTGCAGCGTTTTTAAGTAAAGTTGACCAAGAGGTAAGTAGAGTCTAATTTTCATAGAAGAAAAATCTAAACCTTAATTTGGGAGGGAATGCTTTTGACATCTTCAAAAGAGACGAATTTTGATGCGGTAGTAATTGGTGCGGGCTTTTCAGGAATGTATATGCTTTATCGCTTACGTGAAGCAGGTTTATCAACTCGTGTTTATGAGGCAGCCGATGGTGTTGGCGGTACCTGGTATTGGAACCGTTATCCAGGAGCACGTTGTGACTCCGAGAGTATCTATTATAACTATACCTTTTCCGAAGATCTTTACCGCGAGTGGACTTGGTCTTCTCGATATCCGGAGCAGCCCGAAATCTTAAAATATCTTAATTTTGTCGCTGATAAGTTTGAATTGAGACCAGATATTCAGTTTAAGACCCGCGTTAATGCAGCCCAATATGACGAAGAGAACAAGATTTGGCAGATTACTCTAAATGACGGCAGTATTGTTACTGCGAAGTACTTTATTACTGGAGTAGGTTGTCTTTCTGCATCCAATCTTCCCAAATTTAATGGCTTAGAAAACTTCAAAGGAGAATATTATCACACAGGACATTGGCCACATACAAAAGTTGATTTCACTGGCAAAACAGTCGGTATTATAGGGACTGGTTCGAGCGGCGTTCAGGCGATTCCTGCTATCGCAAAAGAAGCTGCCCACTTAACCGTTTTCCAACGGACACCACAGTATAGTGCTCCAGCGCGAAATCATCCGTATGATCCTGAGTATATACGTCAAGCAAAAGAAAATTTCCAAGAAATTAAACGTCAAATGCGTGAATCTACAGGCGGAGCGCCTGGTGACATCCCGACGAAATCAGCGCTTGAGGTAACACCTGAAGAACGTCTGGAGAAATATGAGGAAGCATGGCGAATTGGAGGTCAAGGAATTTTCACCTCTTACTATGACATTACCGTCAATGAAGAGGCAAACAAAACGGCTTCCGAATTCATCCGTACTAAAATCCGCGAGATTGTTAAAAAGCCGGATGTTGCAGATAAGCTGATGCCTTCGTATTATTATGGAACAAAGCGGCCAATCATCGATACCGATTACTATGAAACCTATAATCGAGATAATGTTTCTTTAGTAGATGTTAAGAAGAATCCAATTGTTGAAATTACGGAAAAAGGGCTGCGTACGACTGAAGGCGAGTATGAGGTTGATGTGCTTGTTTTTGCTACCGGCTTTGATGGCATGACAGGTCCATTATTAAAAATGGATATCCGCGGTAAAGACGGAGTATCATTGAAGGAAAAATGGAATGGGGGAGAAAATACAAGAACCTACCTAGGTGTTGCGAATGCTGGATTCCCTAATTTCTTCATGATTACCGGACCTGAAAGTCCTTCCGTTTTGAGTAACATGCCGGTTTCGATTGAGCAGCATGTGGAATGGATCTCCGATTGTATTGAATACATGTGTGAAAACAATATGGAAAGTATCGAAGCAAACGTTGAAGCTGAGGAAGCCTGGAGTAAGCATTGCGGAGAGGTCGCGAATGCAACGCTGTTTTCAAAGGCAGATTCCTGGTACACGGGTGCCAACATCCCTGGAAAAACACGTAGGTTTTTAATCTACTTAGGGGGTGTCGGAGCATACCGCCAGAAATGTGCTGAAATCGCGGCCAACGGTTACGAAGGCTTCCATTTTGAAAAAGCTCCGGCTCCCATTCAAGGCAGTATAAAATAAATAGATTAGCTTAATCAAGAACTACCTATCGAAATGGTAGTAAGATTAGTCCTTCATCAACAAATTCAGGCGTGAATTCCTATGTGAATTCACACCTAAAACTTTTTTCAGCTAGTAATCCTTCCGTAACTGCTAGGGGAAATCAAAGGTTTTCTTCATGGAAGGAAAATGTGGCAGAGTGGTTTAATGGTTTGCGTGAGGATAGTGTTTTACTTAAAGTTGATTTTAATGACTTAGTAGTTGAAGAGAATTCATATCTCGCATTTGCTTATTGTGCTATAACATTTGCTGCTTACCAAGAAGAATCAGGTGAGAAACTTCGTCAAATGACAAATCGGTTCACATATAGTTTAAAAAAAGTGAATGAATATTGGGTTATAGCTCATGAACATTCATCCTTGCCTATAAATATGGAAACGGGTAAGGGAATATTTAACTTGAAGTAATAAATAAATTATCTGATTTGTCATAAAGGGTTGCGGCGGCAACCCTTTGTTTTTGTGCAAGTCTAAAAAACAAGTGTTCCTCTCTAATAGATGTATACATCAAAGAAATGGCTATAATAATCATTTACCTTGTTTTTAGCTTTCTTTTTAATAGAATGTTTTTTTGTGTACTGATAAATTGGAAATGATGATAATATCAGAACAGAACTACATAAGAATAGTATGCACAAAATACCTATTATCATGGACATCTTAGTACCCTCCTTTTATTATTACGAAATCAGTTTAAATTATGAAACGCGTATCATAGCAAGAAAAAGTTTTTTAAGGAGTTATAACTGTGGCAAATATCAAAGATATTGCAAAAATAGCTGGAGTATCGGTTACAACCGTTTCTCGTGTATTGAATAATCATCCATATGTAAGTAAAGAAAAAAAGGAAGCTGTCTTGCAGGCAATGGAGGAATACAAATACCAGCGAAATATAAATGCCGTTCATCTAAGCAAAGGAAAAACTTTCCTTATAGGGGTTGTTATTCCATTTACCAATCATCCTTACTTTGGCTTGCTCCTTGAAGGGATTGCGAAAGAAGCTGTGAAAAACAATTACAAGTTGGTTCTATTTCAAACTAATTATGACGAAAACCGAGAAATTGAAGCGTTAGAGATGTTACAGCATAAGCAAATAGATGCACTTATTATCTGTTCAAGAAGTTGTGGATGGGACGTTATAGAACAGTATGTGGAATACGGTCCAATCATTTTATGCGAAGATGCGAGAGACCGAAATGTATCATCAACATTCATTGACCATTATAATTGCTTTACCAATGCACTAGAGTATCTTTATCATAAAGGACATCAAAAAATTGGCTATTGTGTGGGAAGGAAATCAGGAACCAATAGTAAACAAAGGGAGAAGGCTTATATAGATTTTTTGCATAACGTAAACCTGTCATTTGACCCTGATTATATTTTTTATGAAAGTCTAAAATTTGAAGATGGGGTAAAAGTGGTACAACAATTAATTAGAATGGACAATCCGCCAACTGCTCTGCTCGTTACAAGTGACATCGTGGCTGCTGGAATGATAACCTACTGCAAGGAAAAAGAAATCTTAATACCTGATGACCTTGCAATAATGGGATTCGATAACCATCCGATTGCAAAAGTTATGCACATCACAACACTTGAAATTCCTTTGGTTGAGATAGGGGAGAAATTGTTTCTTCAAACAATGGACAATAGAAATAATTCTCACCAGGAGATAAATGTGAAATTAATTGAACGACAAACTGTATAACAGTATCGAGGATGAATCATTCTAAAAATTTAGATATTCCTATTAAAAGAACTCGCCAATCTTGATCTGCCCCGTAAATGTTAGACACCATTCTAACATTTACGGGGCAGATCATCTATGGCGAGTTTTGCTTTTTTACAATTTATTTGATTGATGTAAGGTAATAGCAATTATTGTCAAAGAATGTTACCATTCTATAAGAATATGTTTTTTTGGAAGGAGATTAAGAATGATTAAAAAGATGGTCTCCCTGGTTGCTGTAAGTATGGCAATCGGGTGCTTTGCAGGAGAAAAGGGGTATGCAGCAACAAATCCTCCTCAGCAGGAGATTAATAGAATGCTAACCGAAGAAGCATTTAAAAAAGGTATACCGCCTGAAATTGTGAAAGCTGTTGCTATTCAAGAAAGTAGCTGGCGCCAATTTGATGAAAAAGGTGACCCACTTGTCATTGATGGTGGGATTGGTATCATGCAAGTTACACAACCCCACAATTTTAATGAAGATTTATTAAAAAATGACATCAAGTATAACATCGAGAAAGGTGTGGAAATACTTGATCAAAAGTTTCGTAATTTTGATGCAATTCTTCCTAAATTGAATGATATGGACCGCGATGTACTAGAAAACTGGTACTTTGCACTATTAGCATACAATGGAAAGAAACAAGTGAATAGTCCTACTAAGCAAGATGATGGCAGTGTCAATAAAGGAGCATACCAGGAGGAAGTCTATACGAAAGTCGATTACTATAATAATTTTATGGGTGTCTCTCCACTGCCATTCCCATTTAAACCTGAGGACTTCACTTATACCGGGGCGCCAAACTATAATTTGCATTTTAATAAGATGGAATATGATGTTCCCGATCACTTATTGCATGTAACGAAGCATAAATTTGAAAAGGATGATATTGTTCTTTCTGCACCAGCGGCACAATTCCGTGGGGTTCCTTCTACCGTAAAAACGATTGACCCAATAAGGAGTCTGCCTAAAGGGATGAGGGAAGCTATCACCATCCTTGATCCAGGGAATCAAGCAGGAGCCCCTCAATATTCATCATTGGTTTACGATGAAACCTACAAATATGATTCAACGGTAAAAATGCTAGATAGACAATATGTCTGGTATAAAGCGTTACTTAATGATGGTAAAACCACTGCGTATACGGCCTCAGGTGAATTGATCCCATTAGGAAAACGTCTTCATGGTTTTGATCGGATGGAAACGGCAGCGGCTGTTTCTCGAGAAGGCTGGAAATCAACGGATACCGTTGTGATTGCCTTTGGATATGATTTCCCTGATGCCTTAGCTGGTACACCGCTTGCGTATCATTTGGATGCACCGCTTCTTTTGTCTTACTATGATTCATTAAGGGACGCAACGAAAAATGAAATTAAAAGATTAGGTGCTAAAAAGGCTGTGTTGCTTGGCAGTTCAAAGCTCATTAAGCCATCTGTTGAGAAAGAATTAAGAGATTTAGGGATTACAACCATTACACGTTATGGCGGGGAAGATAGATTTGAAACAGCAGCAAAAATTGGTCAGCAATTACCGAAAAAGGATACCGCTGTCCTTGCATACGGTTTTAATTTCCCAGATGCGTTATCCATTGCATCTTATGCCGCTCAAAATGGTTACCCGATTTATTTAACGCGGGAAACTGGAATACCTGATGTAACCGCAAACGAACTTAAAAACTATGAAAATATTATTGTTGTTGGTGATAAGCAGCTTCTCCCAGATAGTATCTTATCTAAAGTATCACCTAAAAAGATCATACGTTACGGCGGGGAAACTCGCTTTGATACCAATGCAGCCATTGTAAATGGACTTTATAATGGGATTGATCAAGCATATCTTGCAAGAGGATATGAATTCCCTGATGCCTTAACAGGTGCTGTATTAGCTGCAAAACAAGGTGTACCTATCTTGTTATCGAACGATAAGAATGTTCCTCCTTCTATTCGAAGCACCATATTGAAACAGAAAATTGATTACTTTGGTTTCCTCGGTGGTCAAGATGTGTTAGATGTTCAAAATGAAATTGGACAAATTGTCCAAGAAATTAAGTATTAAAAAGAAAAGGAACTTCTGTAATTGGAGGTTCCTTTTTTACAGAACTTTTATTTTGTATGGGAGGTATTTATATCATGTTCTGGGATAAACCAAAGTGCTTAGTTTGTGACAAAGAAATTAAAGGAGATGAAATGGTTTATGTTAAAATGCGGTATCCCAAGCGAAAAGGATTTACCGAAATAATAGCTTACTTAAGAAACGAAGGTAAATTCATTTGTGAAGATTGTTTTAATAAAAAACAATAGATTATTAGAGGTGTAGTGGATGATTAAAAATAAAATGACAGAGCTATTAAAAATTGAGTTTCCGATTATCCAAGCTCCTATGGCAGGAGGAGTAACCACTTCAAATTTAGTAGCAGAGGTTTCAAATTCCGGTGGTCTTGGTATGATGGGAGCTGGCTACATGACACCAGATCAAATACGTGATCAGATCAAAGAAATAAAGCAGTTAACAACATATCCATTTGGTATCAATCTATTTGTTCCTAACGAATTTACCTATACAGAAAAAGAAATTAAAGCAGCAAATGATCACTTACAACCCATTTATAAGCAATTAAATATAAGCGATAATGTCAATCTTGACATACCTACATCTAATCATTTTTTTGAGAAGTTCGATGAACAAATCCAGGTTGTCATAGACGAAAAAGTCCCTGTTTGTTCATTTACTTTTGGTGTTCCTTCCATTGAAATAATCGCTGAGTTAAAACACCATAACATTATTCTGATGGGAACAGCAACAACCGTTGAAGAAGCGGTTGAAGTTGAAAAGTTAGGGATGGATATGGTTGTTGTTCAAGGCAGTGAAGCGGGTGGACACCGAGGGAACTTTATGGCTGACGACGAAAAGAGTTTAGTAGGTTTAATGTCATTGATTCCTCAGGTTGTTGATCATGTAAGCATTCCTGTGATTGCTGCTGGAGGAATTATGGATGGTAGAGGGCTGATGGCCGCCATTTGTTTGGGATCAAAGGGAGTTCAAATGGGGACAGCTTTCTTAACCTGTATAGAAAGTGGAGCTCATAAACTACATAAAGAAGGCATTCTTCACGCAAAAGAAGACCAGATGGTTTTGACACGAGCGTTTTCTGGCAAATGGGCAAGGGGAATTAACAATAAATTTATTTCAGACTTCAAGAATCATGAAGAGTCTGTACCCCATTTTCCAGTTCAAAATACTCTAACCCAACACATTCGAAAGGCTGCTTCTTCCCAAAATAATTCAGATTACATGTCACTCTGGTCTGGTCAAAGTCCTAGATTAGCCAAAAGTCAAACTGTTGAAGTTTTAATGAAAGATATTATAGCTGAAGTAAAAAATATAAATAAACATCTTACGAGTATATCAGTAGAATAGTGATTCTAACGAAGTGCGATTGTTCTATATGGACAATCGCCTTTTTTATCTTGTCAAGAATTACTTGTGAAATTTTTGTGAAATAGTACATTACTCTTAAAACCACATAGTCAGCATGTTAATATGAATATGCTAGGAAACATGTACTAGTTTAGTCAATTCCCGAATATATTAAGTACATCATGTATTAGAGAGAAAGGAGCTTTATCTTGAAGAAAATTATATTATTCTTGGTTTGTACTTTACTGGCTGTACCTTCCTTTGTAAGTGCACACACAAGTTTATCTTCATCGAATCCATCTGAAGGACAAGTTGTAACAGAGAATCTTGAACAAATTATTCTTACGTTTGCTACTTCTATCGAGGAATTAAGCACGATGGATATGGTTAAGGACGGAAATAAAATTCCATTAGAAGGAATCAAGGTTGAAAATAAGCAATTAATTGGAACAATAGCAAAACCATTAGATAATGGATCTTACATAATCCAATGGACAATTGTTGGAGAAGATGGTCATCCGATAAAAGGAGAAATCAATTTTGTTGTACAAATGGATCAAAATGCAATAGAGGAGAATCCTGTTACTCCTGAGGAGAGCGAAGCAAATCAAGAGGATGACAGTCAAAATGATCAAATAGCTCAAAATAGTGAAGATCAAAATACAGCGTCAGATACAGTTGAAAAAACGGACGATCAAAATAATAATGACTCATCAACCATGTTAATTACAGTTTTTATTATCTTAATTGTGATATTTGGAATTGTACTTTTATTCTTTACCGGAAAGAAAAAACGTTAATCAAAAATATACATTATTTATGACTAACCATCGTGAAGGGAATACAATATATTATGAAAAAATTAGCACCGTCTTTAATTTTAATGCTTGTAGGATTTACACTATTTACGGGTGTGGCAAGTGCCCACGTAACTGTACTGCCTAAGGAAACCACACAGGGAAGCTATGAAATGTTCACCGTTCGGGTACCTTCTGAAAACGATACAGTTCCGACTACACAAATAAAAGTAGAATTTCCATCAGAAGTTAATATAAGCCGTTTTGAACCAAAGCTCGGCTGGAAATATGAAATCCAAAAAGATGCCACTGATAAAATTACGAGCGTTACTTGGACCACAGAAGGTGAAGGTTTATCAGCAACTGAATTTGGACTTTTTAATATGCAAGGGAAGGTTGCAGACGAGGCAACTGAAATTGTTTTCAAAGCTTATCAGACATATCAGGATGGAAGCCTAGTGGAGTGGGTTGGAGCATCAGATGCAGACAAGCCTGCATCTGTGACTACAGTAAATCCAAAGCCAGCTGATGGATCTGGTGATCACCACGGTACTGCTACTAAAGAAGAGGTGAAACCGGAGCAAACGCATGAAGAAGTAGTAAAAGAAACAACAAGCCCTTCAAATGCTCCACTTTATGTTTCAATTGCTGCATTAATCGCTGGATTGTTAGCACTGGTTATTTCACTAAAAAAACGCGCATAATGTTATATCTTAAAAGACAAGGAATTACTATTTCTTGTCTTTTTTTATGGACCTTCATCTATACGGTCATTTCCTAACCAAAGTGAATAGAATACCTAGATTAATTTTGGAAGGGAATGAGCAAGATGTACTATTTTCCTTATACCTACCCATATGTATACCAAAATCCTGATTATTTCTATGTGCCAATGGATAACTATGGGAGGCAACCTTTGTATTGGGGTTATCCGGATCAATTGGACTATGCAAATGGATATCAATATTGGCAATCTATAAATGAGAGAAATGTAGATATTAAAGATTATGGGAAACAACCATTTGTAGTGGATATTGAGGAAGCTGCTAAGCAAAACCGTACATTTCGAACAGCTTTATGGACAGGGAATCATATGCAAGTTACTTTGATGAGTATCAACGTGGGGGAAGACATCGGTTTAGAGATGCATCCCGATGTCGATCAATTCTTACGTATTGAAGAGGGTCAAGGAATCGTTCAAATGGGTGATTCAAAAGACAATTTAACTATTCAAGCAAGGGTTTCGGATGATTTTGCCATTATGGTCCCTGCAGGGAAATGGCACAATGTTACCAATACAGGGAATACGCCCCTGAAACTTTATACGATCTATGCCCCACTTCAACATCCATTTGGGACTGTTCATAGAACGAAGGCAGAGGCAATGGCTGCAGAAGAAAATCATGAATAACAATTAGGGTTATGACTAAATAATCCCGAACTCCAATAAAAGAAGCGTTGATTCAAGTATGAATTGACGCCTTTTTATTTGTACTAGTTTCTCCCGAAAAAAAAACACCCGATTATTGATCGGATGCATACTTGATTATTCCATGTAAATAAACGGAGTATTCCCGCTGTACACATTCTCTTAACTTAATCTTTCCTTCACTTTCTAATTCTCCCACCCATTTCTCAATCTTTTTTTCATCTTCTTTAGTGGACTTAGGAATCTCTGTTGAAAATAAATTACTTTGACTGGCATTGCGAAGATTTTTTAATAAATCAACTTTATTCATTGGGCCAACCCCTTTATCTATTAATTCGACATAAAGGACGTTTTATCCTTTAATACCGAAATTTTTCAAACGAAAAACATCAGATAAAGAGGGAAGACAATTTTAGTGGCGTTTGTAATAACTAGAGAATATTGAGAATGCTTTGAGGAGCTGTTCTATTGGGTTTATTTAGATTTGTTTTCGTTTGTGTCAGTTTTATCATTATTGGGTTTATTTCAGTTTTAATAGTAGATATTACTTTTTCTGTGTGGGGACTCACATTAAATTCTTTCACACAGTATTCTTTACAATTTCTCATTTTATACTTTGGTGTGCGTAAGTTCGGTGTGAAAAAAGGAATCAAAAATAAATATAGTGATTTTCCTAATTAAAATCCCCGATTAAAATTAAGGAATCTTTTCTTTTCTATCCCCTGAACTTCTTGATTTTCACATTAATGTGCCTACTTCTAAAATGTGTTCTTAGGCAATATTATAACGGGAGCAGGTAAATTATACCAAGGGGGAGTAGTTGATGAATATTGCGCTATGGATTGCTCAAATTTTATTAGGATTGATGTTTTTAATGGCAGGTTCAACGAAAGCATTTTCTTATGAGAAAGCAAAAGCCAGCATGCCTTGGGTACAAGATTCATCAAAAGGTTTAGTAACCTTTATCGGGGTTGCCGAGCTGCTAGGAGGGCTTGGGTTAATACTGCCTTATGTCTTAGGAATTGCACCAATATTAACCCCTATTGCCGCTCTTGGACTGGGGCTTATCATGATTCTGGCTGCAGGGTTCCACGCAAAAAGGAAAGAAAGTAAAGCAATTCCAATGAATCTAATATTATTAGTATTGGCACTATTTGTAGCATTTGGACGCTGGTAGGAGCTCAAATACATTATTTGGTACCAGGTTCAGAAAGCGAATTCTGAACCTTTTTCTTTTAAAAATAAATCAGTATATATATTTTTTTTAAAGACCTTTAATTTATAAAATTTTATAATAATGGTATATGATGTAATGA
>NZ_NPDD01000145.1 GCF_002272245.1 Bacillus sp. 7884-1 | reverse complement strand
ATTTATAAAATTTTATAATAATGGTATATGATGTAATGAAAAACCGAGAAGGAGATATTGTAAAATGACAACTTCTGAAAAAAATTTAAGGATTTGCGACAAAGGACACAAATATTATAAAAGTAGTGATTGTCCAACCTGTCCGACTTGCGAGACAGAACGAACACCTAAAAGTGGATTTCTTTCATTACTCTCAGCACCAGCAAGACGAGCATTGGAAAACAATGGAATCACTTCTTTGCTGGAGCTATCAAACTATAGTGAAAAGGAAATTTTGAAATTTCATGGTATGGGACCAGCTTCTTTACCTAAACTGAGGGATGCATTAAAGGAAGACGGACTATCATTTAAAAACTAATCCCGAATCTTATCAAATTGCCAGCCGAAACAGGCTGCTTTTCTTTTTGACATTACATATGCTGGATATTTTTACGATAAAGAGAAATTATAGGTGATTGTTCAAATTATTTAGGAACGAGGTATTTCTATGAAATTGAAAAATGGAGAATATCATATTCAAATTAACTCCATTAAACATTGGATAAAAATTGAGGGGAGTGAAAATCAGACCACACCTTTGGTTCTTCTTCATGGAGGTCCAGGTGGAAATCATTACACCTTTGAAAGAACGATTGGACCTTCACTCTCTAAAACAAGAACCGTTATCTATTATGAACAGCGCGGCAGTGGCAGAAGTGAAAATCCTATTTCTGATGAAGACTATAAAATGGAACAGCTTATATCTGATTTTAGCAAAATTAAAAAATGGCTCGATGTGGATAAGGTTGATCTATTAGGCTATTCCTTCGGGGGTGAACTCGCTTTAGAGATTGCCTATACTCTACCGGATGATATCAATAAAATGGTGCTATCTGGTCCAAGTTTAATTGATTTAGAAATAGGAAAATTAATTCAAATTAATGGTTTTATGTCAGTAGGTGACACTCCATTGTTAAAACAGGTGAATAATCTCCTAAAAGAAAATCTTCCTATTAATCATTTATATGAGAAGGTATGGAATTTGGTAGATACTAGTACAGTTGATAGGCTGCTATTTGAAAATCAAAAAATTGCTGAACAGAATAGAAAGCGATGGGAAGAAAGCAAGCTGACCAATTCAGGATTAATGGCAAAAGTAATAATGAATCATCCTAGGGAAACTCCGTTACTTGATCGGTTAAACCACATTAAACATCAGGCTTTAATTATTACAGGTATGTTTGATCGAAATACAGGTGTACCCATTTCCAACCTCATACACAGAGAATTAAAAAATAGTGAACTAGTACTTTTTAATAAAAGTGCTCATTTTCCAGACCTAGAAGAACCTACTCGTTTTCGTGATACTGTATTAAACTTTTTAAATTCTTAATAGATAGGAAATAGTCCTTAGAAAGATACACAGAATATGTAAAGAAGTGTAACAGGTAACATAAGGGAGAGTACGTAATGGAAAATATCATTTTAGAAGTTGGATGGAGCAAAGCTAAGTTATTTTGCAGCTGGAGATTACAAGAATCCAACGATTGTTTGCCTGCATGGATTGGCTGGCAGTGCATATTATAGTTTCGCAGAACTGAGTAAAAAGTTATCTAATCACTTTCATCTTATTTTAATTGATCAACCAGGGCATGGGAAAAGCGCATCATTTAAGAATGAAGAAGACTATTTATTTTCAAATTTAGCCTCATGGTATGAAAAGGTTTTTGATTCCATATTGGACAAACCATTTTTTATTTTAGGTCATTCATGGGGAGCAGATGCAGCCTTACATTATGCAAAACATTATCCTATAAAAATTAAGGGAGTTATTCTACTTGATGGTGGTTTTACTTTTCCTGAATTTCAGGAGGAAATGACTTTTTCAATAGCCTATGAAGGATGGAACACCTATATTGATAATGCCAAGTATAACGATTGGGAAGAAATTCTTGGTGAGTACAGCACATTCACAAAGCGGTGGGATTCTACGATTGAACAGTCAGTGACTTCCATATTCACGAAGAAAGAAAAGTATGAACTAATCGCCTCGAAATTTACTGTTTTAGCCATCATCAAGGCTTTCTATGAAGAACCGTTTACAACTACATTTCCTTATATTAAATCACCATTATTACTGGTACATGCGACAGAGCCAAAAGAGTTACATGCAGCAAGGGAAAAAGGAATATCCCAATTAAAGAAAGATATTAAAGACGCTACTATTATTAAAATAAAGGATACTAGCCACATGGTTCAATGGGATAAACCCGACGAAGTAAGTTCCGAAATTATCAAATGGGTGAATAAACAATAAGTAAAACTTCTCAATTCACGATAAAAACCCCCAGAGCGACTGCTTTGGGGGATATTCCTCATTTGAAATTTATTATTCCACCGTAATGACTACTTTTCCTTGTGCATGCCCTTGTTCAAAATATCTGAATGCTTCGGGAACCTCGCTTAACGAATACTGTCTATCAATAATAGGCTTTACTTTACCGGATTCCATCAGTTCTTTCATAATTACAAGATCCTTTTGATTAGCTCTCTGTAAAAAGGTCCCCATTTTTTTACTCGAGGTCTTAGAGATCCAAGCTCCCACTGTCAAAGCCTGAAACATTTGAGACCCAGAACCTCCAACGTGGACAAATATACCTTTAGGTTTTAAAGCACGCTTATAATCCGAAAGTGATTGGTGCCCGTTCACACCAAGAATTAGGTCATAGGTATTCTTATTTTCGGTAAAATTTTCCTTCGAATAGTCAATGATGTAATCTGCTCCAAGCGATTGTAAAATTTCTACATTTCTTGTACTGCAGACACCTGTAACCTCTGCCCCTAATGCTTTGGCAATCTGAACAGCAAAAGTGCCGACACCGCCCGAGGACCCATTAATTAAAACCTTTTGCCCAGCTTGAATCTTGCCTTTATCTCGCAGACCCTGTAAGGCAGTGACTCCTGCCATCGGAGCCGCAGCCGCTTCTTCAAAGGACAAATTGGCCGGTTTTAAGGCTAATGCAATTTCAGGGACTGCCACATATTCAGCAAATGTGCCCCATCCACTGCTGGACAAATCCCCGAACACTTCATCTCCAGGTTGAAATTGAGTAACATCTTTGCCAACTGCTTCTATTGTACCGGCCACGTCACCGCCAGGAATGGAATACTTTGGTTTTAATAGACCAAAAGCAAAACGGGCTAAGAACGGTTCTCCCTTTAAAAGGACCAGGTTTCCGAAATTGACTGATGCAGCATGAACTTTTACTAATACTTGACTGTCATTAGGAATAGGTTTTTCAACCTCTGTTATTTTAAGAACATCTGGCGGACCATATTTTTTATAAACGATTGCTTTCATAAATGCCCTCCAATGAAAATATTATCATCAAAAAAAATGTCTAGAATTTTAAAACCTCTAGATAAATAGATATTCCAGTTGGAGGACTTTGAATACATATTCCATTTAATTAATGAAGAATCCTGGTTTTAACTGAACCCATTCATTTTTTATTGTAATTACACCTTTGTCTATACACCTTACCGTTTCCCTACATACTATAATTTGGACAAACCTTCATTCATCTTTGTGTAAAAAATATTAAGGGGTGGACATATTGGGTAAAGAAGCCAAAAAGAGTAAAGATAGGAAAAAAAGTGAGGCGAGCGGAAGGGAAGAAATAGTTTTAGCGACTCAAAAAGCAGAAACAGAAATATCGGTGAATAAATTATACGATGAGATAAGGAGATTGAACAAAAATTTAGAAAATATGGAAAATTCCACAACACAGAATTCTCCTACCACACTATCTAATCTTCTGGGGAATCTGGATCTTACCACAATTATCGCAATTCTTACCGTTATTAATAGTTTGATGAATAACAATCAATCTCAGCAAACACAATCTCAGCAAACAGAATCTCTGCCAAATATGATACAAGAAATGCTGCCGTTATTAAATATGACCAACACTAACACAGATTTTACTAAATAATTGAAATTACAACTAGAGGCAAATAAAAGGTAAAAGGATAGGGGACTGAAACAACAGTCCTCTATCCTTTTATTCCTCATCATGGACAAGCTATATTTACAGATTTATGTAAACAAAGACCACCCAATATTGATGGTCTATGCTTCCTTCTATAAGTCTAGAAGTTCATTAAAAGAATGAAGAGGATGAAGAGGAGGAAGATAATTAATAAAACTAAAGCGAATCTAGTGAAATTAGCGTTATTCATCCGAATCCCCCCTTTCTTTGAGGTGATTTGCTTCACGCTAATAATATATTCGGACAAGCATATATTATATAGGACAAGCTGTTAGTCAAACGTGGATTTTTAATAGAAAGGTAAAAATGTTTTTATTTTGTATATGAATTTTGTTATCTTTGATACAAGTACACTATAGTAATTGGAATAAAGAGGAGGACAGTAAAAATGACCAAAAAAATATCACTCATTCATTCTGCCAATTTAGCCCAAGTCGACTATGCCTACGCAAGTCGAATTCCAGCGGGTATGGACATTCTCTTTCTAGCTGGTGCCTGCCCGCTTACAAAAGAGGGAATCGTACCTGATTCAAGTGATGTTGAAATGCAAGCAAACCTTTGTGTGGAAAACTTAAAAGAAGCAATGAAGGAATGCGGGGCTTCATTGGAAGACATCGTCTATACAAGAGTACTCGTTGCTACTCAAAATCAAAAAGATCTAGTTACCGCTTGGGAAACGATTAGAAAAGAATTTGGTGATCATGATGTTCCAAGTACGTTATCAGGGGTTACGGTGTTGGGATATAGAAATCAGTTGGTAGAAATAGAGGCAGTAGCTGCAGTAGATAAAAAATAATAAAAAGGGGAACGGAATCCGTTCCAAACAAAATCGAGGGGATCGGTTATGCAGAAACACAAAATCATCATTACTCAGTTTGACCCGAAATATGCAGAACAAACAGTGAAAATGTGGAGAGAGAGTAAAGA
This sequence comes from Bacillus sp. 7884-1, assembly GCF_002272245.1. Lineage (GTDB taxonomy): Bacteria > Bacillota > Bacilli > Bacillales > Cytobacillaceae > Neobacillus. Next base: position 37,593 of record NZ_NPDD01000145.1, on the reverse strand, counting down.
AAAGGCTATTGGTCAGAAGGATATTCACAGTTTTGAAAATCACGTAAACTTTTTAAATCATATATTGGCTAAAAACTTTCAAATAGATTTAGCGTTAATGGATCTTAAAGTAGTTGGAATGATTGCCTATAATCATACTGAAATAAGTCAGCTCTATATTCATATTGATTATCAAGGAATTGGATTAGGCCAAACATTACTCGATAAAGCTAAACGCAATTCAATGGGAAGATTAACACTATATACGTTTGAAGTGAACAAAGTTGCACAACGATTCTATGAAAAACATGGATTTAAATTGATTGGCACTGGGCATGAAAATGAAGAAAATTTAGCAGATATTCTATATGAATGGAAATCTATATAAATCTAGGACTCCCACTATTTTCTAATTATTCACTATTATTTTCCTATTCCGTCTATTATGGAAGCGCTTTTATGTGAAGCGCTTCACATGTATAATAAGAGTATAAGAAATCCAATAACCGTAACTGGAGGAATCAAGATGCTGACAGAATTTTTTCTTGAATTCAAAAACTGGTGGTTTGGCGAGTCAATGTATAATGTAGAGATTGAAGAATTTGAACGGATTGAATCCAAGCATACAAGAGTTCACCATGATGAGGATATTTTTGAAATGATTAAAGTACATTAAACAAAAAAAATAAATTTTCAAAGAAGACATCTAGTTTAGAAGTCTTCTTTTTTTATATTTTTAGATGGATAAAATTCATAATCTGTTTGATTTTAGGGTGATTGAAGTTCAATTTCCCATGCTACTCTTATTCTACTAGGTAATTTACTTTGCATTCTTGGAGGGTTAAAAATGAGCTGTGGTTGTTCATCACATATTAGAGATGGAAAAGACATCGTTGATCATGTAAAAAGTAAAGGAAAAGATAAACTTGCACCAACAGTGGCGCATGAAATTAACTGCGAATGTGGAGAAATGTTTACGTTAGAAACAGTTGTTATGAACTGCCCAAATTGTGAAATGACCTATGCAGTAACACCTTGTGGGTCCAGTGATTTCCATAATATCAAGCTTGCCGGCATAAAATACGCTTAACAAAATACTATCATTTTGAACCCTAGGCTGCGGCACGCAGCCTTTTTTTTATTGCTCTAAAAATGCCTGATATTTGCATTCTTTCTATGATTTATTTGTTCTTCTGTTTTTTTTGGATTATTAAACGATCCAGGCTAGAGGCAATGACAATTCCTGTTGTATATCGAATTAAATCAACAAGAAGGAAGCCTTTACCCAAAATCAACGCTCCCAGCAAAGTTCCGCGAATCTGATTGATCCAATCTTCTTGATACAGCTGACTGAATTCAATACCGAAGCTTAACAAAATACTGAGGAATATCGCTGTTAACATGCTTTTTTTCAAAAATAAGAAGCGAAATCCGAAATAAACTATCATCGCCCAAAGGACATCTCCAGCATTCTCTGCCAAAAAGGAGAATAATAGATAGCCAAATTTTCTGGATGCAAGGCCCAGTAGAACCGTGATGATAACCCCTATAAAATATGTTCTCCTCAGTTGATGATGAGATTCATTATTAGAAATCATTGGCAACCCCTTTTTTCCATCGTATAATCTTCATTATATTAATAATAATTTTGAGTATCAAATTATTCTGATAGAGGTGTTCAGTATGCTAAAAATTGAAGAAATTGAATCCATCGAGTCTCATATAGATCAACTCTCTGAACTTTTGGTGAAGGTGGTAGATGATGGGGCTTCAATAGGCTTTTTACCGCCTATGAAGCTAGCAGATGCAAGACAATATTGGCATTCTGCATTAAAATCAGATGTCATCTTATTTATCGCAAAAATCGATGACGAAATTGTTGGTACAATCCAGGTACATTTTTGTACAAAGCAGAATGGTCTTCATCGAGCAGAAATTGCTAAGCTAATGACGTGTCCAAATGCTAGACGAAAGGGTGTTGCCCGGAGCTTAATGAAAGTGGCCGAAGAAAGAGCAATCAATGAAAGTAGGACATTACTTGTCCTTGATACAAGGGAAGGGGACCCTTCCAATCTGCTTTATCAATCACTTGGTTATATCCCCGCGGGAAAAATTCCTCACTTTGCCCTTTCAGGTGAAGGAGAGCTGGATACCACCGTTATATATTATAAAATTTTAAGCTAATATTTATTTGTAATCCTTAAGAAAATCCCCCTGGATATATTATTATCTGGGATTTTTTTTGCCCAAATTAAAATAACATAATTTTTAGAAATATCGTCATAATATTTACCTCAATTTCCTTAATATGTCTATATAATGAATGTGAATGGAGTTGTTCTGATTCTAAAACATTATTCTAAGGGTGGGAATCAAAAATGAAGTATAAAAAGGCTGTCAGTTTGCTAGTTTATAGCATATCTATCTTAGCTATAATTGCTACAACTGCAGGAATCTTTTCAAAGAGCGGCCCTGGAGAATATGAGCATATTTCTATACGCGGTGAAACAGTCACGATTTTCGGTAAAGGTATTTATCAGGATATGTCAGCTGATGTAGCAATTCAAGGAATCGCACAGGATGTTGTTACATTATTCATTGCCATCCCATTGCTTTTGAATGCACTATATTTTGCAAGAAAAGGTTCATTAAAGGGGAGAATAATGCTTTCAGGATCGCTGCTCTATTTCTTCCTTACCTACCTCTTTTATTTAGCTATGGCGATGTTTAATCCATTGTTTTTAGTATATGTCCTTCTATTATCGGCGAGTTTCTTTGCACTGATTTTAACGATATTTCCACTATATTTTGAGAACCTTAGTAAGTATTTTCATTCAAGGCTGCCTGTTAAGTTTTTAGGTGGATTTTTAATCTTTAACGCCGTAGTTATCGGTAGTTTGTGGCTACAGGTTGTCGTTCCACCCCTATATAAAGAAGGGATTCCAATCGATTTAGATCATTATACAACCCTAATTGTGCAGGGCTTTGATTTAGCACTTTTTTTACCAATCTCGTTTATATCAGGGGTCTTTTTGATTAAAAGAGTTCCGATTGGTTATTTTTTAGGTTCGATTTATTTTGTTTTTTTATCCCTTTTAATGACCGCTCTTTCAGGTAAAATCATCGGAATGGCGCTGGCGGGTGTTAATGTAGTTCCAGTAATATTCATTATCCCAACTATTAACTTGATTACGATTCTTTCTTCTATCATTATATTTAAAAATATCCATGATAAAGTGAACAGCGATATCGTAATTAACTTGTAGGCATAATATAAATAATCCTTGGATACATTCATATCCAGGGATTATTTTTTGAGGTTAAGATAAATAGTTCAAATAAAATAGATGCCATAATAAGTGGGCTTGATGTATAAACTTTTTGAGAAATAGAGAAGAGATTAATCGTGACGTTTGAAGGTAATGTTGGTAAGATTATAAAAAAGTAGCTGACATAAACATTTTTCCATAGATATTTCAAGATTGACTGAAAGCGAGATTGATTATGAGAGTGATAGGTATTGATTTGTCAGGGCCAAGTAATCATAAAGATACGGTTTTATCGTTATTTGAAAAACAGGATAGAGAATTAAAATTTCTCAAACTAATGAGTGATGTAAGTGATTTTGAAATATTAGAAGAAATTCAGACTCAAAGTAAGAAAGATGAAGTTATCATCGGAATGGATGCCCCATTATCCTATGAGGATGGCGGCGGAGACAGACAAGGGGATAAGCTGCTGAGACAGTTTATTATTTCGCTGGGAATGAAATCTGGTTCCATCATGCCTCCCACTCTCAATCGAATGGTCTATCTTACATTGAGAGGGATAAAACTTACAAGAGAAATTGAAAATTTGAAGACTTTCAATCCAATCTCCATTGTCGAAGTTCACCCAGGTGCCACCATTGGATCGAGACTTCCTCAAGAGGATTTCCCATATGTTTTGAAATATAAACAAGACTTGTCATCGAGATGTTTTATTAGAAACTGGTTGGGTGAGCAGCAATTAACCCAGCTTCCTAAATCTATTGTGGAAGAAAGCCATATCATCGATGCATGTGCAGCTGCTTTAAGTGCATGGCATTGGCGGGACCCATTATTCAAACCGAAATGGCTGCTTCCTGCAAATCCACCGCTGCATCCTTATGATTATTGCTGTTGATCTTTGTTTTTCACCATAATTGAAGTACTCAGAAAGGGGTCATGATAATGAAGTTTTATATTGTGGATGTGTTTGCCGAAAACAAATATGAGGGAAATCAACTAGCTGTTTTTATTCCAGAGGGGGAAATGGAACCAACCGAAATGCAAAAAATTGCTAGAGAAATGAACTTTTCAGAAACAACCTTTATTATGTCTGAATTACAGGATAATGGAGGATATGATGTTAAGATTTTCTCTCCTGATTCTGAATTACCTTTTGCAGGACATCCAACCCTAGGAACAGCCTATGTTATCAAGAACTTATTAGACCGTTCAGAAAGTAGTGAAATTAAACTTAATTTACCTGTTGGGCAAATACCAGTTGTGTTTGAAGATCAATACGCCTGGATGACCCAAAACCAACCTGAATTTGGTGCAAATGTGGAGATTGATAGAATTGCAGCTATACTACAAATTAATCAAGAAGATATCAATACTGATTTTCCGATACAAGTTGTAACAACTGGATTACCAAGTGTAATAGTCCATTTGAATTCATTGGATGCTGTAAGTCGTTGCAAAATTAATCATGGTGCTTATGAGAAACTCTTAAAGGATATTGGAGAAGTTAACCTACTTGTTTTTACAACCGAAACGACAAGCCCTGAAAATGATCTTAACGTAAGATTGTTTATGTGTAATTCAGGATATTTAGAAGACCCAGCAACAGGAAGTGCTAATGGGAATTTAGCAGGATATTTATTGGTACATAACTTTTTTAACTCCCATGAAATAAACTATCGTGTTGAACAAGGTGCTTTTATTGGCAGACCATCACTACTAAAAATAAATGCCAAAAAGATAGATAATCATTATCTCATCCAAGTCGGCGGGCAAGTAATTGTAGTTTCAGAAGGTAAGTGGTATTAAGAATCAAGTGAAGGGATATATACTATGCAAACATTGCCACAAACTCAACCGGTAAAGAAATACATACCACTTTCATTTTTTGTTATTTTTCTAGGATATCTAGTTTTTGGGTTATCTGAAAATATCAAGGGACCAGCGATTCCTCAAATGCAAATCGATTATGGAATCGATGAGCTGCAGGTTGGTTTTCTATTAGCCATTAATTCAATTGGTTTTTTAATTGCTTGCAGCTTTACTGGTGCTTTCTCATCTAAAGTCGGGATTAAGATTACGAGTCTGATAGCCTTTGGAACTATGGCGATTTCAGGTGTTTTCATTTATTTTTCTAGTAATTTTGCCTTTTTTTCCGTTTCTTATTTCATTATGTATTTAGGAAACGGAATGTTAGAAATTGCGTTAGCGATATTGGCTGCGAGAATTTTTACGAAAAACACTGGCTTTATGATGAACTTATCTCATTTCTTTTATGGACTTAGTTCGACGGCTGCCCCTTTGATGGCAGCGGGTTTAATGGGTATGACTTTTTTGGGTGGGCGTGAGCTAGGCTGGCAGGGAATGTATTTTGTCATGCTTTCCTTATGTATCATCCCTATGATTCCTGCATTATTTAGTACGCTACCAGTGAATCAAACAACTACTCACGACCGACTGCCTATAAAGATGTTTTTAAAGGACCGAGTAGCTTGGTTCATTATTATCATTCTGTCGTTTGGGGTTATTGTGGAACTGTCGATTGCCGGCTGGCTTGTTAACTTTCTTGAAAGATCTTTTCAATGGAGTTCAACAGCAGCTTCTGGGATGTTATCTATTTTTTTCCTCTGTTTTATGATAGGAAGATTACTTCTAGGATTTATAACCGATAAAATAGGATTTATGATTTCTATCATTATATTTTCTGGTCTTGCTGGAATTACGACCATTATAGCTACATTATTGGGATCATCGGGTGTATGGTTATATGCAGCAGCTGGATTTGGAATTGCTCCGGTTTATCCGACCGTAATGGCATTGCTTGCTAAAAGATATCCTAATGGTATTGATGCTGCTATTACCGTTACTGTAACGATTATGGGCATTGTGGTCGTTATCAGTAATTTATTCTTGGGAGCGATGATTGAATTTTTTAAAAGATGGTTTACAAGTCTTCTTGGAGCTGAAATGGGTCTGATGAGAGGATTTCAAGCAGGGTTTCTATTCATTGGAGTCTGTGGGTTATTATGTTCTGTCTTTAGTATTATTTTGTATCGCTATTTGAAGAAGCGAAATGAAGTCATGTAAACGAGGTAACCAATAGGTTGCCTCGTTTGTTGCGGGAAAGTTAATTTATAGATAGATTCACATTAGAGAAAGCTTTTCAAAGAGACTCTATTGAAAATTAATTGTACAAGCATATGTCGGACCTCCGGTATATGCTTTTTTTATTTTTTACGTTATGTAATTTCACTAAGTTTTCACCAACCATGTTTATAGTAAGAGCATAAGAAGAAGCGAAAGTCACGTTGCACCTATATTAACTAAAATATATTGGAGGAATTTAGGAATGGATAAAAAAGTGAAATGGACCATTATTGCTGTCAGTACTGCAACTGCATTTAGCTTCGGGGGATTGGTATTGAATAATCAAAATCCATCAAGTACAACGAATAGCACAGCTGAAAATAATTCAAATCAGGACAACTCATCAGGATTTAATGAAAATCAAGGCCAGCAAGACCGTTTTTCCCGCGGGAATCATCCGCAACGTGATAGTGAACAAGCTTCTGTACCATCTGCATCTTATGATGAAGGTAGCATTAGCCAAAGTTCACCTGACCAAGGATCATCCTCTTGGGGACAGGATCAATTCCAACAGGCTCCAAGCAGCGGATTTGAACAAGGGAATAGAAGTTCAGGTGCATCACGATGAAGACGAGAGAATTTAAGGCAATGAATTGCATGATTAAGTTAGACGGAATGAACAAGCAGGTTCAATTAGAAGTCGAGCAAATAATTCGTGAATTTGAGCAGAACACAAGCAGATTTATTCCCGATAATTATCTGTTCTATCTTAACAATAGAGCTCTAAATGTACCGATTCATTTAGATAAATCATTTGTGGATCTACTTGATCAGTCTCTAACACTAGCAAGGAAGACAGACTATTACGTTCATCCATTTATGGGTGATAACATGAAAGAGATTGGATATACTTCTTCTTTCCATGAGAATTACAAACCTATTTTTGAAGAAGGGAAGTTTGCTATAAAAGAATTTAATGAAGAACCAATTGAACGATTAACGGAAAAATGGCTCATAAAGAAGAGGGACTTCTCCTTTGATTTTGGCGGGTTTGGTAAAGGATATATTATTGACCAAGTTAAAAGATTGCTTCATCAAAAGGGCTTAAATCGTTCCCTCATTAATGCAGGTGGAGATTTAACCGTAATAGGATCCTATGAAGTTGGCATTGAACATCCGATATTAATGGGAAAAGATATGATGAAGCTTGTAATCAAGGATTGTGCACTGGCGACTTCAGGAAAAAATTATCGGAAGTGGGGGAAGGACCACACCGCATATCATCATATTTTAAACGGCAGAACAGGTGAACCCGCACAAAATGGAGTTTTACAAGCAAGTGTAATTGCTAACACCGTAATGGAAGCAGAAACAGCTTCAAAACTCTTATGCATTCTTCCTTGTGAGGACGCAAAAGCATTGCTAGCAATAAGGTTTCCTAAGATTGCTTATTTTATTTATTTTCAAAATAACCAAATCGCCATCGGTGGTGATACAACATTATATGAAGGACTGGAGGTAGCACAATGAATTGGATTTGGATCATCATTAGGGTCGCTGGTTTGGCAGGTTATTTTTTGCTGACATTATCTTTACTGGCGGGAATCTATCGACATATTCCACGAAAAAAGGGTAACATCCTCGCATTTCACCAAATAATCGGTCAGGTAGCCTTATTATTTATAGGGGTACATACTTGTTTATTTTTGTATGATACGTATCAGCCTTATACTTTAAAGTCCATTCTCATCCCCTTCGCTTCTCCAAATGACCCAATCTTAACAGGGATTGGTACAATAGCAACATATTTATTAGTAGTTGTTATTTTTACATCTGATTTTATGAAGGAATTTGGACGTTCATTTTGGAAAAAAACGCATTATCTAGTATTTCCACTGTGGATCCTTTCAGCTATTCATGGGCTTTTTCTAGGAACAGATTCACAAACCGTTTGGGCGGAGGTTCTTTACTTAAGTACGACATTAATGGGTGTTTTATCGACACTTTATCTTGTTATTTTGATGAATAAAAAGAAGGTAGGAAACGTAGGAGCTAGACAATGAATGAGACACAACGCATATTTTAAATAGGTTCTTTGATAGTCTTAAAATAATGGATGAAGAAATATATGCCTATCAATAGTATCTAAATCCAAAAAAGTCCCAAGTACTAAACCAGCACTCGGGACTCTTTCTTCTATAGATAAGGACTTTCATGCTTCGCCTTAAGCATATTCCAACGGCGGTCAACTTCCTTATCAAACATCTCCAGCATGTCTTTGCTATTTTCATTGAGTAAGTGTTTCGTTTTACCCATTAGCTTCAGCCATTCAGATACGGCTAATCGTTTATTTTTTTCCTCAGGGTTATAGGTAACTGTTGTAATACCATGCTCAACTTCATAAAGAGGGAAGAAGCAGGAGTTAACGGCAGCCTCTACAATCGTTTGTCCTAATTCATCCTTTGATTTCCAGTTCAATGGGCAGGTAATTAATATTTTCCCATATACTAAGCCTTCATTATTCGCATACCACTGTGCTTTCGCGGCTTTCTTTAATAGGTCACGGTCAAAGGCTTCTGTCCCCGTAAATACATATGGAATGTGTGTGGCTGCCATAATTTGAGCAGTATCCTTGTGATGGAAGGGCTTTCCATTTTGGAAACCGCCAATATTGGATGTACTCGTCATATGTCCCATCGGTGTAGAGTAGGAGAGCTGACTGCCTGTATTCATGTACCCTTCGTTATCATACTCCAGTATAATCATTTTATGGTTACGTAAAGCCGTTCCAATCGCAGGTCCCATGCCGATGTCCATTCCACCGTCGCCCGTCACCATGACGAAAGTAAATTCATCACTCAGTCCCAGCTCCGCCAATTCACCGCGTCTTTTTCTTTCATGGAACATTTCCACAAGGCCGGACAGGGTAGCAGAGCCATTCTGGAAAAGGTTATGGATGTAGGTGGCTTTATGAGAGCTATAAGGGAAGCCTGTTGTTACTACCATTGCACAACCCGTATGGAATAATGCTACGATATCTCCTTCAATTCCTTTAAAGAACAATTCCAATCCAGAGAAGATTCCACAGCCTGGACAGGCGCCGTGACCAGAGGCAAGACGTTTTGGTTTCTTCGTTAGACTCCGCATTGGAGGAATTTTCACTTTCAGTTCTCCGGTTTTTTCATCAGGAGTTACCGTGATTAAACCAGTGTTCAAGTCTTCTTTTTTCATAGGATTTAAAACACGTTTCGGAGCAAATTCTGGGTCGCCTGGATTGTGCCCGAAGTAATCGAACGGCTTTTCAGCAAAGCCTTTCTCAGCAGCATCGAGTGCTAACTGGAAAAAGTGCTCAGCATCGTCAGCATAAAAGTCTTTTCCGCCTAATCCGTAGATGCGGTTGATTACTTTTGTATGTGCGTTACCAACGGTTTGCAAGGCTGCTCTTAATTCGAGTGCCATGTTACCGCCATGTGCTCCGTAAGAGTCTGCACGGTCACCAACCGTAACGGCCTTAATATTTTTTAAGGCTTCCGCTAATTGTTTTTGAGGGAAGGGACGAATCATATTTGGTGAAATCACCCCAGCTTTTATCCCCCGTGAGCGAAGTCGGTCGACCACGTCTTTACAAACCTCAGCGGCAGAATTCAGCATAAATACTGCGACTTCGGCATCCTCCATGCGATATAAATCAAGGATTGGATATTCCCGACCGGTTAACTCTGCATATTCTTTTGAAATTCTTTCAAAAACAGCTTCGGCATTGTACATCGCTTCAGATTGTTGATAGCAGTTATTAATATAGTCCGGTTCATTCATATAAGGTCCGATGGTAACAGGATTCTCACGGTCTAAGGCATGAGGGAAGTTCGTTGGCATCTCGCCGATGAATTTTTGAACATCACTTCTATTTTTGATTACCTGTACTCGGCGTTTTTGGTGAGAGGTGAAATATCCATCAAATGAAACGATAACAGGCAGTCTAACGGCTGGATCTTCTGCTAGTTTTATCGCAATAATGTTCATATCATAAACAATTTGAGGATCACGGGCCATCAAGATTGGCCAACCGGTATTCAAACCAAAATATAAATCAGAATGATCACCATGGATATTTAACGGACCGGAAACAGAGCGGTTAACTAAATTTAATACCATTGGAAACCGGGTTCCGGATTGAACAGGAAGCTGCTCTAACATGTAAAGAAATCCATTCGCGCTTGTTGCGTTAAAAACTCGTCCGCCTCCAGTAGAAGCCCCGTAACATATTCCCGCTGAACCATGTTCTCCATCTGCAGGAATCAAAACGATATCATGTTCGCCTCTAGATTTCATCCCATCAAGGAACTGAGCAACTTCTGTCGAAGGAGAAATAGGGAAGTATCCCATTACATGATAATTGATCTGATGTGCTGCGTAGGCAGCCATTTCATTGCCAGATTCAAATACAAAACTTTGTTCTACTGTTTCTTTTTCAGTACTAAGCTTTTCTTGGTTTATTTCAATGGACATATTGATCCCGTCCTTTCCTTAGTTTTGAGTGACTAAATCAAATAAGTGGGGCACACGGTTTTTGTCCGCATAGCCGTCATTATATTCTCTTTCTCCTGATAGCGCTTCCACAGGACAGGCGGTTACACACTTCAAGCAGCCTTTACAGTATTGATAGTCAATACCACTGAGAAACATTTGTGGGCGACCTTTTTTGTCTGCTTTTTCTTCCCAAACAAAGCAAAAGTCAGGGCAGGCTGTATCACATGCAGCGCAATTGATACATTTTTCCTCATGAAAATGAGGGAGCATTCCGGCACGTGAAATACTTAAATCCTTTAACATGCTGTTACCCGGATTTAGAATCATACCGCCAATGGCCTGATTTTCATAACCAAGAACAGGTACTGATCTTGAAAAAGGTATAGGATCCACTCCATTATCCGGAAGGAAGGTTTTAAATTCTACTTCATTAAATCCGCGGTCAAAGGTCCGAATATTTGGCTCAACCAGATGTGGGTATTTTTTTTCAAACGTACGCCGAATCGTTTGTTTCATCGATTCAGGGTCTAGAAAGTCCAAAATCCGATAAAGTGCACCAAGCATAGCTGTGTTGGCTTTTGTTTGTTCATCTAAAGCGATTCCAGTCGCATCAATAATGGCAATGGTTCCGCCTGTAATTTTCATGAGTTTTTTAAGTTCGTCAGGAGATTTTTGTGAGTTTACTAGGATTGTACTGTCTGGATAGATTCCGCTTGTACAATCGATGGTTTTAAACAGGGCATCATGGAAAATGCCGACAACATGGGGGCGTTCTATTGGTGTGGTGTCTCGAATGTTTGTTTCCGGTGCACAGAAACGTATGTGTGCTTTTACTGGAGAGCCTTTTTTCTCTGAACCGTATGATGAAAAACCAACTCCATTCAGTCCGTTTCCAACAACTCCATCCTCGGAAAGCATTTTTCCAGCCAGATTTGCTCCTAAACCGCCAATGGACTCAAGACGGATTTCAAAAAAACCTAATTCATTTGTTTTTGGCAATTTTGTCAAAGGTATTCCCCCTATATATAAAACGGAGTTTAATATAGAATATTATAAATATTCTATAAATTAAATTATTTTAATTGTAACAGGACACGAAAACAAATACAACAGATTTTTGAAATGAAGGGGATTACCTCTATTGATGTTGAAGTTGCTGTTTGAATATCATACTTAAGCTAATCGTGTGATATAGTACAGACGGATATTTGTTATATAACAATTAGATTGGTGAGGGGGATTTTAAATTGAGAATAATAAGGGAGTTGTTTCTAGGTCACTTGAGCCCAGTTCACACATATACTGTAAAAGGCAATTGGGTATTAAGAAGGAATCATTATTTCTCCAAACCTGTTGTGATATCACTATATTTGGTAAGAACATAATACGAACAGGAGGGGATGTTTGTGAAATTTACCATTCAGTATATACCCCTGAATAAGATCAAACCTGATGTATCACTAAAAATTACTGAGCACGTAAAGAAACTTCAAAGATTGATGTGGGACTGTATGTTTGTACTGGTTGTCAGAAAGAATCGGAAAGATAACAACTATACAATCATAAGTGGTCAAGAGCGTTATGAATCGCTTCGAAAACATACAAAAAGTATTTATGCTCCATGTATTGTCGATAAAAGTACTCCTAATGGAACTTTAACCTGGTTTCAGCGTTTACGAAGGAAACAACCGCTGGATGATTTTCCGTTAATGCCCTCAAGCTGGTCCATCGTACGGACCTTTTTAAAGCAAGAACCTCGTTTTAAACAATTGTCTCGATCCCAACAAATTAGAGTCCTTCTTTTAGCTGCACACTATAAAAAAACAGTCATCTATTCAATGAAAATGACGGTAGATGATATTTTGAGAGACCATTAGAAAAATGGAAAGGGTTTGGATACCACCAAAGCCATTATTTAAATCTCAATATTAAAAGTCGATCCACTATCAAATAGAGATCGACTTTTTTACTTACTGCACTGAAGCGGAAATTAAACCTCTTTTGCTAATTCTGCCAGTCGTGCTTTGTCTCGAATCTTGTAGCAACGTGATTGTTTTTCAATGATATTTACGTCGCATAATTGAGCTAATACATGAAGCAGATGACGGTAGGAGACACCAAGATATTCACATACTTCTGTATGTTTTTCATTGTAAATATCATTGTCTGCTGACAAAAGGATAAAGGCAGCAAGCCGATTAATCAGCGGGAATGCTTGGTTCGCTGCATATCTAGACGTAAACATCGTCTGCTTTTTACTTAAAAAAATGCATAAATATTTTAAAAAAGTGGCGTCCTTTAATAGTTTTTCTTTACAGGCATGTATGGGAATGGCTAGACAAATTACCTGTGTGGCCGTTTGGATACCTTTGGAATAACGTTCCTCATTTAATAATTCAATTTCGCCCATGAAGGTTGGGGCGTGTAAAAAATTGAGGATTGACACTTTACCATTTTTTTGAGTAACGTATAATTTTGCCTTACCCTCAACGAGATAGAACATGTAGTCAGGATAGGAGCCTTCCTTAAAGATAAATTCACCTCGTTCAAACTGACAAACCTGGATATAAGGGGTTATGGGAAAGGAAAAAATTGATTGAATAGGATATTTTTCAATATAGGAACTTCGCATTGGTTCGATTAAAAACTGCATTTCTACCTCCGTCAAAAAATATGAGATATCTCATATAATTGTATTTGTTTACGTGCTATGATGCAATGGATACGGAGGGGTCGATCTTGAATAATCAACAAACACTTAAACATTTAACGAATCCAAAAAAGTTAGTCTCGAGTAATCAACGGTGGATGTCACTGAATTTTTTTGTATTTTTCATAACTTGGGGAATATTTTTACCTTATTGGACTGGCTGGCTCGTGCAAGCAAAAGGACTCAGTGTAACTGAAGCGAGTATCATCATGGGGCTTGGCTTATTAGCACGAGGGGCATCATCGCTTTTTGCTTTTCCACTGGCATTTAAGTTTATGAGCAGTCAAACCGTTATTTTTGTTTTGACAGCTAGCTCACTTGTGGCTGCGATCCTTTATATACCATCTTCATCCTTTGTCACACTTTTTGTTGTAACTATGTTTTTTAATGCAGTATTTCCACCGCTGCTTCCTGCACTTGAAACAGCAGCAGGGAACTTGGTCCAACAAGGGGACGTTAATTATGGAAAAAGTCGATCCTATGGTTCTATTGGGTTTATTCTTTCGGTGCTCATCATTAGTTTGATAACAGGGTATTTTGGGGAACAAGCCATTTTAGGCAGTATGGTAATAGGGCTTTGTTTTATGCTATTCATGCACCTGTTGCCGACACCGCCAGTACTAGTGGTAAAGCCGACTGTGAAGGATCGTAAGGAGTCACTTACATTCAAAAGTTTATGGCAGATAAAAAGTTTCCCGATTGTATTACTTATTGTCATATTACTGCAAGGTGCCCATGCATCCTATTATAATTATGGTTATATTTACTTGCAGGATTTAGGTGTGAATAAATTTTATATCGGAATGATTATTAATATTGCCGTAATTTTCGAAATTGTATACTTTTTGAAGGCTGATCACATGTTTAAAAAATGGAAGCCTTCATCGTTATTAATTTTAGCTGCTTCAGGATCTACTTTACGCTGGGTACTCGTATTTTTGTTTCCTAATGTGTGGATTTTTATGATTTCACAAAGCTTGCATGCACTATCGTTTGGCGTAGCTCATTATGCATTTATGCTGTATATCACGAAAAATTTGCCAAAACAGCAAATTCCAAATGCACAAGGAATTTATTCGGCACTAGCATTAAGCTTTAGTACAGCAGTTTTAACACTGATAGGAGGCTTTTTATACGAAGTCTCACCTACACTTTCATTTTTATCAATGATCATCTGTACATTGCCAGCGATATTGATCTTATTAGCGACTAGAACAAAGTATCAATATTAACAAAAACACCTCCCATTACTTCAAATGGGAGGTGTTTTTAATTATAAACTATTCAATCTTTACCTTAACTTGATCGACTGCATTATATCCATAGCCTCTTCTATTCCAATAGGGTTTGATTGGCTGGATTCGACCATGAGAGTCAGTTGCTTTTGCCTTAATGGTATAAATACCTTTTTCTGCTGCCCTCCATTCATAAGTCCAAGAAACCCAGCTGTAACTTGAATTCGAATGAACAATCTTTGCATCAAACCAAGTATCACCATTATCCGTGCTAATTTCTACTTTGGTAATAAAGCCTTTACCTGACCAAGCAATGCCTTTTATTACATGGTTGCCAGTATTAAATTTAGCCATATCTAACGGTTTTTGAATCGTCGAATTTACATTTATGGTAGTGACAGGATGTGCACCATTGTCATTGTCCTGATTTGGATAATATTTATAATCAATGCTCTGAAATGGCCCAGTAAAGTTTGAACTTATTACACATATTTGCTTAATCCATTTGACAGAAGCCATGCCATACCACTGTGGAACAATTAACCTCAATGGAAAACCGTGTTTAAAGGGTATTGGTTGATTATTATATTCATAAGCAATTATGGTATCAGGATGAAGAGCCTTCTCGATTGGTAAACTCCTAGTATAAGAGATGACCTTGTCTAAATCTGTTCTTTCTCCAAAGTCATATCCTTCCACAACCACTTCTTTTGCTGCTTTTTTTATTCCGGAAAGTTCAAGCAGGGTGCATAAGGAAACGCCTTTCCAAATGCCTTGGCTAATGGCTCCCTTTTCCCATTGTTCGCCAAACACCTTTGGTTCAAATAAACTCCGCTTATTTCCCGAGCATTCAAGGACAACTTCTACCGTTTTTGCGGGTAATTGAAGAATGGTTTGCATAGATACCAGTATGGGCGTAGTAACTAAACCTTTTATAGGGAGAAAATAATTTGAATGGGTTAGCTTTGGATAAGAAAAATGGTTACGCCTATAGAATAAATGTTTATTGAATTTATCAGTCTTAATAAATTGTATCGGTGTTTCCTGATTTTCAGGTTGCAAACTCCGTGTTACTAAATAAGGCTTCACAACATGATGTTTTAGATCATCCATAATTTCCTCCTTATAAAAAAATATCAATAGTAATGTATGTTATAAGTGAATGAATTAGGTTTCATTATGAGAACATAAAAATTCTTTATATAGCAGTGGAGTGACCGTGAGCAAGAAAATAACAGCGTTACAGTCAATGCAAACCTACTGGAGTGACCGAGTGATAGAAATTAATAGCTT
This sequence comes from Bacillus sp. 7884-1, assembly GCF_002272245.1. Lineage (GTDB taxonomy): Bacteria > Bacillota > Bacilli > Bacillales > Cytobacillaceae > Neobacillus. The sequence continues at coordinate 21,493 of NZ_NPDD01000145.1, read as the reverse complement.
TACGGTCAATGGAGGTATGCTGGAGTGACCGATAACAAACAAATAACAGCGTTACGGTTAATGCAGACCTGCTGGAGTGACAGAGTGCAAGGAATTGTCCGCATTACCGACAATGCAGTTACCTCTTGCAGCCAGACATGAGATTCTATTAAAATATTTCACAATGAAGTGTATAATATATAGGAATATTATGGGCTAACTCAGCAAATCAGCCACTAAGCAGCTTCATGCTGAAAAGTAAACAGAAGATGGAGAGATACCTTTGAAAAAATATAAGACTTTGTTTTTCGATGTAGATGACACTCTATTAGATTTTGGTGCAGCGGAAAAATTAGCGTTACAACTCCTTTTCGAGGAGCAGAACATTCCTCTGACCTCAGAAATAGAAGAGCAATATAAAAAAATTAACCAGGGTCTATGGAAGAGATTTGAAGATGGAGAATTGGACAGGGATGAGGTTGTCAACACACGCTTTTCTGTCTTATTTAATCAGTATGACAAAGTAGTGGATGGGACCTTACTCGAAAAAACTATCGCCTTCACCTTGAAAAAGGGCATCAACTGATGAATGGAGCTTTTGAGCTAATCTCTGAACTTCACAACGATTATGACTTGTACGTTGTAACCAACGGTGTGTCCAAGACTCAGGATAAACGTTTACGTGATTCAGGATTATTTCCACTGTTTAAGGACATATTTGTATCGGAAGACACAGGTTATCAAAAGCCTATGAAGGAATTTTTTGATTATGTTTTTTCTAGAATCCCTAATTTCAGAGTTGATGAGGCACTAATTATCGGCGATTCATTAAGTGCTGACATTAAGGGCGGGGAGCTGGCTGGATTGGATACATGCTGGTTTAATCCTAATATGAAACAAAATCATACTAATATTAACCCATCCTATCAAATTCACAACCTTGAGGAAATAATACAAATATTACGTGTTAAAACGGGAAGCTATTAAAAGGGGAGTGGAGCGCATGGAATTGACATATGAAATCATAAACGATGACGAAATTGAATGCTGTAGAGACTTATGCAATGAACTGATGGCTTTCCAAAAGTCAAAAGCCTATATTAATCCTGAAATGTTTGACCATATGAATTTTGATACTCGGATGGTTCCTTCCGTAGAAAAAGCCATACACAATTACATCGTTGTGGTAAAAGATGGTGAGAAATTTGTAGCCTACGTCTATTCCAATATTTCTCCAAAGGAAGCCTATTCGAATAATTTCGCTACTTTTTTTGATCTTTCATCTGTTCGTAAAAAGAATGTAGGTTGTCTATCGCAATTTTATATAAAAGATGAATATAGACAGTATGGGATTGGTTCTAAACTTTTTAATATGTCTTTGGACTGGCTGAAGCAATTTGATGATGTCGAGGATTATTTTATCTATGTCTCAAATGGAAATGATAACGCCTTGGAATTCTATAAGCATAAAGGATTTTCAGTAAGTCATACAATTTTGGATGGTTTTATTACTGTTTTACGAAAATAGTGGGACCATTCATCCATAACTCGCCTGAGGTCCTACACTGTCTCTACTCCTCAAGTCTTAGATAAACTTACTACTTCAGTATCTTCTGGTAATTTAAAAACTCTACTATACTATGATTACATTATATAATGGAGTGAGAAGGATGACTGAATCAATATTGTCCCTTATCAAGGAATGGGGGATATGGGGAGTATTCATTTCTATATTTATTGAAGGAAGTGCTCTTCCCTTTATCGGCTCGTTTATCATGGTTACAGTGGGATTTATTTTAGATTTGACCTGGTTCGAGATGACCTGGATTTCAATAGCAGGCAGCTTTCTATACGCGATAGGGAGTTGGATTCCCTATTTTATTGGATATAAATTTGGTAAATCTGTGGAAAACCGGTTGAGTGATGCAAAAAGAGCAAAATTAACAAAGGCTAAAAAGGCTTTTAGCAAGAATGGAGTTTGGAGTGTTGCCATTTCGAGTCCGCTTCATTTAGGGAATTTTGTTCCTTTTTTAGCGGGAATGTCTCATATGAAACTTCGAACCTATACACTACTTACGATGATTGGAATTGCTCCGTCCACCTTTCTGTTTTTAAGTATTGGTCACTTTTATCCTGGTGATTTCAGTACCGTTATGAATACAGTAACTGATTATCAACTATTGCTATTTATTTTATTTGCCCTAATCACTTTGTTTTATATGGGAATAAAATTTTTAAGTTATCGTCAGCAAAAGAAATTAATGAAAGAAAATGTGATAAGCTAGATAGCTTTAAACTAAAAACACCTGAAATGGTGTTTTTTCTTTTATATAATCAAAGGGTATTGGAAGTTATTGTGTTAAAACTTCCTAACCTATAAACAATCGATTATAATTTCTTATGAATGGAATGTAATAGGAGTGTATAGATGAAAAGTATATCGATTTTAGTTGCAGATGATGAAGAAGAAATTGCAAATTTAATTGCCATCCATTTAGAAAAGGAAGGCTATAAAGTTATAAAAGTGTCTGATGGGGAGGAAGCCCTTCAAGTAATCCAGACTCAATCGATTGATTTAGCCATTTTGGATATCATGATGCCGAAAATGGATGGTTATGAGGTTACCCGTCAAATTCGTGAACAACATAATATGCCCATCATTTTTTTGAGTGCTAAGACATCTGATTTCGATAAGGTACAAGGTCTTGTGATTGGGGCAGACGATTACATGACGAAACCTTTCACCCCCATTGAATTAGTTGCTCGTGTAAATGCACAGCTGCGCCGGTTTTTGATGTTGAATCAACCTAAAGTCAATCATGTTTCTAGCTTGGAATTTGGCGGATTGGTTATTTCTCCAGAACAACGGACAGTTTCTTTATATGGTGAACACATCAACCTAACGCCAAAAGAATTTGATATTTTATATTTACTAACTAGTAATCCAAAGAAGGTATTTAGTGTGGAAAATATTTTTCAAAAGGTATGGGGCGAAGCCTACTTTGAAGGTGCTAATACTGTAATGGTACATATTCGTACGTTACGGAAAAAGCTTGAAGACGATAAACGAAAAAATAAATTAATTAAAACCGTGTGGGGAGTCGGGTATACATTCAATGGATAAAGTCGTACGAAGCTTCCGTTCTAGAATGGTTCTCTTATTTGGATTAAGCATGTTTTTGTCTGGTACCATAACCTATATCATCTTTAAAGGACTTCAATGGTACTATCGCACTTGGGTTCAATGGGGCGATCCACTGGCACAGCTCCGGTTATTTATGGGAAGTATTGGTGACATAAACTTCTTTTTACTGCTATTTATCCCGCTTTCAATCTTGTTTTTTTATTTACTTACTAAGCCCTATACAACCTATTTTAATGAGATATCAAATGGAATTCACAATCTCGCGCGTGGAGACTTTAAACAGCGGGTTCATATCCGATCAAATGATGAATTTAGCACTATTGCCCATGACATTAATCTCGCAAGTGAAAAATTGGAAGAAGCTGTTCTAAGAGGAGATTTTTCGGAAAGCAGTAAGGATCAGTTAGTTGTCAATTTGGCACATGATTTACGGACACCACTTACATCTGTTATCGGGTATTTGGATTTAATTCTTAAGGATGGAAATTTGACAAAGGATCAGGCTAAACATTATTTAACCATTGCTTTTACAAAATCTCAGCGTTTAGAACGATTGATTGATGAACTATTTGAAATTACTAGAATGAATTACGGAATGCTACAGATTCAAAAACAGCAACTTAATTTAAGTGACCTGCTTTATCAATTAAAGGAAGAAATGTATCCTGTCTTTGAAAAAAATCATTTGATTGTTCGTTTGTATATACTTCCTTCGCTTTCTATTTTAGGTGATGGGGAGCTGTTAGCACGAGTGTTTGAAAACCTTTTAACCAACGCAAACCGGTATGGGGTTGATGGTCAGTATGTCGATATTAACGGTTTTATCGAGAAAGGGGAAGTAGTTGTTCAGATTGTAAATTATGGGGACAGCATTCCTCCTAGTGAACTTCCACATATCTTTGATATGTTTTATACCGGTGACAAAGCACGGGGACATCAAGAGGATAGTACAGGTCTCGGTTTATTCATAGCGAAGAATATTGTCGAGCAGCACAATGGGACAATTTCAGTTGAAAGCAGTTTAATTCGTACGGTATTTGAAGTTCGTTTACCACAAGTGAGTATCGCTATGGATCAATCAAAGTAAAAAACTTAAGAAAAATTTAAACTTTACCCCACTTTTTATTTAAATAGTTTTTCCTATTCTAGTACCAAGATAGAAATAGGAGGATATTTAAAATGAAAAAGTGGGGATTTTTATTGTTAGTTGTATTAAGCCTGGGAATTACAGTGGTAAATAGATTAGAGTTTTTTAAAGATAATAAAGTAGAGATTAAACATTTTGTGCCAGATCATAAATTAGATGAAAGTACTCAATTGGTAGAGATAAGAGAGGAACTCGTTTATCAAGGAAATTTACTATTGGTCAACAATGAGTACCCTGTTCATGAAGAGAGTATTAAATCAGATGTCGTAAATTTAATTGAACACAGGGAATTGACAGAGGGTTATGGGCTATTAGAAAGTGAAATTTATTTGTCAGAAGAAGTTGCATATGAGTTTTCAGAGATGATAAATGCTGCAGGAGAAGAAGGGGTTCGTAATTTTTCTATTAATAGTGGTTTCAGGGACTTTGATGAGCAGAATGTACTATATCAACAAATGGGGTCTAGCTTAGCTTTGCCTGCGGGACATAGTGAACATAATTTAGGGTTATCATTGGATGTAGGTTCGACACAAATGAAAATGAGTGAGGCACCTGAAGGTAGGTGGATTGAACAAAACGCATGGAAATATGGTTTCATCTTACGCTATCCAAAGGATAAAACGCAGGTTACTGGAATTCAATATGAACCATGGCATATCCGCTATGTAGGACTGCCTCACAGTGCGATCATCCAAGAAAAGAATTTCGCTTTGGAAGAATATATGGAATATCTAAGAGAAGAAAAGCACATTACGGCTATCGTTAATGGTGAAGAATTTACCGTTACTTATTATCCCATCGTAACAAGTAGGTCAATAAAAGTGCCAGAGAATAGCAAATATGAGATCTCAGGAAATAATATTGATGGAGTTATTGTAACTGAATACACATCATAAATATAAGGTGAGAGCAAAGTCAGCATATCCGGGAGTTACTTTCGTTATGTGAGAGTAAATCCTGCTTATCCGAGAGTACTTTCCTTTATCCGAGAGAAAGCCCCCGCTTATCCAATAGAATTACCATCTCACGTGCGATATAATTTTTTTTGTAATGGAAATTTATCAATGAAATTGTGCAAAATAGTATTAATACAGGGTAAACATAATTTATACTATTATTACGGTGCAATCTTACTTAGGGGGATAAAATGGAGTTTTCTTTGTTAGTAGAGTATGGATGGGTTTTACTTATTTTGATTTTGTTAGAAGGCTTATTATCTGCAGATAATGCTTTGGTATTAGCTATTATGGCGAAGCATTTGCCAGAGGAACAGCAAAAAAAAGCAATTAATATTGGATTATTATTAGCCTTTGTCTTTAGGATTGGTGCCATCTTTATTATTTCGTTTTTGTTTCATGTTTGGTGGATTCAAGCGATTGGGGCTGCGTATTTAATTTTCATCGCATTAAAGCATTTGCTTAAAAAGGATCATGGCGGTAAAGAGAAAGCAGGGAAAAGCTACCGAGCTACTGTAGCTCAAATTGCATTAGCCGATATAGCCTTTGCTGTTGATTCAATTTTAGCTGCAGTCGCTCTTGTTATCGCATTACCAGGTACGCCAATGCGCCAAATCGGTGGAATGGATGGCGCGCAATTTATTGTTATATTAATCGGTGCAATCGCTGGATTAATCGTAATTCGATTTGCTGCAGGATTCTTTGTTAAAGTCCTAACACAACGCCCTACCCTTGAAACAGCAGCGATGTTACTTGTTGGCTGGGTCGGGGTTAAGCTATTGATGCACACTCTTGCGCATCCGGCATTACACATTATTCCTCATGATTTTGTAGAAGGACCGATTTGGAATACCATCTTTTGGTCTGTTATGCTTCTTATTGCATTAGGCGGCTGGTTTTTATCTGGTAAGAAAACAGAACAATCTACGTAAGGAACAACATCATAGAAAAATGGCTTGGAACCATATCAAGCCATTTTTTCATTTATTTGGAAAGGGAAACAATATGAAATTATCATTTGATCATTTAGTTTGGTTTAAACATAAACCTGAAAATGCGATACAACCTCTTTCAGAAAATGGAATCCATGTTGTTCAAGGCGGCCGTCATGAATCATGGGGAACCTACAATACTCTCAGTTTTTTTGATTTAAGCTATATAGAATTTTTAGGGATTGAACAGGTATCGATTGCTGAACAACATGAAGAGAATCAATTAATTACCCAAATTGTGAAGCAGCTGTTTAAAGAGAATCGAGAAGGTCCTGCTAAAATAGCGATTCGAACGGATCAGATAAACGAATTAGCCATAACGCTAAGAGAAGAGAGTTTTACCGTACATGGTCCACTCCCAGGACAACGTGTTACTGCAAGCGGGGAAGTGATCAAGTGGAATCTTCTTTTCATCGAGGATCAACCTAATGAGCTATCACTTCCTTTTTTCATCCAATGGGAAAAAAGTGATGAAGAAAGGATGGCCGCGTTTAAGGAACAAGGAATCTTAGGAAGGCATGCTAGCGAAAATTCCAAATTTGAAAGTGTCGGGTTTGTCGTAAGGAATTTAGAAGATACGATAAGTACATGGGGAAAGTTATTTAACCTAACCCCGAGTGAAGAGTTCAGGGAGGAAGGCTTACAGGCACGATGTCGAAAATTAGAATTGCCTGGCACAAATCTATTATTCTGCACACCGCTTGGTAATGGGCCAGCAGGAAAGGTCTTACATGAAAGAGGGGAAACACCTTTTCTAGTAAACTTAGCAGAAACCAATCAAAACAGCTTTATTGAAATGTTAAATGGATATTGGCGATTTCAGTAAGGATGGGGTAAAAAATGTTGACATAAAATTCTAGTTGACATTATATAGGTTTAAAATCAAAACAGAGGAGGGTGTACATGATAAACACGAAATTAATTTTAGTAGAGGGATTGCCTGGTTCGGGGAAAACCACGACGGCAACGATCACGAACGATATATTAAAAGAATGGAATGTTGATACAAAGTTGTTTCTGGAGGGAAATGCTGAACACCCAGCGGATTATGAAGGAGGCTCTTACTTCTCAAAAACTGAATTTGCCCAACTTTTGGAACAGTATAAAGAAGTGCAGGCTATTTTCGTAAAACATGCCATTGAACGCTGTGATGGATTTATATTGCCGCAAAATAAGCTGAATCAGGACCTTGCTGAGAGAATGGTTCCTAATTCCTTTTGGGATAAAATTTGGAATCATGATATCTATGAGCTGCCGTTAGAAAAGAACATTGAATTAATCACGGATAACTGGCAAAGGTTCGTAGAACAGGCGGTGACAGGAAATCAAACGTATATTTTCGAATGCTGCTTTATCCAAAATCCTGTAACCATCGGCATGCTTAAATATGGTGCCTCCCAGGAAAGTGTCATGAAATATGTAAAGAAATTAGCTGATATTATTGAGCCGTTAAACCCTGTTTTAATTTATGTAGACCAACAAGATTTGTCGCGTTCTTTTAAAAAGGCTGTTCAGGAACGACCAAAGGAATGGTCTACTGGTTTTATGGATTACTATAATAACCAAGGTTACGGGAAAATACATAGTGCTGAAGGTATCGAAGGAACAATAGCAGTTCTAGAAGCAAGAAAACAATTAGAATCCTCGATTTTTAATACATTAAACATGAAAAAATGTAAAATTGATAATTCACAGTTTGAGATGGATTCTTACAAATATTATATTAAAGAAATATTTAAGAATATGGTAAAAATTTAACGCTAAGAATCAGAGTGCACATCGCCTCTGATTTTTTTCATCATTATTAATTATTTTGTTGGATTGGTGACCAAAACGATGACGCTCTTATCTAAATCAAAATCCCAGTCGACAAAAATATCGATGACTTTGGTATTCAAAATCGCTTCAAAATGGTTATTGTTATGAAGCAATCCTTTTTCGAGCGTTCGCTTTGCTAACCTAAGCTGTTCTCGCATTCCTTGTCTGATTAGCTGCTTTTCAATTCTTACCAATATTCCATTACGAATAACAAGAACATTCCGATGATTTAATTGGCAGGCATAAATCTCTTCGGGCTTCTTTTCTGATTCGGAGCTTAAATTAATAATCTCTGTAATCAGTTCAGTTTTACCTGTGAATTCTTCTTTAATAGGTACATCGATACCCGATAAATCATTACATATACCGGTGAACATCGCTGATTTATTATGCAGACCCCAGTCATAGTAGAATTCTCTTATCTCCATACCGGTAACAATCTTAATATAGGCTTTTATTTCAGGAATCAGTGTTTGCATGACTAAATCCCGAGTCTGCTGAACACTTTCATCTTGTTTTTGATTCATTAGTACTTTTTCTGTTGGAGATAAGAAATTACGAATATAGAAAATAATAAAGGTTTTACCTAGTGAAACATGCACCGATTCTGGACCTTTGCCAAAATTGTCTCGTAGGATTTTCCCAATATAGCTGCTTAACTCGGTTGTTTGTTTATATGTTTCTGTTTCCATTATAGTGTCTCCTTTCAAAACTAGGTCGTATACCCTAGGTTGCCCTTTTTATTGGAAATAATTAGCATGGTTTGTACCTTCGAATAAAAATATAATGTTAGTAGGTGAAGGGACAGAAAGCCATTCGCTTTGAGGAGTAGGATATGTTTTCAAGTATGGGCAACAAAGTTTTAATAGACACATATTTTAATGCTGTAAAGCTAAAGCTAGACGAAGAATTTATTAAACTATTAGAAGAAGAAATAGATAGAAGAGGGATACAATTAGATAAGGTTGAAAGAATGGTATAAACCATAGCTTTTAACTGAAGATTCTTTGAACCTTTTTCCAAATGTTAATAGGTTGTATTGTAATAAGAACAGCGAATGGCTTTTTGCTCTTCACTTATTTTATTGAAAAAGTAACTATTAAATAATCAGACTACTTATACTTTTTAAAAAGCTAGGCCTTGTCTGGCTTTTTTCTTATAGTTATTTTGATTAAGTGGTTATTTTCCCTTATATCTCATTCAATAGTTTTGTATAATTCTATATAATAAGAATCCTTAAACATGACTACGAATTATACCTTTGAAAAATGGAGTGCTTGAAATGTTAATAATACGTAACGTAACGATGAATGATTTACCTGACCTTGTAATCATTGAACACATTTGCTTTCCAATAGAAGAAGCAGCTACGGAAGAAGCTTTTAAAAAGCGGATTCAATTAATTTCAGATAGTTTTTTTGTGGCGGAAGAATGTGGTGTAATCATAGGTTTAGTGAATGGCCCTGTGATTAATACGGAATATATTACAGATGATTTATTCGATGAGATTAAGCCAAATCCACCATCCAGCGGTCATCAAACCGTTTTAGGAGTAGCGGTGACTCCGCACTTCCAAACTAGAGGAGTGGCAACAGCTTTACTAGAGCATCTTGAAAAAGAAGCAATATCAAAAAATCGTGAGAGTATAACACTGACATGTAAAGAAGATTTAATCCGATTCTATGAAAACTTAGGATATAAAAATAGGGGTGTTTCAAAATCGGAGCACGGCGGGGTAACATGGTACAACATGATTAAAAAATTGCAATAAGGCTATATTTATTATGAACATATTACATATAAAGATTATCTGAAAACCAAAGTAGTAATTGGAATATTTTTTAGTAAAGGAGTGAAACATATGTACGAATTAAAAACAAAAGAAACAGACAATAGTGTCATTGAATTTATCGAACAAATAGAAAACCCTAAAAAACGCGAGGACGCATACAGATTATTGGATATTTTCACAGAGACCACTGGATTTGAAGCGAAAATGTGGGGGCCGAGTATTATTGGTTTTGGATCCTACCATTACAAATATAAATCTGGTCATGAAGGTGATGCGCCACTAGCTGGCTTTTCCCCGAGGAAAGCCAAAATTAGTTTATATTTTGAACCAGGTGAACCGAAGAGGGAAGAATTATTAAAACAGTTTGGAAAACATACTACAGGGAAAGCGTGTGTGTACGTTAATAAGGTTGCAGATATTGATGTAGATGTTTTAAAAGTATTAATTAATGAATCCATATCCTTTACACACAAATTGTATCCTGCAAAATAACGCAAGTGAGTTCCTTATTTGCAATCATACCGATTGCAGATAAGGGACTCTATTTCATTTCCTGTAAGCTTGGATGGAAGAAGAACAAGAGTATAATGATAAATATGGCAGAGGCAAAAAAGGCTCGTATATAATTTTTATAGTGAAGTCTGAGGATGATAAAGGCACATATATTAAATAATGCTGACCAGCCGATATGCCAGCCATTATCGTGGACAAATAATCCTATACGTCTAGATAGAAACTCTATCAAAGTGAAATAGGCCACCCACGCTCCTATATAAAGATATTTCTTATTTCCTTCTGGGTAATACTGCAGATAAATATATAGGGTAATCGGAATAATAAAAAAAGTAAAAACCAGTTCGATTAGAGTACGGTTTAGCCAAGGTAAAGTAATGGATTTATATATCCAAAGATTATGTTGATAAAAAAGAAAATTATATAGCAAATTACAAATGATAAAGAATTGAATGGTAGGATAGAATTCTTTCCATCTGCTCCAATCAATAAATCTCTTCGCCAAAAGCAAATAGATGATTACCATAGCTAACAAATACATAATTTTTCCTCATTTATTGTCTTTATGGTAATTATTACCAATAAAAACAATAATTATAATCCTGCTTTTGGAAGAGACTTTTCCATTTATATATATTCAAGGAAGGAAGCCGGCTATTCCTAGTAGTGAAAGAACTATTTCAAATAGGATGAGAATGACAATAATCCATTCGACGAAAAGTCCGCGAATGGAGTGACTGATGGTCGAAAATCCATCCATAATGTTGTAAAGTATTTCTGTTTTGCTTTTCAAAATTTTATAACGATCATTTAATTCGAAAAACTCGAGCATCCTGTCATAAAATTCACCCGCTGTACTGCTTGTCCAGGTGATATCAGGCTTATCAAGAATCATGATGTAAGCAAGGGTATTATACTCGTGACGGATTATTTTAGCTGTCGTCCTAGCTAGTTCCTTATTTCCGATTCTCAGCTTGCCTTTTTCTAAACGGTCAATCATCGTTTCGAGTTTATCATTAATTTCTCCCAACTGTTCCTCGGTCTTTTCCAATGCCACCGACTTCGCTAGTACGGTAGAAATCAACTCAGGATAGTAGCTTTCATACTCAGGAACGACAACATACTCGTCTGTTAACTCAATGCTTTCCGTTTCCTTAATGTGCAAGCTGTAATCATCGCTATACCTATCTGCACTTTTGACATCAATGTCCGGCTCGAAGGAGTAGAGATAGTTCAAAAAAGCAGTTATCTCATTTGGAGTAGAATGATTTATAAAAACAATGCTGCCAAAGGAAAAAACAAGTACCATTTGAGATTCGTCTACACTTTTGAAGAGGATTGATTTTAAAATTTCACCTCTTAGTATTAATGGCTCCTCCCAGGTGAATTTCTTTGGTATCCCACAATGAACAGCGATTTTGTTTAAATCTATTTCATTTGTAGTCGCAAAGGCTTTAAAAGTTAAATCTCTCATATTCACCACTCTTTTCTTTTTATTTAGTATATGAACCATAGTGTTAAATTAATGAAGGATTAGTGAAAACAATATCGAATAAAATAAAAGGTGCATGAGAATAGAATAAATTTAAGGAGAATTGTTTATGAATCATACCGAATTTGTTTATGTAACTTACATAGCCACTACACCGAAAAAACTTTGGCAGGCTTTAACAAGCAGCGAATACACAGAAAAATACTTTTTTGGAAGCAGCATTAATTCAGATTGGCAAGAGGGAGCAGAAGTTACCTATTCTCGGAACGGGAAGGTTACGGATTATGGACAAATCGTAAAATGCGAGCCGTACCAAGAGCTCTCCTATACCTGGACCTATGTGGGGGATGGTGTCGAGGGGAAGGAGCCGTCAAGGGTTAGCTTTAAATTAATCTCTTTGAATGAAACCGTAAAATTGGTGCTAAGACATGAAAATCTTCAGCCTGGTGATTTAGTGGATAAAGAAGATACTTTTGAGGGTTTAAACAATGGCTGGCCTGCGATTTTAAGTAATTTGAAAAGCCTTCTAGAAACCGGAGAAACTATGCCTGCTATTTCAATTTAAAATATAGGATGATTTTTGAAACCATTGTAATACTTTCTCCTTAAAGTCAAATAATAAAAAATAAAGGAGAGATGATTATGGATGAATTAAAGGATTATGTCGCAGCAGACTTGTCGTCAAATTTAGTAAGTGAAATCAAATCACTTGAAGAAAAGCTAAGCGAACAAGCCAATAAAGAAGTAGTGGTTATCGCATACGAAAAAGACAATTAAAAGGCAAAAAAAAGAGCCGTTGACGGCTCTTTTTTTTTAATCTATTTTGCAAATACATGGTTTCCAATTGTCTTTACTACTTCACGGGTAGTGATCCATGTATCGGTTGCGATTTCTGGATTATAAAAATAAATACAATCGTTTAATCGATCTTGTCGAGTTAATGCTTCTTCAACCGCTCGGATCGATTCATCTGATGCTGGTTCATTAATTTTTCCATTTTGAACGGGTGAAAAGGCATAAGCATCACCGACTACTTCATTAATGACTCCTGATATTGTATTTGGAAATTCAGGTGAATCCACTCGGTTTAATACAACTGTTGCAACGGCTACTTTTCCTTCATACGATTCACCTTTTGCTTCGGCCTCTACTAGTCTTGCAAATAGATCTTTCTCTTCATTTGAAATAGAAACCGCTGGTGTCGCTGGTTCTGGTGGAGCAACCACTTCAGGTTCTGAGGTTTGTGGTTCTGTAATAGCTGTTTCATCCACCTTTGTTTCTTGAGATTGTTTTTCAAGAAGTTCTGGTTTATATGGAATGAATTCTTTTTCGTCATCGAATTCATTATTTTCTTGGTTCATTTCATACATGATTGGTCCATATGCATATGCTTGTCCAATTTCAGCCAGGCTGTCTACATTTACAACTTGATATTCCGTAATTGCTTCAACTGTAGGATTGTGAATTCCAATAAATGCAAATGTAGCTACACAAGCTACTGCAACTTTTTTAAAATAAGTTTTTTTCATGTGTGCTACCTCCTGTTGTTTTGTATGATATAACACTAACATGGGCAGGCACGCGTTATACAGAACGATAAGGTTACATTTCTTTATAGTTTGATGAACAAAATTACAGTAGAGGTGACAATATGACATTATGCCTATAATCCTGTCATATTCGACCCAATTTTACGGTATAGAGGAAGATTTTGTCTGAGAATAACCAAGAAAAACCAGGAGAAAACCAAGGGAAAACCAAGGGAAAACCAAGGGAAAACCAAGGGGACGGTTCTCCCGGCCTTTTGGGGCCGAGAGAACCGTCCCCTTGGTTTCTTTTGAAAAATATTTCTATAATCTAATATTTCGGAAATGAAAATAAATAAGCGTTATGATACGATATACCATATTAAATTATTCAATATATTGGGGATGAATTTGTATGCTAATTTGGAAGCGTAATTTATGGGTGCTATGGATTGGAGTATTTTTCACTTCAGCAAGCTTTTCCATGGTTATCCCGTTTTTACCTATTTTCCTGCTTCAAATTGGTGTGCACGAACACACAGAAGTTTGGTCCGGTCTGTTATTTAGTGCTGCTTTTTTTGCCGGAGCGATTGCTTCTCCGTTCTGGGGGAGAGTGGCCGATAAATATGGAAGAAAGCCTTTGTTAATCCGAGCGGGTTTAGCTCTATTTGTTGTCTATACGTTAACTGCTTTTGTTACAAATCCATATCAGCTGTTAGGATTACGAATTATGCAGGGTTTGTTAAGTGGATTCATTCCAGGGGCTATTGCTTTAATAGGAACCAATACTCCAAGCAACAAAGTCGGATATGCACTATCTATGATATCCTCAGCTTCAGCGTCTGGTGGAATTGTTGGACCTTTATTAGGAGGGGGAATTGCTTCATTAGTGGGTAACCGAGTGGCGTTTGGCAGTGCAGGAATGTTTGCGCTCATTTCCACGCTGCTTGTAATCTTTTGGGTGACGGAAGAAAACTTTACTCCTAGTAAAGAAAAAGGCTCAATCATGAATGATTTTAAAGTGGCAGCAGCAAATCGTTCATTGATGCTGGTACTTGCTTTAACTGCGATTACATCCGGTTCGATCATGACGATTGAACCAGTTCTACCATTATATATCGTAGATCTTGGTAGTTCTTTTGAGCATGCATCGTTACTTGCAGGAATTGTGTTCTCTCTACCTGGTATCGCTAGTGTCATTTTTGCTCCGAGGTGGGGAAGATGGGCTGACAAAGTTGGTTTCCAAAAAGTCTTATTTATTGGATTAATGGGAGGGGGAATCGGAACCATTGCCCAAATTATCTTCAGCAATATTTGGGGATTTTCAATTACCCGATTCATATTTGGCATCTTTTTCTGTGCAGTATTCCCAGCTCTAAACGGTCTAGTGGTAAGGTCAACACCAAAAGATTTCCGTGGACGAGCATTTGGTTTACACCAAACCTCTAATCAGATAGGCGGTATGATTGGCCCGATAACCGGAGGAATCCTTGGTGGTTTTTTTCCTGTTCAAACGGTATTTGTAGTCACAGGTATCTTACTTCTCGCCGCAACAGGTATGGCTTATTGGCATGCAAATGACTTAAATCGCGGTATTAAGACAAATGTCGTTCCAGAGAAGTGACCTTAAAAAGGATATAAATAGTATGTAGTTACGCCTACAATGATTCCTGTTATAGCTCCAAAAAAGACCTCTGTGGGTTGATGACCTAATAATTCTTTTAGTTTCTCTCTAGACTCTGGTTTCTTTAAATTGGGGTCTTTTAGCGTTTCAATCAGACTGTTAAAATCAGATAAAAGGGTGTTAAGTATTTCTGCATGATATCCTGCATGTCTTCTAACACCCATCGCATCGTGCATAACGATTGCAGAAACCACAACGCAAATAGCAAATTCAGTTGATTTAAATCCTGACATCATTCCAATCACAGTCGTTAAGGAAATAATCATGGCAGTATGAGAACTTGGCATTCCACCAGTACTAAACATTAAATTCCATCTTAATTCCTTTGAGGCTATATAGTGTATCGGAATCTTTACGAATTGGGCAATGAACATCCCTGAAAATGCTGCTAATAAAGGACATGATAAAAACATAATAACCCCCTAGTTATTGACCGAGGGGACGGTTCTCCTGGCTTTTTCCGGCCAGGAGAACCGTCCCCTTGGTTATTAATTTAATGTTTCAATTGTCTCTATTAATTGTTTCAATGCTTCTCGATCATCGGAGCCAGAAGCTTCTAAACTAATCTCAGCATTGTTCGGGATGGCTAAAGATAAAACGCCCATTATCGATTTACAGTTAACTTTATGACCATTGTAGGTTAGGTAAATATCTGACTCGAATTGAGACGTTACCTGTACCAATTGGTTTATTGCTCGACTGTCTAAACCTGACTTTCTATTTAGTTGTATTGTTTTTAAGACCATTAAGGAAACCCTCCTTAGTATTCTGGTTAATGCACACTCTTTTATGTATGAATGGAAATATGGAAATATGCACCCAAGGGGACGGTTCTTCCGGCCTTTTGGGGCCGGGAGAACCGTCCCCTTGGTCCCCCTTGGTCCACCTGGTGTTCTATATCCCTAGAATTTCACTTAATTTCTCTTGGTCAAAACCCAAAACAACCTGTGAACCATTTTCATCCTCAACAACAGTAGCAGGTGTCGCAGATGCACCTAATTCAACAATTTCATCAAGGTACTTAGGATTTTCTCTGATATTTCTATCCTCAAATTCAATCCCATTATCCTTTAACCATAATTTCTCAGCAGTACAAGGACTGCAGCTTTCCTGTGTATAAATCACTACTTTACGCATTTAAATTCCTCCTTAAGTCATCATAATACCATCTTAAACCTTTCATTAATAAAAGTCTCATCTCATGATTAAATCATGTAGTGTTCATATAATCATTTGACTAACATACATATACAGTAACAAGACAAGCAGTTGTATATATTGTAAAAACAATGAAAAGGGGATCGGAACAAGGGAATGGAGTTCATACAAGAAATCATAGCGAATTATGGTTCATTTTTATCATTAGACGCCTTGGGAGATGTATTAACAGATCCTGCTAGTTGGGGAATCATTGGTA
The DNA here is from genome assembly GCF_002272245.1 of Bacillus sp. 7884-1. Lineage (GTDB taxonomy): Bacteria > Bacillota > Bacilli > Bacillales > Cytobacillaceae > Neobacillus. The sequence continues at coordinate 5,032 of NZ_NPDD01000145.1, read as the reverse complement.
CCTTGGTCATTCTAGAAGGGTTATTATCGGCTGATAATGCGTTAGTACTTGCTGTTTTGGTTAAGCACTTGCCCGAAAAACAACGAAAGAAGGCCCTTTTCTATGGAATTATTGGTGCTTATCTATTTCGGGTTATTGCGATTGGAATAGGTGTTACGTTAATTAATATTGGCTGGATTAAAATCGTTGGCGGTCACTATCTCCTTTGGCTGGTCCTCCAATACTTTATTAACAAAAGAGATGGAGAGGAAGAGATTCAAACCAAACAAGTGGGTTTTTGGAGCACCGTCTTAACCGTAGAGCTTATGGATATCGCGTTTAGTATCGATAGTGTTATAGCTGCGTTTGGTGTATCGAATCAAGTTTGGGTCCTGTTTTTAGGCGGAATTCTAGGAATATTAATGATGCGTGGTGTAGCACAATTATTTTTAGCGCTGATTGAAAGAATACCTGAATTTGAAACCACCGCATTTATCTTAATCGGAATTATTGGATTGAGAATGATTACAGCAGCCTTTGGCTTCCAAATGCACGAAGTTATTTTCTTTAGTATATTAATCGGAATCTTTTTAGGGACATTCCTTGTCCATTTTTTAAAAGGAAATCCGACAACAAAGTAGAAATTCTAGAGACCCGCTTATGGTCTCTTTTTGAATTGAATTAAATTTTTCAATTATTTTAAAATAAGCTAAAATTAAATGGTGATAATATATTTTTGTTTTACTAGGGGGAAGGATTTATGCAAGAAGAGGGATACATAGAGGTAACTGGCGGAAGAGTTTGGTATCAAAAGTTTAATGAAAACTCTGGAGGGACTCCTGTCATCATTTTGCATGGAGGTCCAGGATCTTCAAGTTACTCATTAGAAGGTTTACAAGCACTCCAAGAAGATAGACCTGTTATTTTATACGATCAATTAGGATGTGGAAGGTCAGATCGTCCAACTGACAAATCTCTTTGGCAGCTTGACCGCTTTGTGGAAGAATTAGAGCAAGTAAGAGGAGCATTAAATTTAGATGAAGTACATATTTTAGGTCATTCATGGGGTACAACCTTGGCAGCTGCTTATTGTTAAACAAAACCAAGAGGTGTAAAAAGTGTTATTTTTTCAAGTCCATGTCTGAGTGCACCACGTTGGGAAAAGGACCAGATTGAAAATCTTAAAAAGCTTCCTTTTGAAATCCAAGAAACAATTAAATATTGTGAGGAAAATGGAACCACCGATTCAGAGGAATTTAAAGCTGCCATTCAGGAATTTAACAAAGTATTTGTTTGTCGAGTACAGGAAGAACCAGACCCTGAATGGGTTAAAAGGGGCTCAGGATATCGAAATCCTGAAATATATAATATCATGTGGGGTCCATCTGAATTCAGCGTAAAAGGTAATTTAAAGTTTTTTGATTGTACTTCCAGATTACATGAAATTAGTTGTCCGACACTCTTTACATGTGGACGATATGATGAAGCTACTCCTGAATCGACGGAGTACTTTAGCAGCCTAGTGCCTAATGGTCAATTTCATGTTTTCGAGAACAGTGCTCATTTGCCTTATTTTGAAGAAAAAGATGAGTTTTTACGAGTTGTAGGAAATTTTTTAAATAAAATCGATTTTGATTAATCTTTTAAAAAAATCCACCATATTGGTGGATTTTTTAAGTTCAATGTCTAATTTACTAACTATTACTCGTTCATTCCATCTCGATCTATAGCTTCGACTTCTTCTTCTGCTACTTGTACATCCTGACCTATAGCTTCGACTTCTTGGTCTTCTACATCGACATCCTGTTCTATAGCTTCGACAACATGGTCTACTGCAACGCCATCATCATTTTCAAGTGAAACGGCAGATTCTTCTGCCAGATACTGAAATAAGTCTACCTCTTGAATAATAGATGGATTATAATACACAAATTCAGCTTGGTGGTTATTGTCGATTTTCTGTTTTTTAAACTTAGTGTCTTCAACATGGATGTCTGAAGATTCATCTTTCCGGTCCTTCTTTTTTTTAGACGACTTGTCCTTATAACGGTTGTCTGAAGTTTCATCCTTTCTGTGCTTCTTTTTTTCGAACTGCTTGTCCTCTACATGGATGTCTGAAGTTTCATCCTTACGGTGCTTCTTTTTATGCTTTCCTTTATGTGGCATTCTTTTTCACTCCTTATTTATTTTTGTTTTAACCATATCAATGGTCAAAATATTGGAATAAGATTTGAATCGTTTTCACAATTCTCACCTTTACATTTAAATTTCCATTATCAGCATATGCATTTGGTTACTATAATTCCTGCACTATTCGTCCAAAAGCAAACAAGAAAAAGGCTAAAAATGAAATATATGGTATAATTCGGTATTACATTATAAGTAAAGTTTGAGAGGGATATAAATGGATAGGACGACTCAATCTTATTTTGAAAATTTCCAAGCCGAAGATAGGGACTTACAATATGAAGGTTTTAATCAAATTATGGCTGCTACTCAGGAAAAGGTGGGTTGGGCCTATGAGGTCAAATACAAGAAGAATTATGCTGCCGTTTGGAAAAATGTCTAAGATCTATGAAGGGAAATGTAGATAAGTGAATTTTCTAGAGTCGCTTCTAAATACTCTAATGTTAAGTGTAGTGGAATTATTTTACCTTGTAGGATTTTTAATTGGTGTTGGTTTCCTATTAGGAGTGTTGGAAAAATACTCAAATAAGTTTTTATTTAAAGCATTTGGACAAAGAGGAGTATTGGCTACCGCATGGATTGGCACACCGATCCATGAACTCGGACATCTACTCCAGTGCTTCATTTGGGGTCATCGAGTAACAAGGGTTAAATTCTTGCAAGTAAATAATCCAAATGGTGTTCTTGGATATGTGGAACACCAATATAATCCGGGCAGCATGTATCAACAGATTGGAAACTTTTTTATTGGAATGGGTCCCATTTTTAGTGGGATAGGTTCATTAATTTTTGGCATGTATCTATTAGTACCTGAATCCTATCAGACTTTTAGAGAATATATTGATTTTCATGTTACTTCTGCCATTCAAAATAGAAATTATTTAATGGTGCTCGGAAATGCGGTTCTAGTAATCACTAAAAGTTTCTTTACATTTAAAAATTTGCTCAATCCGCTTTTTTGGATTTTTCTAATGCTTGCTATCTGTATATCCTCACATATTGCATTGAGTAAGGCAGACATTAAAGGGTCAACCAAAGGACTATTCATGATATTTTTCGTTCTGTTTGTAATTAACCTTGTTTCTGGTTTCTTTGATATAGATACTTTTATATTTATCACGAAATTAACCGAATACAATGCCTATGTATTAGCTTTTTCTAGTATTGCGATCCTTTTTTCATTTATTACACTTTTAATATCTTATATTTTGTATAGACTGAAATCCGGCAGGTGATTAATATGGATAAAATTTTCGGAAATAAACTAGAGGGTTATGAATATCGACCGCGGCAAGCGGTATACGCAATTATTTTTAACGACACAAGAGAAGAGGTTGTTACGGTAAAAACTCCTGATGGCTATTATTGGCTGCCTGGCGGTGGTATAGAAGTTGATGAGAGTCATTCCAATTGTCTTAGGAGAGAATTATTAGAAGAAACAGGTTATGATATTGAAATTGCTAATTCTATTGGTAAAGCAAAACAATATTTTATTACACCAAATAATGAGCATATAGTCAACGAAGGTAACTTTTATTTAGCTCATTTGTTATCAAAAGTTTCTGACCCAATTGAGGATGATCATTCTCTTACATGGATATCAGTGAGTAGCGTGAAGGAACTGCTTTACCACCAACATCAAGTCTGGGGTGTTAAAGAGGGCTTAAAGCATTGTCTTCAATTGAAAGAAGGCTATAACAATTGAAACTATTATCCGTTATGCTTGGCGGGTTCTTTGGAGCAATAACTAGATATTGTATCGGAGAATGGATACAAACCACTAATGGATTTCCTCTGGGAACCCTATTAATAAATCTCTTAGGTTGTTTTTTACTTAGTTGGTTCCTGACTTTCTACACTTTAAAGAAACCAATTAGGGCAGAATTTACTTTATTTATAGGAACGGGGTTTATTGGCTCATTCACTACTTTTTCTACTTTTTCAGTTGAGACCATTCTGTTATTTCAAAATGGGCTTGCTGTTTATGGGGTCTTATATATTTTAGTAAGCATTATTTTCGGAATTCTGCTTGCTTACTTAGGCTTTAAATTAGCTTATATTAATGGAGAAAAAGGGGTAACACATTGATTTGGTTAATCGGTATAGGCGGTTCTTTTGGGGCAGCAGCTAGATATTTATTGGGTAATTTCATGAATAAAAAAAAGAAACTCAGTCCATTCCCTCTGGGGACTTGGGTAATCAATATTATGGGTTCCTTTCTTTTAGGGCTCCTTGCCAATCTTCATCTGTCGAATGATCTCAGTGATTGGGTATGGTTTTTTGTTGGGGTAGGTTTTTGTGGAGCTTACACCACTTTTTCAACGTTCGGTTATGAAACGATTACTTTATTACAATCAAATAAAAAGTTTCTTGCAGGTATATATGTTATTACATCAGTAATTTTAAGTATTACAACGGCAGCTATGGGTTTTATTATTTAGCTTGTAGGTTTATTGATGATTATTTTGATAAAAAGAATACAAAATAAGAGAGGTAAGTACTGATTTTATTAGGAGGATTAGGATGACTAAGAAAAAGTTTACCCCTTCGTCTGATGTTGACCAAAAGCAATTACTTAACGATAAAGTAGAGAAAGCTCGTAAAAACAACTTTGAAGATGATCATGTACGTAGAGGGACACCCAACGGTGCTCAAGGTAAATAGGTTAAAAGCAGGGGTTGTTGCTAAAGCAACAGCTCCTTTATTATTATTTATTGGATAATATTTCTATTGAACTAAATAGCGTGAGGGTGTTATTATATAAAAGTTCCCTTCAGAGGGACGGCATAACTAACAGAAAAAATGATGACAATAATCAAGTTAATATGTTATTATAAATTTTGTCACTTTTTGAAACTATCAAGCT
>NZ_NPDD01000144.1 GCF_002272245.1 Bacillus sp. 7884-1 | reverse complement strand
GGGTCTTTCACAAAAAGGACATATTATTTTGGATGGAATGTGAGGTAGTTCACTTATCCATAGTGGAATCCCCTATATAATACAGGTAATAAGGCTGTTTGGTTTTGTTGAAATGGCCGTTTTAGGAGGCGTTTCATATGGCTTTTGGCCGGGATTTTAATAAAGATCCATTTATCGTAATTTGGGAACTTACACGTGCATGTCAACTTGCTTGTTTACATTGCCGTGCAGAGGCTCAATTAAAAAGAGACCCACGCGAACTATCATTCGAAGAAGGTAAGAACCTAATTGATCAAATATACGAAATGAATAATCCGATGCTTGTATTTACGGGTGGAGACCCATTAATGAGACAGGATGTTTTTGATATTGCAAAATATGCAGTTGAAAAAGGCGTTAGAGTTTCCATGACACCAAGTGCGACGCCAAATGTTACAAAAGAAGCAATTGAAAAGGCAAAAGAAGTTGGTCTTTCACGCTGGGCGTTTAGTATTGATGGGCCAACAGCTGAGGTTCACGACCACTTCCGTGGAACAGCGGGATCTTTTGACCTCACAATGGAAAGAATTAAATACTTACATGAACTCGAAATACCGATTCAAATCAACACGGTAATATCAAGATATAATATTGAGTACCTAGATGAAATGGCAAAAATGGTTGAGGATTTAGGCTGTGTACTTTGGAGTGTGTTTTTCCTTGTCCCAACAGGCAGAGGTCAAGAATCTGATATGATCTCACCTGTAGAACATGAAAAAGTATTTAGATGGCTATATGACCTAAGTAAGCGTGTTTCCTTTGATATTAAGACAACTGCAGCTCAGCATTACCGCCGTGTTGTTATTCAGCAGAAGATGCGTGAAGCGAAAGACCAGACTGAGGAAATTAATTATTTAAGTGCTTTAACAGAACAGGGGTTAACAGGATCGATTGACGGACTTGGACGAGCACCAAAAGGAGTGAATGACGGAAATGGATTTGTCTTCATTTCACATATAGGAGATGTGTACCCAAGCGGCTTATTACCTGTCAAAGCAGGAAATGTACGTGAAACGCCGTTAGCGGAGATTTATCGCGAGTCACCAATTTTTAAATCACTAAGAAATCCGGATCTCTATAAAGGAAAATGTGGTGTCTGTGAATTTCGCCATGTATGCGGCGGTTCAAGGTCTAGAGCCTACGCAATGACCGGAGATTACCTAGAAAGCGAACCATTCTGTGTTTATATACCAAAAGCAATGAGAGAAAAGCAGGTTCAATCATAATCAAAAAGATGGAAGCAATCATTCGTGATTGCTTCCATCTTTTATTCAATGCTGCAATATACGGCTGGACAATTTTCACAGCCAATTTCATCTTTTATATATTGAAGATCTAAAATAGAAATCTTTCCTTTTTTAATACTGATTTTTTTATCTTTTTTCAATTCACTTAGGATACGGTTTGTACTCTCTCTTGAAGTTCCACAAAAGTTTGCAAGTTCCTGGTTCGTTAATGGTAAATCAATTAATATTTCATTTTCTTTATGAATACCATAACTATTAGACATCCGAATTAATGTTGAAAAAAGCGCTCCCCGTTTACCATTTAAAACAAGATCTCGAAACTTAGTCTGGGTTTTACGGAAATGGTCACTCATCCATTTCATAAACTCAAACGCAAGCTTACTATTTTGGAATATCTCACTCTCGATGACATCTTTTTTGATAGCGACTATTTCACCTTCCTCTAGAACTCTGGCACTTAGTAAATACCTTGGATTATCCGTAAAAAGCGTTAATTCTCCACAAATATCGTTCTCACCACATATTCTTAAAGAGAGTTCGCGTCCATCTGAGGTTATTTTACTGATTTGAACTTTTCCAGAGATAATAATATAAAGTTCTTCTGCAAGCATACCTTCTTGAAATAAATAGGCTCCTCTTTCACTTCTAATTTTCCGATCGGCAAATCTAAGTAATTCTTTAATTTCTATGGAATGGGTTGGTTTAATTTTAGTCAACATGTATTCTCACCTCAAGGGTATTGTTTGGTCCTTATACTTCTATTTTCGTTAGTCTTATTTTAACGCAGGTTTTGAAGTTTTAACGGAGTAAACAATGACAATATAGTGAAAATTCTCTAATTTAATGTTCAACTGTTAATAAAATCTTCAATGATTGCGTTAATAAATAGTAAAAGAAATGTTATGATAGTGAATAAAGTAACAGTATTTTTTATTAATCGTTGGTACACTTGCATTATATTATTGGTTTTTAAAATAATGGAGTTGATATGAATGGAAAAGACCATTATTAAAGATAAATTTGATCGCCCATTACGTGATTTAAGAATCTCAGTAATCGACCGTTGTAACTTCCGCTGTCAATATTGCATGCCAGCCGATCAATTTGGTGATGATTTTGAATTTTTGCCAAAAAGTGCGCTGCTGACCTATGAGGAAATCGAGCGGATAGCAAAGGCTTTTATTAGTGTTGGTGTGGAAAAAATACGTTTAACTGGCGGTGAACCACTTCTTCGAAGAGATCTTCCGATATTGGTAGAAAAACTTTCAAAGATTGAGGGTTTAAAAGATATTGCGTTAACGACAAATGGAGTCCTTCTTCCTAAACTTGCTGATAAATTAAAAAAGGCTGGTCTTAAAAGAGTCAATATTAGCCTTGATACCTTAAATGATGAGTTGTTTGGAAAAATTAACGGTCGTGGTGTTGGTACACAGCCTGTTCTAGACGGGATTGAAGCAGCTAAGAAGGCTGGTCTCAAAATAAAAATCAATATGGTCGTTAAAAAAGGCCTCAACGATTCGGAAATCATCCCAATGGCTGATTTTTGTTTAAAGAATGGCTTGGAGCTTCGTTTTATTGAGTATATGGATGTAGGTTCATCTAATGGCTGGAAAATGGATGATGTCATCACTAAAAAGCAAATTTATGTACTATTAAAAGAGCACTATCAATTAGAGTCTCTTGACCCTGCTTATTTTGGTGAAGTCGCAAAATTATATAATTATCAAAACACAGATGTGAATGTTGGATTTATTTCTTCTGTCTCAGAATCATTCTGCAGCAGCTGTACCCGATCTCGACTTTCTGCAAATGGACAAATTTTCACTTGTTTATTTAATGGCAATGGGCACGATATTCGAAACTTTATGAGAAACGGTGCTACAGATGATGAATTGAGAAACCGAATCTCTGCTATTTGGAACAATCGAAGCGATAGGTATTCAGATGAAAGAACAGAAGAGACAGCAAAGAACCGAAAGAAAATTGAAATGTCATATATAGGCGGCTAAACCTCTCTTTCCCAATAGAGAGGTTTTTTTACATAGAAAAAGAGGCTGATTGTTCAGCCTCTTGAAACATCTAAATAATATATCTAGGGAACAAGATATTATTTTCTAAGTGTACATGCATAAATGTTAGTCCTTCTAGTTCTTCTAGTCGCTTGTATACTAATGTGTACGTTCCACAAGCATCAGCTGGAAGTGCATAGTCAGATGTAATGGCACGAATCTGTCTAAGTATTTCACCTGCATGATCATGTTCTTTTTCAAGCTCAACAATCATATTAATAGCTTCTTCACGATTTTCAACAGTACCATCGGCAAGTTGTTTGATTAACGGAAATACAATTGCTTCTTCTTTAGCCATATGTTCCATTAATTCTTTTTTGAATTCATAAAATAGCTCATTAACCTTTAAAAGTTCAGGATGACTGTCGCCGTGAACACGTGAAACCTTGGTAACATAAGGGCTAAGCAATGTTAATTCTTCTTCAGATGTACGGTGATAATGGTTGATAACATGATCAATGATGGTATTTGAATCTGATTTCGTCCAAACTTCTAAGTCCGTTTCAGTTGAACTGTACTTTTCATATACTGCTTTTAATTCATCCATTAGTGCTTCTTCATTTAATCCATTTGCTGCAATAGCCTCGGATAGTGGAATATTGCCTCCGCAGCAAAAGTCAATTCGGAATTTCTTGAAAACGTCGCTCGTTTTTGGCAGTTCATTTACGATATCTTTAACCAATGTATTTGTAGAAAAAGGGAAAGTAATCATATTTTCCTCCTGATTGTCGTTATTTAATTTCTAACTTAAGGATAAGGTATTTCTTTGAAAAAATAGGTGACCTGAATCACACATTCAAAAGTATTTACTATTTTTTTGTTTAATGGTGTGATGTTTGCTATATAAGAGACTTTTCGATAGGCTTATAATGAAATATGTATAAAAAATTTTTTTACTAGTATTTGTTTCCTGCAGGAGTGATGGAATTGTTAGAAAGAAGAAAACCAATCCCAATTGGGGATGCAGTTAAAAAAATAATGGAATTTCAGTTAAATGGTAAAACAGAATTTGTTTCTATCGATGAAAGTTATGGACGGTTTTTATCAGAAGACTTAATTGCAACGAGTGATGTCCCTCATTTTGATCGAGCACCTTATGATGGTTTCGCTGTTCGGTCTATAGATACTAAGGAAGCTTCAACAAATAATCCACTAGAATTTAAAGTTGTCGACCATCTTGGTGCGGGAATGACGTCTACCATGACAATTAAAGAACACGAAGCAGTTCGGATTATGACCGGAGCGATGATGCCTGAAGGTACAGACGCAGTTGTCATGTTTGAAGTTGCAAAAGACTATGACAAAAATGGGACGCCATATATGTCGATAAAACGAAGCTTTAATAAGGGGGATAACGTATCCTTCCGAGGAGAAGATGCCAAAGAAGGTGAAGTCCTGGTAAAAAAGGGCACATTAATAAACCCTGGTATTCAAGCCATGCTGGCTACGTTTGGCTACGACCAAGTTCCTGTTGCTAAAAAACCCATTATTGGTTTGTTTGCGACTGGAACGGAATTGCTCGAAGTGGATGAGGAATTGGTACCTGGTAAAATCCGAAATAGTAATTCACATATGATAGCGGCTCAAATTCAAAGAACTGGGGCAATCGTCCATTATTATGGTAAGCTTCCTGATGTTTTTGATACTTGTTTTACAGCGGTAAAAAGTGCTTTAGAAAAAGTAGATATCCTCATCACAACGGGTGGAGTTTCTGTTGGCGATTTTGATTATCTCCCTGCGATCTATGAAAAGCTTGGTGCTGAGGTGTTATTTAATAAAGTGGCAATGAGACCAGGAAGTGTAACAACAGTAGCTCAATTAGAAGGGAAACTACTGTTTGGTTTATCAGGTAATCCTTCTGCCTGTTATGTTGGTTTTGAGTTGTTTGCTCGACCAATTATACGCACAATGCTGTTTTCTGCTAGACCACATCTAAGAAAAGAAAAAGCGGTTCTAGAGGTTGACTTTCCAAAAGCAAACCCATTCACAAGATTTGTTCGCAGTGCATTTTCTGTAAAAAGTGGCAGATTAAGTGCGACACCGAGTGGATTAGATAAGTCTAATATTATCATGAGTCTTTCAGGAGCTAATTCCCTAATGATTCTTCCAGGAGGTACAAGAAGCTTTCAAGCTGGAGATGAGGTTGATATCCTGTTGCTTGAAGACCAAGATGGCAGTGAATGGCCTTGGTAAAGCCAATCATCTTTCAAGTAGTAGGATACCAAAATAGTGGTAAAACCACTTTTATCTTAAAACTAATTGAATTATTAAAAAATGAGGGTATAAAAAGTGTTACAATCAAGCATCATGGACATGGTGGAAGGCCAGATGTTATTCCTCAAAAGGACTCATCCCGGCATCTAAAAGCAGGAGCACTTGCTGCTTTGGTTGAAGGCGATGGGAGACTAGTCCTGCAGGTAGATGAATCCTTTTTGACTCTGGATGAACAAATTAGATTTATGGATTTTTTTCAACCTGATATTATCCTAATTGAAGGTCATAAGAAACAAGCGTACCCTAAATTACTGATTCTTAGAAACGAGAACGATCTTTCTCTGATTACCTATGTAACGAATATTAAGGCAGTCCTTGTCTGGAATCAAGCTTTGATAGAAGTGGTCAGGGAACATTTGGCGGTTCCAGTTTTTTACATACTTGAGGATATTTCAGTGACAGAGATTTCAAAAGAATTAAGAATACTTGTTCATAATGTAGAAGAAAGTGGCAAATAAAAAAATCGGTCATATGACCGATTTTTTTGTCTAGCTCCA
>NZ_NPDD01000143.1 GCF_002272245.1 Bacillus sp. 7884-1 | reverse complement strand
GACCAAGGCACCTGCGCTTTTCTTTTTAATCTATTTTACAAATTTCCGTAGAACAGTCCTCACAATCAATTTCATTTTTTAGATAATCCAAATCATGAATGGTAATGGACCCTTTATCGATTGAAATGATGCCTGCTTTTCTTAAATCACCTAGTAATCGATTGACTACTTCCCGTGATGTTCCACAAAAATTAGCCAATTCTTGATTGGTTAATGGAAGTTCAATTAAGATTTCTTGATTGGTTTTTATGCCATAACTATTAGTAATTCGAATGAGTGTCGAATATAACGCTCCTTTTTTGCCATGCAGGAAAAGGTCTCTAAATCTGGTCTGCGTTTTCCGATACTGCATACTCATCCATTTCATAAATTCAAGCGAGAGAGCATTGTTGTTTGCAAGCTTCGCCTCAAGAACATCCTTCATAATAACAGCTACTTCGCCGCTTTCAGCAACGCGTGCACTTAATAAATACTTTGGTGCAGGAGAAAATAAATCAAGTTCTCCAATAAAGTCTCCTCTTGAACACATTCTTAGTGTAAGTTCGCGCCCATCAGGGATAATCTTGCTGATTTGAATGATTCCACTTTGAACGATATATAATTCATTTGCTGTGGAACCTTCCTGGAACAGAAAAGTGCCTTTTTCAATTTTCTTCATATGGTGAACCGTATCAAACAGTTGTGTTAACTTTACAGGAATTTCTTTTATTGACTGCATAAGAATAACCACCTTTAAAGGGGTAGATAATACTATAATTATATTGAAAACTAAGCTTATATATCAATGATTGTGGCATAAGATCATACAATCGTCAAAAATTAGCTGTACATTACATAATAATTCCTTTAATGACCCTGGATTAAATGGAAATAATAAAGATGTACATGAAAAGGAGGGACAAAAATGGGTCAAAACCGACAGTTTAAATCAGGAAAAAAAGCACCTAATAATGGCGTATATTTAGAAGTGGGTGACACAGGAGATAATGTCAATAAACCTAAGATGATAAAGCTTAAAGCAGGAGACAGGTTTCCAGAAACATCAAATGACGACCGTGTTTGGACTTACCAGCGTAAACCTTAAACTAAACGAATGGGTGTGTTAAAGGTAAATGTTGATCTTAGAACACTGGTGATTTGTGTGGAAGGCGCGAGACTCCTGCAGGAGGACGGGACAGGGGAGACCCCG
>NZ_NPDD01000142.1 GCF_002272245.1 Bacillus sp. 7884-1 | reverse complement strand
CCTGCGGAAAGCGAAGCGCCTAGAGCACAAATCAACAGCCTAATTTAACACAGCCAATCGAAAAAAAGTCATCCCCAGCGGATGGCTTTTATTTTATATTTAAATACATATTCGTATATAATAAATTTATAAAGGTCAATAATGGTCAAAGGAGTGGAAATGATGGATTTAAATCGTATGACAGAGCGGTTGCAAAATGGAATTATTGATGCCCAGTCCTTAGCTATAAAAAGCAGCCATCAAGAGGTAGATGAACTTCATTTATTCTTAACACTTCTTCGTCAAGAGGATAGTTTATTAAAAACTATACTAGAAAAAGCAGATATCCCAACAGTAAGCGTAGAAAAAGCATTACAGAACGCCCTTAATAAAAAGCCGCAGGTTACAGGGAGCGGTGCGGAGCACGGAAAGCTCTACATTACCTCCAAGCTGCAACGACTTTTTGTTTCTGCAGAGGAATTTGCTTCGAAGTTTTCTGATGACTTTATTTCTATCGAACATATTTTATTAGCTGCTTGCTACGATAAAGATGCTGAAATGGGGAAAATAGTTATATCAAATGGAAAAACGGCGGAATACATCCTGTCCGCAATTAAGGAAATAAGGGGGAACCAAAGAGTGACATCACAAAATCCTGAAGCTGTTTACGATGCGCTTAATAAATATGGAAGAGACCTTGTGGCCGAAGTAAAGGCAGGCAAACTGGATCCTGTTATTGGAAGGGACGCAGAAATACGTCATGTTATCAGAATATTATCTAGAAAGACAAAAAATAATCCTGTTTTGATTGGGGAGCCAGGAGTGGGAAAAACAGCCATTGTTGAGGGGCTGGTCCAGCGAATTGTCAGAAAAGACGTTCCAGAGGGGTTAAAAGATAAAACAATTTTTTCATTAGATATGAGTGCACTTATTGCAGGGGCAAAGTTTAGAGGCGAATTTGAGGAAAGATTAAAAGCCGTTTTAAATGAAGTTAAAAAAAGCGAAGGACAAATTTTGTTATTTATTGATGAACTGCACACTATTGTCGGTGCAGGAAAAACAGATGGGGCTATGGATGCTGGGAACATGTTAAAACCGATGTTAGCTCGTGGTGAGCTTCATTGTATTGGGGCAACCACCCTTGATGAGCACCGGAAATATATTGAAAAAGACCCTGCGCTTGAACGTAGATTTCAACAAGTACTTGTTCAAGAACCTAATGTGGAGGACACAATCTCCATTTTACGTGGTTTAAAAGAAAGATTCGAGGTACACCATGGCGTCAAAATCCATGACCATGCTCTTGTTGCAGCTGCTACATTATCAGACAGGTATATAACCGACCGCTTTCTGCCAGATAAAGCGATAGATTTAGTAGATGAGGCATGTGCATTAATCAGGACTGAGATTGATTCTATGCCAACAGAACTAGATGAGGTAACGCGCAGAGTGATGCAGTTAGAAATAGAAGAAGCAGCCTTAAGAAAAGAGCAGGATGACGCTAGTAAAAAAAGACTTGATTCCCTTTTAAAGGAGCTTGCTGAGTTAAAGGTTCAGGCAAACAGCAAGAAAGCCCAATGGCTGCATGAAAAACAAGGGATACAAAAATTGCAGGAAAAAAGGGAACAACTTGAGAAGCTGCGAAGAGAACTGCAACAAGCAGAGGACAAATATGATTTAAACCGTGCCGCTGAGCTTCGTCATGGTCAGATTCCCTTGGCAGAAAAAGAATTATTGGCGCTTGAATCAGCCACAGCAAATAATGAGCGGTTGCTTCGCGAGGAAGTTACCGGAGAAGAGATATCAAATATCGTATCAAGATGGACAGGAATCCCGCTTTCAAAATTGGTCGAAGGTGAGAGGGAAAAACTACTAAGATTAGAATCCATATTACATGAAAGAGTAATTGGACAAAATGAAGCGGTACAATTGGTTTCAGATGCCGTTTTACGGGCACGTGCCGGCATTAAGGACCCAAACAGACCGATAGGGTCATTTCTCTTCTTAGGGCCAACGGGTGTTGGGAAAACAGAGCTTGCTAAAGCACTTGCTGAAGCTTTATTTGATAGTGAAGAGCAGATTATTCGAATAGATATGTCTGAGTACATGGAAAAACATGCTGTCTCGAGACTAATCGGAGCACCTCCTGGGTATGTAGGGTACGAAGAGGGTGGACAGCTGACGGAAGCTGTTAGAAGAAGACCATATTCCGTTATCCTCATGGATGAGATTGAAAAGGCTCACCCAGAGGTATTTAACATTCTCCTGCAGGCACTTGATGATGGGAGAATAACGGATTCACAAGGAAGAACAGTGGATTTTAAAAATACAGTCATTATCATGACCTCCAATATTGGATCTCATTTTCTACTGGAACGAAATGAAAATGAAGTTGAAATATCAGAGGCAACGAGGGAAAAGGTTCTTGCTCAATTAAAGAGTCATTTTCGGCCTGAATTTTTAAATAGGGTAGATGAAACGATACTATTTAAACCTTTATCGTTAACTGAAATAAAAGATATTGTAGTCAAAATGATGAAGGAACTTCAAAGCAGGTTAAAGGAACAGAATATCGAAATAACGATTTCTGACGGTGCAAAAGAGTTCATTGCTGTAAATGGCTTTGATCCTATATATGGAGCAAGACCATTAAAGCGTTTTATCCAAAGGAATATCGAAACAAAACTCGCACGGGCCATCATAGCTGGGAAAGTTATTGATCATTCGGTGGTAAGTGTAACAATTGAAAATGGAGAATTAACGATATCCATTGGATAAGAAAAAAAGGTCATCCGGAATATGGATGACCTTTTAATACTAATTAATGTTTCTCGACAGGTTCGTTTGGAAGTACAGCCGTTGCAATAACGATTAAAATGAAAACACCAACTGAAATAATTGCCCCTGACTTGAAGTCGAAAACTCCACCTTCTGTCATTGAACTAACTACATATGAAAGCATTTGCACTAAAACAAACGCCCAGAAAAAAGTCCAAAAGTATCGCACTATCTTTCACCTCTACCCTATTTATCATCTCTAATAATATTACCATATGCTTTTCAAATAATAAACGCAAAAATTGACAAACACCCATTAGCTTGAAATTTATGATAAAAACAGTGATGGTATCGGTTTTTGCTAGGCTATATTCCCTTTCATCTAATGTGAAATCACATACAATATTTTGAGGAAATATGTAAAAGGAGATTTAGCGATGGAGAACCGGAATTTTCAGATGGATACCCAGTGGAATATCATCCATTACCCTGGAAAGCCCACAGGTTTTGGAATTTTAATAATTGGAGATGAAAGACATTTTGTTGACGAAAGCAAATGCTTTTGGACTCAAAATGAAGGAAAACTGGCCATTATCAACCAATTGAAAGAATCAGGATATACTATTTTTTCCTCAAATTTGTATGGGCGAAACTGGGGAAGTGATCAAGCAGTAGACCTTGCACAAAGGCTGTATCAACAAGTTATAAGAAGTGAGATCCTTAATAATAAAGTACACCTAATAGCTGAGGGAATGGGCGCACTTGTTGCTGTGAAATTAATGGAAAAGATGAAGGGCCAATTAAGATCAGTGGTTTTATTGAATCCGATACTTTCCTTAAAAAAACATATTGAACTTGAAAAGGAACATAAGTTTTTTTACAAAAAGTTAGTGCGGGAAGTGACTGCTGCCCATAAGATAGATCCACTCTTGCTTGTGAAGGAACTAGAAAGTATGGATGATGAAGTGAAATTGCAATTTGATGTACCAATAAAGATTATCCATGTTATGTCTAGTGGGAAATCATATAATCAATCAAATCAGTTACAACAATTACTTGCTAACACAGATATTAGCCCAACTTATATAGTTCCTGAAAAAAAGCAGCAGCTTGGAAATATGATGAAAAAGTTTTTCAATCAGTTTGAGAAAGTACTATGACACTTCCTCCCCGGATGAGATATATTTCTGAATGAAGCCGCATAGGATTCAATAATGAAGTTTGGGGAGGCAGGAAGTGTAATGGACAAGGTCGTTATGGTCGGAGTATTTGACTTTGTGAACTTTCATGTATGCAAAGCATTACTGGATAAAGGTATAGAAGTTAGGGGAATACAAATTGAAACGGAAGACGATTATGATATTCTAATTGAGAAAAGATTAGAAATCGGACGAAATGCTAACTTTTCTGAGGTTACATCAGGGGATATTTTAAATAGTTCAAACGAAAACGAGACAATTGTACTCTCTGTTTACGACCTTTATATGCGATATAAGGAAGAATACTTACTAAACGAAGATATGTTAATCAATTTAATTAGTAAGAACAAATGGGAACAAATTGTTATTCTTGCCCCTAGCCAAATGTTAGCCAATGTATTTGAATCAAAGGCCGAAATTGTCATAGATGATTTCATAAATAGGGCAAAATCTCAGAAACAAGATATCCATTTACTCTATTTGCCAACTTTATTTGGAACATGGCAGCCAGATACCTTTATGTTTCAAAACTCAATATTGACTGATATGAATAGAGGAAAACCGTTTCGGGGACTGCGGGAAGAGACAAATGACGCTATATTTGTTGATGATACAGTGAATTCTATAATAGAAATAATCGAAAACAAGCAGCCTGGACGATACTTACTCCAAAGCGGGAAGAGCAATCAATGGAATTTATGTGCTTCCTTCCTACGTATCAATGAACAAGCTTCAACCGAAAGAAAAGCGGAAACCAAGGAAGATAATTTTATCATAGTTACTGTTAAGAATACCGTTTCTATTGCAGAGGGATTGACGAAGCAAATTGACCATGCTCACCGAATAAATAGCTAAAAAAATTAGGCTATGTTAAAGCCCATTATTGATTTTGGCACTCTGTTGATTTGTGCGGAAGGCGCGAGACTCCTCGAAAATG
>NZ_NPDD01000141.1 GCF_002272245.1 Bacillus sp. 7884-1 | reverse complement strand
AAGCTTTCCTTAGTGGAGCGCAAATCAACAGCCAGGTTTAACAGAGCCTAAATTAAAAGCTGCCGTATATAACGGCAGCTTATTTTTTTTTCAAAAATCCTTGTACGAAAGGATAAACCATTTGAATTAAAGGTTTTAAGTTTTGGGAGGAATCCCTCAATTTGCTTATATTTTCGATTATTGATTCAATATCAAGTGAGGATGAATTTGAATCAGGAACACTATGGTGATTGCCTCGTATACTCTCTCTTTTATCACCAAACATCATTCTTGAAAAGCGGTCATCCCGATGACTTTCTTTTCCCATATTTAAGCCCCTCCTTGTTGTAATCATTCTCCTTTTAGATTATGAAGTTTATGAACAAATGGTATGGACAAAAGCAGGGGCTGGTGAATTAAATGTTGCTTAAATACACTTTTATTTGATAAAATTAGTACCAAGTCATAATAATTGATAATAATTAAAGATGAATTATATAAGGAGATGATTCCTTGAACGCTGGAATTGTTGGTATTGGAAGGTATTTACCAGAAAAGATAGTAACAAATGCAGATTTAGAAAAAGTTATGGATACATCAGATGAATGGATTCGGACCCGAACAGGCATTGAAGAACGCCGTATCGCAGATGATAATACAAAATCTTCTGATATGGGGCTTGCAGCTGCACAAAAGGCAATTGAAGATGCAGGAATCACGCCGGAAGATATCGATTTAATTTTGGTCGCAACCGTAACGCCAGATCAGCCATTCCCTTCCGTTGCATGTATGCTTCAAGAACGGTTAGGTGCGAAAAAAGCTGCAGCGATGGACGTTAGTGCAGCCTGTGCAGGTTTTATGTACGGTATTATTACCGGAAAGCAGTTTGTTGAATCAGGAGCGTATAAGTATGTTCTAGTAGTGGGTGTTGAAAAACTTTCAAAGATAACCGACTGGAATGACCGAAACACTGCAGTCCTATTTGGAGATGGTGCTGGTGCTGTTATCGTTGGAGAGGTTTCTGAAGGTAGAGGAGTTCTTTCGTTTGAACTGGGTGCAGATGGTACTGGTTCTAAGCATCTTTATCAAGATGAGTATATTATTATGAATGGACGGGAAGTCTTTAAATTTGCGGTGCGCCAGATGGGGGAAAGTTGTGTTCATGTTCTCGAAAAGGCTGGACTGACAAAAGATGATGTTGATTTCTTAATCCCTCACCAAGCCAATATCCGCATAATGGAGGCCTCTAGACAAAGGCTGGAGCTGCCGGTTGAAAAAATGTCAAAGACAGTTCATAAATACGGAAATACTTCGTCTGCGTCTATTCCGATTTCTCTCGTTGAGGAAATAGAGGCTGGAAAAATCAAAGACGATGATCTTATTGTTATGGTTGGTTTTGGCGGCGGTTTAACATGGGGTGCCATCGCAATTAGATGGGGAAAATAGAAGGAAATAACTTGATATACATTGATGTGTAATAAAGGAGATGTCTCGATGGAAAAGCGCAGGGTTGTAGTTACAGGTTTAGGAGCGGTTACTCCGCTTGGGAACGATGTTGAAACAACATGGAAAGGGATTATCGAAGGAAAGTCTGGCATTGGACCTTTAACAAGAGTAAATGCTGATGAGTATCCTTCGAAGGTTGCAGCACAGATTAATGACTTCAATCCGGAAACCTTTATGGATAGAAAAGACGCAAGAAAAATGGATCGTTTTACTCAGTATGCGGTTGCATCAGCCCTGATGGCTGTTGAAGATGCAAAACTAACGATTACTGATGAAAATGCGGACCGTATTGGAGTGTGGATTGGTTCCGGTATTGGTGGAATGGAAACATTTGAAGAACAATACGAAATCTTTCAAAAAAGAGGATACCGGAGGGTAAGTCCATTCTTTGTTCCGATGCTAATTCCGGACATGGCAACTGGTCAAGTTTCAATCAGATTAGGTGCAAAAGGATTTAATTCCTGTACGGTAACAGCATGTGCAACAGGAACGAATTCAATTGGTGACGCCTTTAAAGTCATTCAGCGTGGTGACGCTATTGCCATGATTACTGGTGGAGCAGAAGCGCCGATTACAAAAATGTCAGTAGCTGGCTTCTGTGCGAATACAGCTCTTTCAACAAATCCAGATCCTAAGAGTGCTAGCAGACCATTTGATAAAAATCGTGATGGCTTTGTTATCGGTGAGGGTGCTGGTATCATTGTTCTTGAAGAATTAGAACACGCATTAGCCCGTGGTGCAAAAATATATGCTGAGATTGTTGGCTATGGTGCAACTGGTGACGCATATCATATAACAGCACCAGCCCCTGGGGGTGAAGGCGGTGCGCGCGCGATGAAAATGGCGATTAATGATGCCGGACTAAATATTGAAGAGATCGATTATATTAATGCTCATGGTACTAGTACTGAGTATAACGATAAATTTGAGACACTTGCAGTGAAAGAAGTATTTGGAGTCCATGCATACAATTTGGCCATTAGTTCAACCAAATCAATGACAGGACATCTTCTTGGAGCAGCAGGTGGTGTTGAAGCGATCTTTACTGTACTTGCTATGAAAGAGAGCATTCTTCCTCCAACTATTAATTATGAGACAGCAGACCCAGAATGTGATTTAGATTATGTCCCAAATAAGGCACGTCAAAAAGAAATAAAAGCAGCAATGAGCAATTCTCTAGGCTTTGGCGGTCACAATGCAACGATAGTCTTCAAAAAATATGAAAAATAAGCAGCCTGACCAGGAAATCCCCTGGTCGGGTTTTTTTCTTTTATAAGGACAACCAACCCGAACCACTTTTCATATCATTCATAAAATGTAAAAAAAGGTATGGAGTGAGGAAATGGGTATCATTCGAACAGATAAATGGCTGGAGGAGGAGTTTGATCGTCCAACAAAAATATGTGAAAAGCTGCTCCCTGCTTTCAAAGGGCTTAGTGCTTCGAAAATTTATAATCAATTAATCGAATTTGGAATGTATCGGCCATCAAGAATGACCAAGGAGATTTTTACTTCGTTGAAAGAAAATAACATTTGGGAAGAAGTGGGATTTATTTTCAAGGATTATAAAAAGAAATGGGGAGGACCAGATATTCCCATCTATTTGTTTCCAATCGGCCAAGATAGAAGTTTCTTTTCCAGACAAACAGAAAAGGTGAAGGGCGGAGTCTCCTACCCAGATAAAATGTTTTTATTTCTTTCGAACCGTATAACATCTAAAGAGTTAGAGGCACTATTTGTTCATGAATACCATCATATTTGCAGATTAAATAAGCAATCTAAAAGATTCGAAGAGTATACCTTGCTGGATTCAATTATAATTGAAGGGCTTGCAGAATACTCTGTTTTAGTTCACTGTGGGAGAAACTATTTAGCTGATTGGTGTACGCTGTATACGGACACAGAATTAGAAAATTGGTGGGAAAATTATTTGCATGACAATTTGGATTTAAAAAAGGGTTCAAGAAAACACGATGATTTATTATTTGGAGAAGGAAGATTTCCTAAGTTACTCGGGTACGCAGCCGGTTTTAAAATTGTTGAAGATTATTATAAAGTTCATTCTTACTCTACAAAAATAACCTTTACACTACCAGCAAAGAAATATTTACTCACTGAAGATAACCAAACTAAAAAAGGCCGAAAAAAATAGGCTTTTTTTTTATACATTCCATCTCAGGAATAAATTAACTTATGTCTGCCCATACTGATTGACAAACAGTTTCTTGAAGTGAGGGGTTGTACAATGTTGTATCTTCATGATGTTTGGGTAAATTGGTTTGAAGGTGAAGAAAACGGATATAATGTGTGCCACTTTCATGAATGGCGCAAAGATGACGGTGTTGAGCTGTTAGACCAAGCTCCTTTGTTAAAAGTTGAACCGATTCTCTATAATTATATTGAGAACGATCTCTCAGAGTTACCTCAACAGCTTCTAGATGATATTTTTCAAAAGGCCTATTTAAGAAAAAACCATGAAAGAGTGCAACTCGAGTACTGCTTTGTGGTGACAGATGGAGTGGGGATATTAGCCGTCGATACAATTGGTTATTCGATACCAATTAGAAAGAGCAGGTTAATTCCAAGGCAAGAGCAGCTAGTTTATGAAATGATTGCAGCTCACGAAGCAAAACAATATCATTTTCAAAATATTTCAGTGGATAAGGATTTTCATATTTTATCACCTGAGCCTGATTTGATGACTGGACTTACGCGAAAAGAGCGTCAGCTAAAGCAGCTTTTATTTATGGCACTAGATCAATTACATACATCAAAGAATGAAGCAGAAGTTCGATATTGGTTTACTGAATGGTGTCCTGAGCGATATTCAGCCATTCAGGAATTGAATTTTGAAAGTGCTTGGCAGCAGTTGTTTGAGGAAACAAAATACGGTTGGTCAAGACGTCATGAAACATTTTGTGAAAACCTAATAAAAGGTCAGCCATTTTTTGAAAAGCTATGGGAAATGGAGCATGGACCGAAAGTAAATTAAAAACACGGCCGCGATAGATTCGCGGCCGTGTTTTTTTTATCTTCTCTTTCTTCCTAGTCCCATTGCATTTTCCATTTTCTTAAGGGTTTTGCTGGCAACTTGGTTTGCCTTTTCAGCACCTTCGTCTAAAATCCTGTCGAGTTCGCTGGATTCCATTAAGTTATTATATTTTTCTTGGATCGGTTTAAATACATTTACGACTACATCAGCTAAATCACCTTTGAAATCCCCATAGCCCTTACCATGATACATTTCTTCAAGCTCTGGGATTGTCTTATTGCCTAGTATGGAATAAATAGATAGCAAATTAGATATTCCTGCCTTATTAATCTTATCAAATTTAACAATTCCCTCTGAGTCTGTTACAGCACTTTTGATTTTCTTCGTAATTTGGTTTGGTTCATCTAATGGGGTGATAAAAGCTTTCTTATTTGAATCAGATTTGCTCATTTTCTTTGTTGGCTCCTGCAGTGACATGATTCTCGCACCAACCTCAGGAAGACGAATATCTGGTATGGTTAAAATCTCCCCATATTTTTTATTGAATCTTTCGGCTAAGTCGCGCGTTAATTCCATATGCTGCTTCTGGTCATCTCCAACAGGGACTAGATCGGTATTGTATAAGAGGATGTCAGCAGCCATTAATGGAGGGTAGGTTAGTAAACTTGCTGAAACCGCATCCTTACCAGCAGACTTATCCTTAAATTGAGTCATTCTTTCCAATTCACCAATATAGGAAATACATTGCATCAACCATCCTGCCTGCGCATGTGCTGGAACCTCTGACTGGATAAATAAGGTCGCCTTTTCTGGATCAATACCAACAGCCAGATACAGCGCAGCCAAACTGCGAATGTTTTTTCGAAGCTCCAAACGATCCTGTGGTACAGTTATCGCATGTTGATCGACGATGCAAAAGTAGCAGTTATAATCATTTTGCAATTCAATAAATTGCATCATAGCCCCAATATAATTTCCAATTGTAATCGTACCACTTGGCTGAATTCCTGAAAATATTGTTTTCATGACCGATTTCCTCCTAATATATATATAAATAAAAAAAACCATTCGTCCCCACAACGATAGGGACGAATGGTTCGCGGTACCACCCTAAATTACTCAAAAGAGTCACTCATTTCCAGAACCATACTGATGATAGTCTGGTATCCTTTTAACGCAAGGAAAACGTCTTTTCCTACTATTTCAATAGAAGTTCGGAAAAGAAGCTCAAAAGTCCATTCGGTATTTTTCCGTGTTTGTTTCCACCAGCCACAAACTCTCTGAATCGGTTAAAAATACGTACTACTCTTTCTCATCGCTAAAGCTAATAATTTATTTATATCTATTATAAATAAATATATACTGGTAATCAAGTTAGTTAAGTGTTACTTCTTCTTCCCGCCGACACTTTTCCACCTTGTTTGGAACCTTGCGCTTTGTTCAACGAATTCAGAGCGTTTTTTTCCTCCGAAGACCTTTTCACCGAATCCATTCGTTATTACACCCATAAAGGCAGTAATCCCAATAATAAGAATTGCAACCATTGATAAATCTGCTATGTACCCACCCATGATAAAACCTCCATTTTTCCAAATCAAAAAAAATGATTAACAGTTTGTATTCTAAAACCCCTCATGTTCATTTTAAAAGAACTTGATGGTTATTAAAAGAGGAAAAAGAATAAAAAGAGATATAGTTACAAAAAAAATGAATGCGTTTTCAATCCCGAGATTTTAATTGAGAAAATTATCGTGATTTTAGTTTCATCATTATCTGTGAATACCTACATAAAAATAATAATTAAAGCGAAAATTATATAAGGCTGTTTGTTTTTCATGACAAGATTAAAACCTTATGAAATTATGAAACCTTTTTGCGATATTTTCGTCTAATATATAAGGAACTAATAATAAAAGCTACTAATTGGACATTCAATAAATTTTGAAAAAAGGATACCTTTTTTAGAGACAGTGGTGTATAATTAATGATATAAATTACTTATTTATAATAATTTTAATTTAAGAAACATAGATGGATTTACAATAGATTTGGATTGTATTAAAAAGAGGAGTGTGGAGACGAATGGTAACATTATACACTTCACCAAGTTGTACATCATGCAGAAAAGCAAAATCATGGTTAGAAGAACATGAAATCCCATATACTGAACGAAATATTTTTTCTGAGCCATTGTCAATTGAAGAAATTAAAGAAATTCTTCGAATGACAGAAGACGGTACAGATGAAATTATTTCTACACGGTCTAAGACATTTCAAAAATTAGATGTGAACTTAGACACAATGCCATTGCAGGACTTATTTGAATTAATTAAAGCTAACCCTGGACTATTACGTCGTCCTATTATTATCGACGAAAAGCGTTTGCAGGTTGGCTATAATGAGGATGAAATTAGACGGTTTCTACCGAGGAGAGTTCGAACTTTCCAATTAAGAGAAGCACAGCGTATGGTGAATTAAACTAAAATGATTAAGCCTTCATTCTGAAGGCTTTTTTTCTACTCTTGATGCCATTTAATTTGAGATTTCTCTGTCATTTTGTTACAATGTAAGGAATATCTAATTAATAGGCAAATTAATGGTTTTTGCAATTAAAGGTAAATTTATTTCCCAAATTAATACTTTTGTCATAAAATGAAAGTACAAGGATTATATTCTTTTTTACATTACTATAATTCTTTGGGAAATTGCTAAAAAGCATTGTCTGCTGGGGGTATTTTGTCCCTTCAATATGGAAACGGAAGGGAGAGGTAAAGATGGAAATCGAACGAATTAATGAGAATACAGTTAAGTTTTACATCTCTTATGGTGATATAGAAGAACGAGGCTTTGATCGTGAAGAAATTTGGTACAATCGGGAGCGAAGTGAAGAACTTTTTTGGGAAATGATGGATGAAGTCCATCAAGAAGAAGAGTTTGTTGTGGAAGGACCTCTGTGGATTCAAGTGCAGGCTTTAGAAAAAGGGCTGGAAATTCTTGTGACGAAAGCACAGGTTTCAAAGGATGGACAAAAGTTTGAGCTTCCAATTCCAAATGAAAAATTAAAGGATTTGCCTATTGATGGCAATATTGAAGATATCTTAGATCATCATTTCAATCCTGGACATCGCGACGATGACGACCTTTTACTTGAAGAAGATTCTTTAGAGTTTTTAATTGCTTTCAAAGATTTTGAAGACGTCATTATGTTGTCAAATCGAGGCGGACTTGATGATTTAATCACTGTATTGTACAACTTTGATAATAAATATTATTTATATACTGAGTTTCCTGAAGATTTGTTTGAAGAGGACGAAATAGATGATATCCTAAGTATCCTGTTAGAATATGGTTATGAAACACAGTTTACCATCCATCGAATCCAGGAGTATGGTAAAGAGATAATAGCTGAAAATGTATTTGCTGTAATAAGAAAGCATTTCAAATAAACGTACCGATTTCGATTATTGAAATCGGTATTTTTTACATAAGTTAAATTCTTTTTGAGGGTGATGAGACTGAAAAACACGGTAAGGGTTGTATTGTTTGTACTAGTTCTATCCGTACTTATGTTTTTCTTTAAGGAGTATATAAATGATGGGATATTTGGTTTTCTGAGTCTTTTAATAACGTTGTCTGTCATTTTTATTTCATTCGTTATTTTTTTAGAGAATCGACATCCAACACAAACTATTACCTGGTTAGTTGTATTGGGGAGCTTTCCTCTAGTAGGTTTCTTTTTCTATTTACTTTTCGGAAGGAATTATCGTAAGGAGAAAATGTATCGGAAGAAATATTTTCTTGATAAACAAGCTTTTTTGACCGTGGAGGGTGAAAATGACCCGCGAGGAGAAGAAAAACTTGGATTAATGGCCGAGCACCAAGCAAGGCTATTTACTTTGGCACAAAAATTGGGGAACAGTCCCATTTCCTTTGATACCTCAACGAAGGTATTAACCAACGGGGAGGAAACCTTTCATCACATTCTTGAGCAATTGAATAGAGCCAGACATCACATCCATATTGAGTATTATATTGTCCGGGATGATCGGATTGGACAAGAAATTAAAGAAATTTTAATTGAAAAGGCAGCACAAGGGGTTGAAGTCCGGTTCCTATACGATGCAGTGGGTTCATGGAAATTATCAAAGAAGTATATCAATGAACTAAAAAACGCTGGAATAGAAACAGTATGTTTCGGCCCTGTTAAACTGCCATTTTTAAATAATAAATTTAATTTCAGAAATCATCGAAAAATAATTGTGATCGATGGAATGATTGGGTTTGTCGGCGGACTAAATATCGGTGATGAATACTTAGGCAGGAATCAAACGTATGGCTTCTGGCGAGACACCCATTTAATGTTAAGAGGGGAAGCCGTTCGATCATTGCAGCTAATTTTTTTACAAGATTGGTATTACATGACCAATCATAGCTTCTTAACGGCAGAATATTTGTCTCCGCAAATAGATGAAAAAAACCATGGTGGAGTTCAGCTAATTGCCGGGGGGCCGGATAATGAATGGAGTGTAATAAAAAATATTTTTTTCTCGATGATTACATCTGCAAAAGAGTCTGTTTGGATTGCCTCACCATACTTTATCCCTGATGAAGACATTTTTTCTGCGATAAAAGTGGCTGCCCTTAGTGGGATTGATGTGAGATTGCTTGTACCCAACCGGCCTGACAAACGAATTGTCTTCCATGCCTCACGTTCTTATTTTCCAGAGCTATTGGAAGCAGGCGTTAAGGTTTACGAATATGAACGAGGGTTTATGCATAGTAAAATTGTCATTGTTGATCATGAACTTGCCTCCATAGGAACTTCAAATATGGATATGCGCAGCTTTCATTTGAATTTCGAGGTTAATGCTTTTTTATTTCGTACAAAAAGTACCCAGAAGCTTGTGGCAGAATATATTAATGATTTAGAATATGCTAAGGAGCTTGAATTAATCTCATTTAGGAAAAGGCATATTGGCTTGCGGTTAATTGAGTCAACAGCAAGGTTACTATCACCGCTTCTTTAAGTTCACAAACTCGTCAAATTGGCGAGTTTTCTTTTTGGTTAAAACAGGGTTTTTTGTAAGGTGCAACGAATGTAAGAAGCAAAAGGAGGCTGATATTAATTTGTTAAATGCTAAAACAAGTTCAGGAACAACATTTAGCTTAGGTAATCATTATAGGAAGGAGAATCTATTATCTCTACGGAAAACGGAGAAGTTTTTTTGTCCGGTCTGTGGTGAAGCCGTTTCTCTTAAATTGGGCAATCAACGAATTTACCACTTTTCTCATCGAAGCGGAACGGTTTGTAGGGATATTTTTGAAAGTGAAACGATTTATCATATGGAAGGAAAGCTCCAGCTCTACCAATGGCTTAGAGAGCAGCAAATCCCTGCAGAATTAGAATATTTTGATCACATCATCGGGCAGCGCCCTGATATCATGTTCCATTATGATGGAAACAAATATGCATTGGAATTTCAATGTTCACCCATAACAGAAGAAATATTTATCAAACGAACGGATTCCTACTTTCAAGAGAATTATATCCCACTTTGGATTATAGGCGGTAATCATATAAAAGCAAAAAGGAGTAATGTTTTCTCCCTGTCAAACTTCCATTATTTCTTTTTAAGAGAAACAAAGGGCAGACAGTTGATACTTCCTTCTTATTGCCCCGAAGAAAAACAGTTCCAAATCCTCAGTTCAATTCTTCCTTATTCGATAAAAAATACAATCGCAAATTCCCTCCATTTTTCTATTCAAAATGTCGGAATTGAGGATATTTTAACACCCAAATGGATCGCTCACTCAAACTTCTTTAAATGGTTAAATGAAAATGAGAAATCTACCATGTATTGGTCACTTCATCCTAGTCCCGACCAAAATCGTTTTCTTCGCGAAATTTATCATCATAACCTCAACTTATATTTGCTTCCCCCAGAAATCGGTTTACCTGTTCATCATTCTCTGCTAATCCAAACACCTGCAATTGTCTGGCAAACCTATTTGTATTTAGACGCCTTGGAGGACAAATCACCCAATGATCTTATTAATCTGAAAGAGGTTGAAAGAAATTTTAACGATAGAATTAAAACCAAGGAGATTACGATAAGGAAACTGCCTCAAATTCCAAGAGAAACATCCTTTTTAGCGGTGAAAGAGTATTTTCTTCAACTAGAGAGACTTGGCATCGTTATAAAAAGAAACGAAACGACGTACCAACTACAAAATAGGATTTACATCCCCAAATCAAACCGAGAAAAGGAAGAAAGAAGGAACGAATTTATTCAAAAAAATAGGACCATCCTAGCAAAAGCATAAATGAAATAGCACTTTAGGGCATAATATAATGGGTAAATCTTATTTTATTAAAGGAAATTGCATGAAAAAAGGAGAATATAAAAAGGGGTAATTAACTTTAACGTAACAAGAAAAAAAGTTGAATGGAGGAAGAAATATGGCAAATGAAGCTGCAGTAAAAGCATTGCCTGCTAGAAGTGAAATACCTGTTGAAGATACATGGAAATTAGAAGATATATTTTCATGTGATCAAGAATGGGAACAAGAATTTCAAGAAGTAAAAAACCAGATTTCTGGGATTAAGGAATTTGAAGGGAAACTTGGAGAGGGTGCTGATACGCTTTATAATGCGCTTCAATTTCAAGATAAGCTTCTTGAGAGAATTGGAAAGCTTTATACATACGCCCATATGCGCTATGACCAGGATACGACTAATTCCTTTTACCAGGGATTAGATGATAGGATGAAAAACCTTTACTCTCAAGCAGGCAGTCAATTAGCATTCATTGTCCCTGAAATTCTTGCACTTGAGGAAAATAAGGTGAATGGATTTTTAAATGAGAAGGCTGAATTAAAGCTTTATGAGCATGCCATTGAGGAAATTAACCTTCAAAGACCACACGTCTTGTCTGCAGAGCAGGAAGCCTTGTTAGCTGAAGCAAGTGAAGTGATGGATGCATCTAGTAATACCTTCGGGATGTTAAATAACGCTGATTTAAAATTCCCTTCTGTTAAAGATGAAAATGGTGAAGAGGTTGAAATTACTCATGGACGTTACATCCGATTTCTTGAAAGTGGAAATCAAAGTGTTCGTCGAGATGCGTTTAAGGCTGTTTACGAAACGTATGGAAACTTCCGAAATACTTTTGCCAGCACAATAAGCGGCAATGTAAAAAAGGATAATTTTAATGCAAGAATTAGAAAATACGACTCTGCAAGGCATGCGGCACTATCAGCCAATAATATTCCTGAAAGCGTCTATGATAATTTAGTTAACACGGTAAACGATAATTTACATTTATTACACCGCTACGTTAAACTTCGGAAAAAAGTATTAGGTGTTAACGAATTGCATATGTATGATTTATATACACCTCTAGTAAAAGATGTTAAAATGGAAATTCCTTACAAACAGGCGGAGGAGCTTGTTGTAAAAGGCCTCGCTCCATTAGGGGAGGAGTATTCACAAATCTTAAAAGAAGGATTTGAAAACCGCTGGGTAGATGTTCATGAGAATAAAGGAAAGCGCAGCGGTGCTTATTCTTCTGGGGCTTTTGGCACCAATCCTTATATCCTAATGAATTGGCAGGATAATGTGAATAACTTATTTACATTGGCTCATGAATTTGGCCATTCCGTTCACAGCTACTATACAAGAAAGAATCAGCCATACCCGTATGGAAACTATTCTATTTTTGTTGCTGAGGTAGCCTCAACCTGTAATGAAGCACTTTTAAATGATTATTTATTGAAAACGATTGATGATGAACAAAAAAGAATTTATTTATTAAACCATTATTTAGAAGGATTCAGAGGCACTGTATTCCGTCAAACTATGTTTGCTGAATATGAGCATTTAATCCATCAAAAAGCTCAAAATAATGAGGCGCTGACAGCAGATTTATTAACGAGTGAATATTACGCATTAAATAAGAAGTATTTTGGTGATGAGGATATTGTGATTGACGAAGAAATCGGCTTAGAATGGGCTCGAATTCCTCATTTCTATTACAATTATTATGTGTATCAATATGCTACCGGCTTTAGTGCAGCTACTGCATTATGTAAGCAAATCTTAGAGGAAGGTGAGCCTGCTGTTAAACGCTATATCGATTTCTTAAGTTCTGGAAGCTCTGACTACCCAATCGAAGTTCTTAAGAAAGCCGGTGTGGATATGACTAGCGCTGACCCGATTAAGGATGCATGTAAAGTATTTGAAGAGAAATTAAATGAATTAGAGCAGTTATTATCTTAAAGAGGAAAGGGATGGTACCATGTGTACCATCCCTTTAAAATCCTCTAAATCTTTTTCTGTCATTCAAATAGAACAGAAGAGTAAAAATCCCAATGAAAAATAGCGGAATGCTAATTAGTAATGGGAAAACCTTCATTAAGGCTAAAATGTGAAGGGAAAATCCACAAAAAATAAAGAGAATCATGAGGATAACAGGCAAGTTTTTCATAATGTATTCCACCTTTTTGGGAAATTAATCTTTCGAATTTGGGAATTGTCTAGCTACAACGCCTAGGGGCTCGGGGTCATAAGCGTGTCTAGTTGCGGCTCCTTGGGACTCGAGTCATAAGCCGCCCAAAAAGCGCCTTCTTGCAGGGTTCGTCTTATGCCTTCGTCCCAGGACAGTCGCCTCCACATTTCTTACAATCCGTCA
>NZ_NPDD01000140.1 GCF_002272245.1 Bacillus sp. 7884-1 | reverse complement strand
TTATATAGTTTATTGTCCACATTAGGTGAATATGATTTTGACAATTATGTGAAATAACACACAATCACATTGTCAATGGGTTCTGCAACATGGTATATTCTATACGTGAAGTTAGTCACAACAAACATATACCCCTTTGTTTGACCGTGAAAAATTTCTCCCATCCCCTTTGTTCGTATAAAATAGAAAAAGACCTTGCAGTTTGGCTGCAAGGTCTTTTCACGTTTAAGAAGTCACTGCGATTGGATTAGTCTTCAAGATACCGCCAAAATGTTCCATACTTTGCCGGAAGTTGTTCCACCTTTTGAAGTAAAAGCAATTGTTTCATTTCTCGCTCTACTTGAGAGATTGACAAATTATAAACTACTGCAATCTCTTTAGAAGCCACTAGTTTAAAATACTCCAGAAATTTTTCTAAAGGGGGCGGCGGATTTTTTTCAGGCTCTACAGAAAGCATTTCTTCAAGAATTTGCACATAGACTTCATACGGGTAGGGCCCGGTAATTTTAATGCCCTCATCCTCTGCATTCTCGTTAAAAAATACAAGCGTCGGTATTTCTTGTACCTCCATCTCAGTGGTGATTTTTAGGTCACACTGGAATGCTTTAGCCGCGCTTTCAGAATGAAAATCGGATATGAACTCCTCTACATCTAATCCTGCATTTTTAGCACAGGATGTTAATACTTCAATATGGGAGATGTTTTGTTTATCGATAAAAAGTTTTTCCTGTAGCTTGCGTAGAAACCGTATGCCTGCTCGTCTGCCTTGCAGCTCAGCTGCCTTTATTGCAACAGAGGCTATATACGGGGAAGCTACTGGATTTTCTAACCAAAGGCTTCCATCACAGGACATCCCTGATCTGCTTGCTGTCTTTTCCCATAATTCCGCAATCACTTCATAATTTTTCTTTTTGCTGACATTTAAATTTGCGATACGACCACTTAACACATGTTTTATGGAAAAATATCTGCCATATTCAATGTGTAATTTTTTTAAGATAGGCTCAAGTGCCCAACACTCTGGGCATAAAGGATCGATGAACATATATATTTCAAGCGGCTTCTTGTCATAACTGTAGGAGTTTGGCCTTGAAGTGAATCCAGGAATACTCACGAATTTTCACCCGGTATCTCACTGCCATCAGGCTTATTAATCATATGCTGAGCAGTAAGATAGAGCCTAGAATAAAATTCATCCCTAAATGGACCCTCTAAACCAGTCTTGTCCATCGCTTGTGTCATGCATGAAAGCCATGCCTTTGCACGAGCAGGAGTAATGGGAAAAGGCAAATGTCGTGCACGCATCATCGGATGACCATGCTCCTCTGTATACAATGGTGGTCCTCCCAAATATTGTGTTAAAAATTGCTTTTGTTTTCGGGCAATTTCTGAAAAGTCATTTGGAAAGATTGGAGCAAGATCAGGATGTTGTGCAACTAGACCATAAAAAGTATCCACGAGACGATGTAGAGCAGCTTCGCCAAGGGTCTCATATGGAGTAGGCTTTTTCTCATTCATGTTGACAACTCCTTTGAATATGTTTGTATCTTTATTTTATCAATGCTAATTTCATATCTCAAATAAACCGCTTATAATTTTTGCTGGTAAAACCGAGCAATTTTATTCTGAGTTTTTCGTATAGGTATTTCATATTGGTTGAGTAGTCCTTGAAATACAAGTTGTCCACTTTGGAAATCTTCCACTTCGTATTCAATCTCATAGTCTTCTTTGTTTAAATAAAAGCTATGATCCAATACAAGTAAACCCTCTTTGTAGGGGAATTCAGCTCTTTTGGTTGTGAGAGATCCAAAATATACAATTTTGTTAAATGCAATTTTTAATTGTTCTATTCGTTCCTGGACAATTCCCTTTGGGAATATCTGCTGTTGAATGGCTGCCTTAAACTCTTTTGCAGATAAAAGTTGTGTCGTTTCTAAAAGTCCAACAGCTGCTGGTTGTTTTAACGTCAATTCAAAGTTATTCTTTTTTTCTCTGATTCTTAGGGCAGAACCTAGGTTCTTTAAAGCAAATTCCGGTGTGTCGAAGTAATGATTTGATTGCATGACAATATCCTTTTCCTTAACATTAAATGTTTTAAGAAGATTTTCATATTCAACTTTAGTAAGTAAATTCTTAAATTCAATTTCGATTGTCTCTGACATCAGGTCCATTCCTTTCCTAACATATATTTATTGTATCTTAGCTTTAAGTTAAACCGCAATTCTTGGGAGAAATGGATAGATTATGCTAAAATAAGGGAGTGAATAGTGGAGGTAAAAAGGATGAATAAAAGAATAACAATTACGAAAGCAAACTTTTTGAATAGTAAATTAAATTTATATGTAAGTGAGTCCATTAGCGGGTTAAGCCCCGCAGAACAAATTCTTGTTGATTCTAAAGAATTTTCTTTTGTTTATTTACTGGAAAATCTAGAGGGTTATACATATATCGACATGAAAGAGCCAATTTGGCCATGTTTAAAAAAGGTACTGGAACAACCAATTCCAGTGTGGATTCTTTTTGAAGATGAACAATGGGAATTAACAAATTTCTATGAGGAATTATCTGAACTAATAACCAACATAAGAGGCAATAGTAA
The DNA here is from genome assembly GCF_002272245.1 of Bacillus sp. 7884-1. Classification (GTDB taxonomy): domain Bacteria; phylum Bacillota; class Bacilli; order Bacillales; family Cytobacillaceae; genus Neobacillus. The sequence continues at coordinate 31,433 of NZ_NPDD01000140.1, read as the reverse complement.
TTATGGTGCAGAAATGGTCACGAAAGTAGAAGAGATTTTTTAAACATATTATAGTTGTCATTGGGGTGGAATGATGAAGCATTGGGACCAGTTTTTAGCTCCATATAAACAGGCAGTGTCAGAGCTGAAAATAAAATTAAAAGGGATGAGAGGACAATTTGAGCTAGATTCCAGCCATTCACCAATTGAATTTGTGACGGGGAGAGTTAAGCCAATTGCAAGTATCCTTGATAAAGCCAATCAAAAGGGTATTCCACTAGATAAATTGGAAGAAGAAATGCAGGATATTGCTGGAATGAGAATCATGTGTCAATTTGTAGACGACATTCATCATGTTGTTAGCTTATTAAGAAATCGAAATGATCTTCAAATTGTTGAGGAAAGGGATTATATTTCACACAAAAAGACAAGTGGATATCGCTCTTACCATGTAGTTATCATGTATCCTGTTCAAACAATTCATGGGGAAAAAAGGATTCTTGCTGAAATACAAATAAGAACCTTAGCGATGAACTTTTGGGCAACAATTGAACACACATTAAGTTATAAATATAAAGGGATTTTCCCAACTGATATTCAAATGAGGCTCCAGCGAGCTGCGGAAGCAGCATTTCGTTTAGATGAAGAAATGTCATTGATACGTGGTGAAATCCAAGAGGCCCAAGCGTTTTTTACGAGAAATAAAGAGTTTAAACAAGAAGAGAAAAGCTGATAGAGCTTTGTAAATTTCAGTACAAGGAGTATACGATGATGAAATTTGCCATTACATCCAAAGGAGATCAAAAGTCGAATATCTTAATGCACAAGATGAGAACGTATTTACTGGACTTTGATCTTATTTACGACGAGGACCAACCAGATATTGTCGTCTCAATTGGAGGCGACGGGACACTTCTATATGCTTTTCACCGATACAGCAGCCGCTTGGATAAGACCGCTTTTGTTGGTATTCATACTGGACATCTAGGTTTTTATGCTGACTGGACACCTGATGAAATTGAGAAGCTCGTCATTGCGATTGCCAAGACACCGTATCAGGTTGTTGAATATCCATTAATTGAAGTAATCATCCGTTACCAGCATGCAGGTAAGGAATCCAGATATCTTGCACTAAATGAATCAACTGTCAAAAGTGTTGAAGGGACATTGGTTATGGATGTGGAAATACGCGGGCAGCACTTTGAACGGTTTCGAGGGGATGGTTTATGTGTCTCCACGCCGTCAGGCAGTACTGCTTATAATAAAGCACTTGGTGGGGCTATTATCCATCCATCGATATCTGCATTACAGGTTGCAGAGATGGCTTCAATAAATAATCGCGTTTTTCGAACGGTTGGATCACCTCTAATCCTGCCATCCCATCATACTTGTATGCTGAAACCAGTTAATCGGGTAGATTTCCAAGTAACGGTTGATCATCTTACTTTACTTCATAAAGATGTAAAATCAATTCAATTCAGGGTGCCGGATGAAAAAATTCGCTTTGCTCGTTTTCGTCCATTTCCTTTTTGGAAGAGGGTCCATGATTCATTTATATCGGATTCCGATTAATCCTAATAGCTGGAGGAAAAAACATCATGATATCAGGTTTTCAACTTCAGTGGGAAGTTAATAAACAGCAAGCAGGCCGAATGATTAAGGAATTCTTGAAAGAAGAAGAGATATCTCGAATTGCTCTAACGGATATTAAATTTAATGGCGGGAAAATTCTGGTGAATGACATTGAAGTGAATGTTCGTTATGTGTTAAAAGAGGGTGAATTCTTAACCGTTATTTTTCCTCCTGAAAACCCAAGTGCAGGGGCAGCAGGGGAAAAAATCCCATTGGAGATTCTTTTTGAAGACCAATATTTACTGATTGTTAACAAACCTGCTGGCATGAGTACCATTCCATCGCGAGAACATCCCACAGGAAGTCTGGCTAACGCCTTGATAGGATACTATGAAGAAATTGGAATAAGAGCTACCTCTCATATTGTCACCCGTTTGGATAGAGATACTTCTGGTATTGTCTTAATTGCAAAGCATCGCCATGTTCATCATCTACTAAGCAAACAACAGAAAAATGGTAATATAAAAAGAACATATGAAGCACTTGCAGAGGGTCATCTTGTACTCGAAGAAGGTTCAATTGAGGAGCCGATTGGAAGAAAGTTGGACAGTATTATTGAAAGAGAGGTACGGAGTGACGGGCAATATGCGTGCACCCATTACAAGGTACTTAAAAGGTATAAAGAGTTTACACACGTTGAATTACAGCTAAAGACTGGTCGAACACATCAAATTAGGGTTCATATGTCTTTTATTGGGCACCCCTTATTGGGAGATGACCTATACGAGGGTAACCAAACCCTGATTAATCGGCAGGCACTACATTGTAAAAAGATTCATTTTTCTCACCCATTTAGTGGCCAGGATATGAATTTCACATTAAACCTTCCTGAAGATTTGTATGTATTAGTAAAGGCTGACTCCTAGATTGTCAGCCTTTTTGCGTTTTTTGGTGATTTCCTAGGAAATTTGTCGATGTTGATAGGATTATTTACCCTATTTTTAAGCAAAGTCTTTAAATTTTTCTCCTATGTATGGCATAGTAGAATCTACAGAAACTATTTCTAGCTCTGGGTACCGGAGGGCAGTTAACTTACCGCCAAAAACAGCTCCAGTATCAATATTATAGGTATTATTAATAACTCTTGGTTCTCTTACGGGTGTGTGACCATAAACGATTAAAGGCTTACCAGCATACTGCTTAGCCCAATCTCTTCTTACAGGAGAACCATCTGGGTTTTTCTCACCTGTAATATCTCCATAAAGGACAAACGTCTTCACTTTAGAGTTTGTTTTGCCGATAAATTCTTCTTTGATCCCAGCGTGGGCAATAACTAGCTTTTCTTGATCTACTATTAAATGAAGCGGCGATTTTTCATAGAGTTCGATGAATTTCCTTTTAGTGGTTTGCTGTTCTTTTCGTGGCAGTGATTTGAATTCTGCTACAGTTGTTTCAAGCCCATGGGTTTCCTGAACCTTATTCCCAATAAAGTAACGATACAGTTTATTACAATGGTTTCCAGGTGTGTAAAATGCCTTTTTCTGCTCTATTACCAGTCGCCATACTATTTCAGCAACCTTTAGTGAAGATGGACCGCGATCCGTTAAATCGCCAACAAAACCTAACAGCCTGTTTTCGGGATGAGACGGGATTCCATCACTCCATTGGTAACCCAACTTCTTAGTTAAAGCTTCAAATTCTGGCAAACAGCCATGTATATCTCCGATGATATCAATTTTCATGGAATATTCCCCCTTATTTTTATTTTTGGTTTGTTTAGTGATTTTTATAAAAAGAAATGAAGGAGGCCATTTATGGAACAACATGCTTCTGTAATATCTTTACTGGTGGTAGTGACGGTTGCTTTTGTAACCCCAATTTTACTACACCGATTAAAATTATATTTTATCCCTGTTGTAGTTGCAGAAATTATTATGGGACTTGTGATTGGGAAAAGCGGCTTCAATGTAGTTCATGAAGATATGTGGTTAACAACACTCTCGACACTTGGCTTTATTTTCCTCATGTTTCTTAGTGGATTAGAAATTGATTTTACTGCCTTCACAGGAGGGAAGAAACAAAATACACTTCCAAATGGTAAAAAGGAACCGAACACCTTCTTGGCCTCATTTATCATTTTTATTGGTATATTTATTATTTCCCTGTTGTTATCCTATTTGTTTGTATTTGCAGGTTTTATAGACAACGCATTTTTAATGACGCTCATAATATCAACGATATCCCTAGGGGTTGTGGTTCCGACTTTAAAAGAAGCACACCTGATGAAATCCAACATTGGCCAAATCATACTATTGGTTGCAGTGGTGGCTGATTTAGTGACCATGATCCTCTTGGCCATATTTGTGTCAATTTATGATCCAGGACAAGGGAATACATGGCTTCTGCTTATATTGTTTGCTGCTGGTGTTGTTTTGTATTTTGTTGGTAAACGTTTTAAAAATCGTCCCTTGCTTGAATCATTGTCAAAAGGGACTGTACAAATCGGAACCCGTGCAGTATTTATGCTCATTATAGTATTAGTTGGACTCTCAGAAACAGTAGGTGCAGAAAATATCCTAGGAGCTTTCCTAGCAGGCGTATTGGTCTCTCTCCTATCTCCAAATCAAGAACTAATCCATAAACTAGATTCCTTTGGTTATGGTTTCTTAATACCAATCTTTTTTGTAATGATTGGTGTGGAACTAGATGTTTGGTCTTTATTTGCGGATAGAAAGCTTTTGTTATTAATACCGCTTTTATTATTAGGACTTCTGCTATCAAAGGTAGTCCCAGTATATCTATTGAAAATCTGGTATGATACAAAAACAGTGCTTGCTTCGGGTTTCTTACTTACGTCTACACTATCGTTAGTAATTGCAGCGGCGACAATTGGAGAGCGTATGGAGGTCATTACTCCGGAGATGAGTGGAACCCTTATTCTCGTTGCCGTCATCACTTCCATTTTTACACCGATAGCCTTTAAGAAATTGTTCCCAAAAGAAGTGGGTGCAGATCCAAAAGTAAGAATTGCATTTTTAGGTGCAAACCAAGTTACACTTCCTGTTTCAAGGGAACTAAAATCAGGTTTATATGAACCAACCCTCTATCATACAAGAATGGACAAATCAGATAAACTTATCTCTAATTCATTATTTGATATCGTTGAGATTTTTAATTATTCGTTAGAAACAATTGAAACGAATAAGATTTTTCAAACGGATATTGTTGTCATTTCCACTGGCCAGGATCAGACAAATGCAAACTTAGCATTGAAGGCTAAGGAAATGGGTGTTTCCAGGGTAATTGTTCGTATCGAAAGTCCCGAATTTGAGCAAAGTCTGAGAGAAAATGAAATTGAAGTTTTCTCATCCTTCATGTCAACAAAAACATTGTTGCGGGCATTAATTGAAACACCAAGTGTAATGAACATATTAACCAATCAAGAAAGCTCGCTTTATGAAATAAGAATGCAAAATGAGCAGTACGACGGAATGACGCTAAGAAGGTTTCCGTTTACAGGAGATGTTATTTTTGTTCGTATATTTCGAGGAAAGGATTCGATTGTACCACATGGTGATACGGAACTGCTCCTAAATGATCGTTTGATTGTAACGGGGTCAAAAGAGTATGTAGATGAGCTAAAAAGGGAATTAGAATTCTAAGGGAGGAATATCCTTGAGAAAGCTGATACTTTTCATTTGTTAGTAAATAGTGTAAACTTAGTACCAAGTACTAATAACTAATATAATGCATGGAGTGGGAGGACTTTTTCTATATGAATCTTTCTTTAACTGGAAAAACATATGTAGTAATGGGGGTAGCAAATAAACGTAGTATCGCATGGGGAATCGCTCGGTCACTAAACAATGCGGGTGCACGTTTGATCTTTACCTATGCAGGGGAAAGGCTTGAAGGCAGCGTTCGTGAATTAGCTGAATCATTAGAAGCAGAAGGAACTCTTGTGCTTCCTTGTGATGTAACCAAAGATGAAGATGTGGCTAAATGCTTTGCTGATATTAAGGAAGCTGTAGGTACCATCCATGGTGTTGCACACTGTATTGCATTTGCTAACAAAGAAGAATTAAACGGGGAATATATGAACACTACAAGGGAAGGATTCTTGTTGGCTCATAATATTAGTTCTTATTCTCTAACTGCTGTAGCAAAAGAGGCTCGGGGATTAATGACAGAAGGCGGAAGTATCGTCACATTAACATATCTAGGCGGAGAACGAGTTATACAGAATTATAATGTAATGGGTGTTGCAAAGGCTTCTCTTGATGCAAGCGTTCGATATTTGGCTGAAGATTTAGGCAGGGAAGGGATTCGTGTCAATTCAATCTCGGCAGGACCGATTAGGACCCTATCAGCAAAAGGTATTAGTGATTTTAATCTAATTACAAAAGTGATTGAAGAAAAAGCACCTTTACGTAGAGCTACAACGCCAGAAGAAGTTGGTGATACTGCACTATTCCTATTCAGTGATCTTTCTCGAGGTATCACGGGTGAAAATATTCACGTTGATTCAGGATTTCACATTTTATAATGGTAATGCCCGCTAACAACTTAGCGGGCATTTTTCTATACTAATTTTCATGAACGGGTATAGGCAAACTGCATACATATAGAGTGTAGGGCTAGGTAAATGGAGGTGAATTGGATGGAGAAAAAGGCAAAACGTGGACCGATACTTTATGTTTCACAGACGTTTTTAAATACACCTGTAAAAAACAATCAGGAAATTTTTACAAACAGGCAGGAGGTTCAGCTGCCAATTGAAGAACCACTGCTAGAGGAGGAAAGCAAGAAGGAAAGCAACAAGGAAAGCAAGAAGGAAAGCAACAAGGAAAGCAAGAAAAAGTTCTTTGAAGTTTCACTTGCAAAGACAGAATTACCTAAAGAGCCTAAAGATAAAGAAGCGGTGCAGAACCACAGTATTCAGCCAAAACAAGAAAAACCCCGTACATTTAACAAAGTAAAAGGCTTTAGAGAAATGAACCTTATGGAGCGTTTAGAATACCTAGAAAATTTCCCTAAAGCATTGCCGCCAGTTCCTTGCGTCTTTTATACGGAAGAAAAGAATTTACAAGGATATTTAGTTGAATATAATGAACAGGATGTAACGATTCGCTTTCCAAATCAAACAACTGAGACCATTTCTTTAAAAAACTTAAAAGATGTCATGATGATTGGTATAAAGAAGTAAACAAAAAAAGCCAGCCGGGTTATCGACTGGCTCATTTTATTACAAAGAATTAGTCACATAGACCAAGGTCTACATCAGCAATACATTGTATAGCACAGAAACAATTTAAATCAACTGTAATACAGTCATTGCTGGCACGGAAGCGTTCAACTTGACAAACTCTTTCTAGGTTAATACAACATCTGTCTCCGCCGGCAACTAGGTTAATTGGGATAAAGTTCCCGCCTTCTCTGCGCCCTGGAATGAGAACACGAAGTGTTGCACAACAATTATCAAATACATCTTCTACGCGGAAGAAAATTGATACACATGCATTGCCTTCGCCGCTAAAGAACGCGTGGAATGGTGAACCATCTGCGTTTTTTAATACAAAAACACGAGTATCTGCACGATCTCTTCTTGCTGGTGACACTAGTGAACCAAGTGGTTCCAAGAAACAACTTGGACAATCTACACAATCGTCATCTAGTACAGCATTATCCTGGATGTCTTTTATAGCACGAACAACATCACATACACAGCCGTTGCTGCTCCGTGAGTCACTATTTCTGCCACAACCCATTAATTACTCCTCCTATCCGTGATATATATCTTACATTACTAACATATTTAAACAGGACCAATTGGGTAACGGACAAACGCCTTTTTAACTAAAATTAGGCTAATAAAATGGAAAGGAAAGAAAAAATGAACATTGATTTTTTTACTTTTATTATATTAGGATTAGCCTGCTTTCGATTAACAAGGCTAATTGTTTTTGACAAAATAACTGGATTTCTTAGGCAGCCTTTTTTTGATGAAATAACAGAAGAAAATGAAGATGGTGCTGTAGAGGTGTATTATCTTCCGAAGAGGACACCTATTAAAAAATTTATTGGGGAGTTGCTAAGCTGTTATTGGTGTACGGGCGTGTGGATTTCAGCATCAGTTATAACTGGATACTTCTTTTTACCGGCCCTATTCGTACCAATTATTCTTGTATTTGCAGTTGCGGGTTTGGCAGCAATTTTGGAATCTGTTGTTCAGCTTTGGATATAAGAGAAATAAGCTAAAATGGTTGTACGCCCGAGACAAGTTCTATATTTCTAACATATCTTATTAGTAGTAATAATAACGATATGGGAGTGGTAATAGGGTGAATATAGATAATAAGAAAACGCAATCAACAAAAACTACTCAAACGAAGAAAACGACTAAGAAAAAAGGCTGCGGCTGCGGTAAAAAAACTCAAAGATAAATGTTAACTGCCAGAATATAATGGCAGTTTTTTTTGTCCACTAGAAGCTAAAAAACAAAAGTTACCGCAATCAAGTCATAATTTTTGTTAACTTAGAAAAAACTATATAGGAGTGGTATTTCTATAATTTGGATAAGGGAAGGAAAATAAATGGTCTACATAATTCGGCTTATGTTATTTGTATCTATATTTTTAATGAGCTCTTGTAGTCAGGGGCAAAATGAGAAGGATAGCCAACTGGCTCTCATGAAAACGACCAATCCTAACCCGACTGTTACAGAGAAAAATAAGGGCCAGGACAAAGCAGAAAAAATTGAGAAGGAAGTAGAAAGTTTCGATGAGATTTATGATGTTGCAGTTGTGAAAGGGAAAAAGGATACACTTGTTGTATATAAAGTGAAACATATGCAACGATTCAAAATGAAAAAAATCGAAAAGGATTTAAACAAAACCCTAGAAAAAAAATATCCGAAGGAAAATTTCACAGTGTCGAGTGACTATAAGATATTTTTAGAAGCTGTGCGCCTAGTTGAGAGGAAGAATAATGGAACTCTTTCTGATAAGCAGGCGGAAAAACGTTTTAATGAGATTGTTAAAATGTCATCAGATATGAAGTAAGAAGGGATGAATGACAATGGCGAGCAATCAAAAAGATATGACGCCTCAGCAGCAAAAGTATCAGCAGCTTCAACAAAAGCATGAGTTGAAGAGACCTATTCTCAAGAATTGCATCAGGGCCTTTTGGGTAGGTGGGATAATTTGCGTTGTAGGTCAAGCGATAAGTTATTTTTACATTTATTTTTTTCATTTTACTGAGCAAAATGTCGGCAATCCAACGGTTGCGACAATGGTGTTCTTATCGATGCTGTTAACAGGTTTTGGCGTTTATGACCGCCTTGGCCAATTTGGAGGTGCCGGCAGTGCGGTACCTGTCACAGGTTTTGGAAATGCCGTTATTTCTGCAGCAATTGAGCACCGGACAGAGGGGTTTGTATTAGGTGTTGGAGGGAATATGTTTAAGCTAGCGGGTTCGGTAATTCTTTTTGGAGTGTTCTCTGCGTTTGTTGTTGCACTAATAAAAACGTTACTGGGCATGTGGGGGGTTTTGTAATTGTTAAGAGGGCATCAATCTTGGGTTTTTCAAAACCGGCCAATGATATCCGCTACTGGAGTTTCCGGAGGCCCCTTTGAAGCAAATGGTAACCTAGTCAATGACTTTGACATTTTACATGAAGACTTATGGATGGGAATGGATTCTTACGAAAAGGCACAGCGAGTTTTAGTTGAAGAAGCAATTAGGACTACATTAGCGAAAGCAAAAATGGAGAAAGAAGAAATTCAATTTTTATTTGCCGGTGATTTAATCAATCAAATAACTCCAACTAGCTTTGCAGCCAGGACAGTACAAATTCCTTACTTTGGACTCTTCGGTGCATGCTCAACTTCAATGGAGGGGTTGGCATTAGCCTCCTTTATTGTTAATTACCAAGGGGCAAATAATGTGTTAACAGGTGCCTCAAGTCACAATGCAGCAACTGAAAAACAATTTCGCTATCCAACAGAGTATGGAGGACAAAAACCTCCTACAGCCCAATGGACGGTTACAGGTGCGGGTGTTGCACTTATTACTCAAAATCAAGCTGGTAAGCAGCTGCCTGTAACCACATCGGCGACGATTGGAAAAGTTATAGATATGGGCTTGACTGATCCGTTCAATATGGGCGGGGCCATGGCTCCAGCTGCTGCCGATACAATTATGGCTCATTTTCGCGATTTAGAAATAGATCCCTCCTACTATGATTTAATTATCACAGGTGACTTAGGGAGAATCGGGCATGATACCGCTTTTGAATTACTAGGTAAGAGTGGACTCAAATTAGAACGTAAACAATTTCAGGATTGCGGGCTCTTGATATATAAGGATGATCAACCAGTTCAAGCAGGTGCAAGCGGAGCAGGGTGCTCTGCAACGGTTTTATATGGACATTTATTAAATCAAATGAAAAAGGGCATGTATAAAAGAATTTTAGTAGTCGCAACTGGAGCGTTATTGTCCCCGCTCAGCTTTCAACAAAACGAATCAATTCCATGTGTTGCACACGCGGTTGCCATTGAAATGAATGAAGAGGGAAGGTAATTCTAATGTTAGCAATGTTTTTTTGGGCATTTGTGGTTGGGGGATTAATTTGTGTGATCGGACAGCTTCTATTTGATGTAGCTAAGCTTACACCTGGCCATACTCTAAGCTTACTAGTAGTGGCAGGTGCCATATTAGATGGATTCGGGCTGTACGAGCCACTAGTGGATTTTGCCGGTGCAGGTGCAACTATCCCTATCACCAGCTTTGGTAATTCCTTAGTCCATGGTGCTTTACAGGACGCAGAAAAGCATGGCCTGATTGGAGTTTTAACTGGCATGTTTCAGGTTACTAGTTCTGGTATCTCAGCGGCAATTATTTTTGGATTTATTGGGGCCTTAATCTTTAAACCAAAGGGTTAAAAAAATTTCAGAGGTTGTCTGCAGCATGTCGCCTAGTACACTTTGAAGGTGTATCTCATATGTTATTAATGAGAATTACAAAGTGAGGTGACACTTTATGTTCGGTGGATATGGTGGATATGGCGGCTGTGGCTACGGCGGTGGATATGGCGGCGGTTCAACTTTTGTTTTAATCGTCGTATTATTCATTCTTTTAATCATCGTGGGCGCAAGCTTCTTTTAATCAATGTCGGTGCAAGCTTTTATTATAAAACTGCAAAGCTTGCAGCGAAAGAAAGGTTGGCCATATCAGTGGCCAGCCTTTTCTTTTAGTCATTCTTTTCACGTTTTAAACCTTCCTTCATACAATAAGAGTAGCCTATGAAGGAGCGTGATTTTTACCATGGATAATGGTTTCTTTAAAAATGTTGAAAAGAAAACAGGCGTTAATATGAAAGATATTCTTGAATTAGCGAATTCCTTACAAAATGCGAATTTTAAAGATGAAAAAACCGTTCGCAATGTTATCCGCCGCGTTTCGCAAATTGCAAACAAGCCAGTAAATAAAGAAACGGAAGATAAAATTGTGCAATCTATCGTAAACGATGGAAAACAACTCGATTTCAATACAATTTCAAAGATGATCAATAAAAAATAAGTAAAAGAGACCTCTTTCCTTGATGGAAAAAGGTCTTCTTTGTTAATTTTTATTTTTTTTTGTTAAAGGTGTTAAAAAACGGGAAGGATTAGCCTTTTTACCTCTTCGATTCTGGGGAACAGAGAGAAGTAGCTCAAACTTTGCTCGTGTCATCGCTACATAAAAAAGTCTTCTTTCTTCCTCTAGTGCTGCAAATTCGCCATTTCTTGAGTCTTCTAAAGCGTAATCATGCGGCAGGCTGCCATCGACCGCTCCAATGATATATACGTTTTTGTATTCTAATCCCTTTGCCCGATGGATGGTACTTAGACTAATGGCGTCAGGAAAATGCTTACTTAAATTTTTAATTTCTTTGTTCATCGCGGACATATGCTCCGCATGTGATAGGAAGGCTTGAATACTTGTAAAGCTTTTTGCTGCAACCTTTAAATCCTTTAAATCATCGGAGCCTTTATCTTGCTGACTCGATTCATTTCCTCGTTTTTTCAAAAAGTCAAGAAAACCTAAGTCCTTTTCAATGATTTCGATTGATTTAAGCGGGGAGGCAAATTTCAACGAGCGAATGTGCTGCACGGCCTTTTTTAATTTTTTTTCTTGAAAAGCATGTTTTGTTTTTAAATGGGAAAGCGCCTCTAGATAGGTACAATCTTTTAGTATGCTTTCAGCCTTAATATCCTTTAGTGCATGCTGACTCAAATATAGAGCAGGAAAAATATTAGCTAATGCCTGATTATCATCTTCATCTAAGCTTATTTTTAGAAAAGAAAAAACACTTTTTACAATGTGTCGTTCATAAAAAGCCTCTGAATCTAAATCAATTTTAAAAGGCAGGTTTGAACTTGCTAAACGTTCAAATACCGCTCGGGACCCTGCATTGGTCCGATATAAAATCGCAAAATCAGATGGTTTTGCTCCATGCACAATTTTTTCTTGGATGTCAGTTACAATCATCGTTGCTTCTTCCTCTTCATCAAAAGGAAAGAAGAGGATAGGGGAGGTACCATATTCAAATTGGGCTTTCATTTTCTTATATCTTCTAACCTTGTTCTTCATGATCATCTCATTGGCAGCAGAGACAATTTCATGGGATGAACGGTAGTTTTGCTCCAGTGAAACGACTTTTGCATATGGAAAGTCCTTTTCAAACTCTAACAGATAACTAGGGTCGCTGCCTCGGAAGGAATAGATGGCCTGATCGTCGTCCCCTACGGCACAAACATTTTTATGCTTGTCTGAGAGCAGCTTTATCAGTTCATATTGGACCTTATTAATATCTTGAAATTCATCAATGAGAAAATAATGAAAGCGATTCTGGTAAAGTTCAAGCAGCGATGGGCTGGTGCTCAGCAGCTGATAGCAGCCCATCAGCATATCGTCAAAATCAAATAAGCCTTTTTGTGCTTTATATTCCTCATATTTCTTATAAAGGAAGGCAGTTTTTTCTTCCCAATCTGTCAGCGGCTTCACTTCATGAGGAAATAGAAGTGAATTCTTCCAAAATCCAATTTGCTGAAGGGCTAAATCATAGGCGAATTCCTTCTCAGATAAATCGATTTCCTTCCCAGCCTCTTTCAAAATCTTATCGCGCTGCCACTCCTTCTTCAACAGACGTTCTCCGGACCAATTACTCCCCTCATGAAACATAAGAATACGATAAAAAATACTATGGAAGGTGCCGGTCACCAGGTTATTTATTTGTCCCTTATTAATCTGCGGATAAGTAATCAAACGATTTTTCATTTCACCAGCAGCTTTTGAGGTAAATGTGACGAGCATGATGGTGCGCGGGTCAATTTTTTTCACATTTAACATATAAGCGGTACGCGCTGTGAGTACTCGTGTTTTACCGCTGCCTGCACCAGCAAGGACTAATAAAGAGCCTTCAGTTTCCACAACAGCTGCTGCTTGACTTTTATCGAGTATAACTCCATTGGTGGCCAGTTCTCTTAGATAGGAGTCATGCTCAAGGTGGTTTGCACCTTCGGTTTTTATAAAGGGCAGGGAGCATTTGATAGTTTTTGATGGACGGAATAAGCTGGTACTTTTAGATGTTTCAATAATGGTTCTTCCTTGGGGGATACGAAATCCATTTCGCTCCACCATAATCGGTTCCATTTCTTCAATTACTGGTTCTGGACATGAAGTTTCAGGAGATTTAATATGATAAAAATAAGGTTGTTCCAGTATACCAAGAAATAACCGTACCTTTTCATTACAGACAGGGCAGGATAACTCACCGTTTTTTCCCTGCAAATATATTAATTGATATTGTTCTCGGGCTACTTGGTCAAGAACAATCCTTTGATTTTGATGCATAGCAGTTTTCATTATTCAGCCTCTTTTTTAAAAAATACGACAAACTCTATCATAGCAAAACTAGTTACTATCGAAAAGTGCCCATCTATTCAAGAAATGAAAAAAGCACTTGCCACTTAAGGGCAAGCGCTTGAAATTAAATTTTTTTTATCATGGTTTTATGAGGAATCCCAGCGTCTAGAAATTCTTCGGAAACAACCTCATAACCGAGACCAGCGTAAAATGGGATAGCGTGTGTTTGAGCATTTAACTTTAATTTATGTAGTTCATTTTCGAGAGCATAAGTTTCAATTTCACTCATAATGGCTTTTCCAGCGCCAGTTTTTCTAGCTTCCTTTAATACACAAATTCGTTCTACCTTGCCAAAACCATCTACAACACGAAAGCGGCCAGCTGCAATCGGTGAGCCTTCCAGGTAGGAAACGAAATGTACAGCGTCTTCCTCATATTGATCAATTTCTTCTTCGGCAGGGACATTTTGCTCGTCAATAAAGACAGTTCTTCTGACACAAAAAGCATCTTCAAGTTCTTTTTCATTTTCTACAACTTTTACATTCACAGGTGATTATTCCTTTCCTAGGCGAAATGTCTCGTAAACCGTCCAAGAACCATTTTCTAACTGATAGAGTAAATGGAAGCGGTCAACACTTTCTTCATGATCAAATCTTTTCATTCTTAATGAACCATAAACATCTGAATGCTCATCATTTGAAAGCTCTTGACCAATCGTAATATGTGGAACGAAAGCATATTCTAAATTTTGCTCACTAAATTCTTGATTGATTTCATGATGTAATAAATTTAACTCTTCGGTTGGCTCTACTTTAAAGTAGATAACATTATTTACGGGCTGAAAAGAGCTGATTTTTGTTGTTTTTAATGTAAACGCATTGGTATTGCTTGCTATTTGCCTTAATTTATCAGCAAAGTAAACAACATCCTCTTCCTTTGCTTCAAATGAATTTTTCAACGTTAGGTGTGGAGTGATGAGTGAATAATGCGGGTCATAACGCTTACGATAGGAATTAGCTAAATCTTGTAGTTTTTTTGATGGAAAAATAACAACTCCAAATTTCATATGTGTAACCTCCATATAAACAAGAATTTTTCTTAAATCGGTGCAGTCATGGACCTTCCTGCTATTATAGCAAATATTCAAAAAATATGAAATGACCTTAAAACATCATCTTTAGGGCTCTTTTTAAATCAGGCTGCCAAAATGTCCATGTATGGTCGCCGTCGAATTCATCATAAAAATATGTAAAGGCCTTGTTTGTAAAGATTTCTGACAGCTTCCGGTTTGGACTTAGGAAGTCGCTTTTTTTGCCATTAGTGGTTTGGACTTTGGTTTCCTGATTTCCAACGATATGATATATCTCTAAAAGCTCAGCTTCTGTAAAGCTTTCGACCAATCCAAACACTTCATCTTCAACAAGCGGTGATTGTAGAAGCACTTTTCCAAAAGTATGAGGATATTGGAGAGCGGTCATTAACGATACTGTAGCTCCAAGTGAATCACCGATTAGCGCCCTTGTTGAGCCCATCTGATAAGTTGGAAATACGTTATCTAGGAATGGAACTAATTCATGTGCTAAAAAGCGAATGTAATGTTGATTTTGTTCTCCAGCTGGGTGGTATTTCCTGCGGCGATCCTCCACATCCTTATAGGGTATCCCAACGATGATTAAATTTTCAATTTCTCGCTCAAAAAGATACTCATCTGCTAATCGTCCAATTCTGCCAAGTTGAAAATAATCTCTGCCATCCTGGGCGATTAACAGTGAGTATTTATATAATGGTGAGAAATTTGCTGGCAAATAGATGAGAAGCTGTATTTCTTCTCCAAGCTCATTACTTTTAATTGTATGTTCTTTTATCGTGCCTTTTGGTATCTCCATGCGACAATTCCCCCAATGTTCGATCGATACAACTGCATTTTATCATAACATTGTTAGAAATGCTCAAGTGGAAAGTAAAGTATATTTTGGGGTGTATATTAGTGTAGGAATTGTTCTTTAGAGTGGGGATTTGGCATGATAGATAATATATTTTCCTTGCGAAAGATGCGAATCTGTTTCCGTAAGAGACAATAAGCGCGAATGTACTCATCATTCACTTCTTTCACAAGTAATTTACGTTGTGAAATCTGCTGGTCTTCTGATAGATAAATCATCTCCAACGGAATATTTTCCTCTATAGATCGTAATAAAAGCCCATCCATGTTAATCCCGCCTTTCTGATATCGTATACTATTATTATATCCGAACATTTGTTCTTTATTCAAATGAATTTAGAGCGTGTATTCTTTATTAAAACTATTGACTTTTTATTCATTTTTAATATAATTATATTTGTAGCTTAATTCGACTTGTTAGCTCAGTGGGAGAGCACTTCCTTGACAGGGAAGGGGTCGTGGGTTCGAATCCCTCACAGGTCATCAAATAAAGCCTTGGTAACGTTGAGTTATCAAGGTTTTTTCTATTGTTACAGAGGCTTTTTTTGATTGTTACCTTTTGTAAAAATAAATATAAAAGGGAGATAATATCACCGAATTTGCTGTAACTATTTGTAGATTTTCGACATTGGATTTGGGGGAGAATTAGAGTTACTTGATAGAAATATTTATTAATTTTTTATTCGAACTAAAAACAGGGAAATAAGACCCGATCTATTTTTATAGATTAAGAATCATGGCCTATAATAACCCTCCACTTTTATATCAAGGGAAAGGTAATTCAATTGGATTTTTATTAAATAAAAAAACCACCAACATAAGCTGGTGGCAAATGAAAACTCAAATCAATTATTAGTTTAATCCTAAAGGTGTAAGGTAATCTTCGAGTACCTTACCTTTATATCTTGTTAATGGTTGTTTATGAACAGGAACGTCTGGATTTAATAATAGGTAGTATTTCTTTACAAACTCCATATCTTTCACATCTACTACACCATCATAATTGATATCTGCATTTCGATCGTTTGTATTAAGCTTTTCGGAAATATAGGCAGCATCGAGAATATCGATAACGTTATCATTATTAACGTCTCCTGCTCTCATTGTTCCATAGAAGATATACTTTAGTTTTCCAACTTCCTGTCCTTCATATAGGTCTACTAATTCATCTACCTTTGTATGTCTTTCAAAGTGTCCAGGGACCTTTACAACTAGGTCGTAGGATTGATTAATTAATGGAAGATTCTTTATGGAGAATCTTGCTGAACTGTTGATTGTTGCATCATATCGTTTTCCATCCTGGCCGATCAAATATACCTCTGCCCCAACCATTGAATAGTCCTTAGTATAATCATGCCATAACGTACCAGGAGCAATATAGCCATCACACAAGAAGCCACCTTCAAGAACTGAAGTTGTTGGTAGTATATTGATTCCTCGACCAAATTTGTTAATGAACAAAGGCGATTGATTTAATACATATGCTTTTGCAGACGTGATGTTAAGTTGTTGAATCCATTTTGTGTAAACACTTGGAGTGTCCTTTACCTTAAATGTAAGGTTCATTACTCCCATATTTTCATTAATTCCAGAAGTAGTAGTTCCAGTTAATTGTGGAATTAATTTAATACTGTTCGTCGCACCGGAAGTTGTTTCTACCTTTGTAAAGCTAGCAGAAAGTCCCTTCGCCTGAGCAGCGTTTACAAATTCACTATTTAATTCAACGCCTTGAAGTTCGAATACTTGATTAGAATAAGAAAGAGTATATTCTCCTCCCATTAAATCTTTAATATTGTGCTCACTTAAAGTTACCTTAAAAGTATCACCATATTTTGCATTATTTTTGTCTGTTGTTAATTTCGCATAAGGAGTTCCCTTTTTCACCAATGTGTAGGTAAAATCAGGATGATCCTGCATTCCGTTTATAGCATTATCAAAGGTTCGTAAAGTAATATTTGTGTTAGTACCCTGTTGAATCGTTCTTTGGTATTCAAATTTACCATCTTTGTCAATCGCTAATGGAATGTTGCCAGTCGGGAAAGTAGTTAATGCATTAACCTTGTTTGAAGATTGGTCAAAGTTAAATCCATATTTATTCATTTCATCTACATTTGAATCATTTATGGTCCCACTTATTTTTAGACCATTCTCATCGACTTCGTATACTCCACCAGGAATATTCATTTTTACAGTTGGAAGGGTATTGTCAATAAAGACTTGTTCAGACTTTTTAAACAGATCTCCATCTTCGTTTTGTCCTACTAATTCAATTTCATATCTCCCAGGTGAAGCAAGTTTCTTAGTCAAGCTTACTGGTTGATCTTTATTTGAAGTAAATGGGAAGTACAGCCCAACAAATCCACCTTCTACTCCCCAAAACGTATCTTCATTAAAATATCCACCATGGTAGGAGTCAATAATCCCAAGTCCTTCGCCAGTATCTGCATCTTTTAATACAAGATCAACATCATTCATACGACTTGAAAAACTAAATCCAATTGGAGTATATCCCATGTAACCATTATTTAAATCTCTTCTAGTCGCAAAAGATTTAAAAGGTACTTGTAAATCTTTTATTCCTTCTTTTAACTTCTTAAATCCAAACGGAATTTGGTAAACTTCGTTGCTGTCGTTTTTATTCGTAAAGTAAATATATCCTTCGTATAAACCAAGCTCAGAGTCTTTTGGTATTAGTAGATTTGTATTAATGGAAGAAGTTGAATTAGGTTTTACCGATACTTCAGAAGCAATATCCAAATTCACACCATTTTTTAAAGCATCTTGTGACATCGAGCCACCTGGATTAAGTCCAACCTTTACGTCAAATACTTTTTCTGCATTTGAGCTATTTGTTATATCAATTGTTCTTCTAATTTTATAATCCTTTTTAGATTCAGGAATAGGGCCATAAGCAATGTCACCTGCTGTTTGTGGAAGATTTACTTTTTGGCCATTTTGTAAAGTTGATATTTCATCCTTCACACTTACTTTAGTAGATGAGTGGACAGCTTCGTACGTGTCAATTCTTCCAGAGCCTACTTCAAATACACTGTAGGAACCATTTAATTTATCAGCGGTATTCATCAGAGCTAGTTTAACATCCGCAGGTGTGTATTCAGGATGGCTTTGCAAAATCAAGGCAGCAGAGCCTGCTACGTTAGGAGCAGCCATTGACGTACCAGAAAATCTTGCATATGCATGCTGGTAGTCATCCCTATGGCCATATCCATTGGTATAAGCTGGTACGGAAGAGAACACATCTACACCTGGAGCCGTGACTTCAGGCTTAATATCATAATCTCTTCTTCCCGGCCCCCTTGAGCTAAAGTCTGCGAGCTTATCCCCTTCCATCGTCATTTTACCAAAATCATTAATGGTTAGGTTTACTGGACCATTTTTTAACATATTGACAATTTTAGTGCCTTGTTCATTTAAAATGTTGAAGGTAGGGCAGAAGTCAAAGGAATAGCCAAAATAGTAAGGGATATAGTCTTCGTTAGGAACATTATTGTACAGAATTACCGCTTTTGCACCGTTTTCCTTTGCTAGGTTAATTTTCTCATAAAATGTTTTAATACCACGTTCAATAAGTACCACTTTGTCTTTCACATCTTTACCATTATAGCTAGGAATGTCGCCTATACCTACATTAACGATCGGAAGAGTCATTCCTTTTATCGAATTAAGCGGAGTATAATAGTCTAGGGCCATCATTCTCATATTTTTTAAATTTATCGTTTCATTATTTGAACTTATAACTCCATTACTCGTCTCCACAGTAACAGGAGAACTGCTAGCACCGACTGATATACCAAGTGGTGATGCAGCTGGATTTCCGATAGAATACGGGACTCCGAAATTCCCGGCTGCAATAACGCAAACTGTTCCTGCCAAAGTTGCACTATTAATAGCAACTGACAACGGATTAAGCGGGTCGGTTATATCTGTTCCTAATGATAAATTAATAACGTCCATCTTTTCTTGTACCGCGCGATCTATCCCTGCTATGATTATTGAAGTTAGGCCACTACCATATTGTCCTAAAACCTTATATCCATAAAGTTCTACATCCGGAGCAACACCCGTTATAGCAAAGTCAGAATTATTTTTCCCAGTACCAGCTATAATTCCCGATACGTGTGTTCCGTGGTTTGTCCAGTAAGAAGCCCCTGTAAGTGGATTAAATTCTTTCTGTCCAGATTTCACATAATCTTGATAGGTTGTTTCCATTGGGTCTGGATCGTTACTATATAAATCATATCCCCCCTTGTAAACATCCTTTAGGTCAGGGTGGGTATAATCGATTCCTGTATCAATGACACCAACCTTGATACCCTTCCCAGTTATTCCTTCTTTGTGTAATTTGTTTGCACCTATTTGTTCTAGGTTATCCTGTGTTAAGGTTGAGCTGTTGTTCGTTGATTCGACCTCTGGCTCAGCGTTTGGAGCAATGGAAACTTCTTTATTTTCAAAAACGGCTTGAACGGTATCCATACTTAGTAATTCTTGTACTTGATTAGCAGGTAGTGACATTGCTACCCCATTGAATGCATGTTTGAATTCTCTATTAATTTCAATGGATTTATTGAAATTTTGATTTCCATTGAACTGTTCCTTAAATTTTTTATGAGATTCATCGACCATTTTCATTGAATCATCAAGTGAGGCTTTGAGGCCATTTGCTTGCTTTTTCTTAAAATCAACCACTGCTGGATCCTGTTTAAACTGGACAATGACATTTAAAGGGGTATCAACCTTCAAATTCACATCAGATGAGATTTTAAGCTTTTCAAAGTCGATCTCCTGCATACTATGAATTCTTACTCTGTCAGCGTCGGATATATTTTTTATGTAACTGTCAATATCCTTAATGCCGTTTGTACTGGCATTAATATCTGTCACTGCAAAAGATTTTTGCCCAGGTATTAAACAAGTTGAAATTAGACTTGTGGTTAACACCCCAGCTGCCATGGCTTTAATGATTTTTTTGTTTCTACTTTTCTTCATCGAACCTCTCCTCTTCAAACTAAATTAGTCATCTAAAACATTTGTAAAACTGTGATGTCTTCGTGTTTAATTACGATACTTCACATTTAATACACGGATTGATCAATCAACATATGCACTATGTAACTGACATCTTGATAGATTTAAACTAAGCGGTATGTAAAATATTCAGAAAAATCAACTTAATTTATATTATAGTTATTTATGATTTTGAAATGTATCGGGGGAAATGGAAAAGAAGCTCGTCCGTTTATTTATACAAGCACTTACAAAAAAATCGATATTAATGTTACATTATGTAAAAATAAATAAAAAAAGGTAATGTTATTACAGTATTTGTTGTAGCTATTTGTAGATTGTCGACGATGGACTTGGGGGAGAATTAGAATTTCATAAGAATTATGGTTATAAATTTTTTTTTACAGATAAAAAACAGGCAAAAAGACTATCACTAATTCTAGGATTAAGTCTTTTCAATTGTATGACCTTTTAAAGCCACACTTTATTTTGATCATGGAAAAGGAAAGGAAATTATATTTTAATAAAATAAAAAAACCACTAGCATAAGCGCGTGGGAAATTATACATAAATCGGTGATGGGGTACCTTGTTGTCTTTTCTACTTGAGTAAGAACCTTAGAGGTGAAAAAGGATTTAGGGTACAGCAAAACGAAATCATATTCATTGATGCTCGTAAAAAGGGTTCAATGGTAAGTCGTAGTCAAAAAAAGGCTAAAAGCGTTAATATCAACGTTTTAAAGGCTCTCAACCATTTTGGTTTTTGTCTATTTTATTTTGTAAAATTCTTTTGACCAGATTTTGACCACGAAACATATAGAACGGAAATATCTCGTTTTTCAATTTTTACATAAAAATTGAGCTAATCCTTATGATAACAAGGTTTGTTTTATTTCATGTTTCTTGATATTAAATGCACATATGAAAGAACGTAAGAAATACGGTCTTTTAGGAGCGCGAGCGTCGAGGAGCATTGATTTATAGATTAAATTCGCTCATCTGCTATGCCAGGGTGTTTACGCTACCGGTTAAAGTGACCGTTTTGGAATGACAATTATACATATAAAGTTGCTGGAAGAGTGCATTATTTCGAGCCAATCAAAAGGATTTTCGGATCGTGACGGAAGCCTTGGAGGTTGAGACCTCAAAATGGCAACAGTAGAGATTATAGAGTATTTAGAGCTTTTATATAGAGAAGAACGCGTAAAATAACCCCTTACAGGACTACATATGCATGCTATTAATAGGTCCTGCATATTATTATTGTAAAACATGAAGTAGGAGCTAATTACACAAATTATAGAGTATGGAATTAAATTTCGTTCATCCAGATTGGTATCTGGACGGATTAAAGGAGCAACGAGTTGGATTCCCTAAACGTGAACAAAGTACTAAATTTGAAAAAGGTGCTAAACTGCTTATTTATTTGACTACAGCTCAAAAAGAACATATGTATTCCCCCATAGTTAAAGAGTACCAACGGAAGTTAGTTGAATATATACAGTTTTCAGAGGTTTTTCTGACGGGGAACACTTTCCTGATAAGAAACCGGGATATCCCTTAAATCTTCCAGTTACAATAGAATTTTTAAAAAATGATCCAAGAGAAGAATTGTCGCTCGAGTCGATTCAAAAAACAATTCCAGGGTTTTTACCTAGGCATGGTCAGAGTCACCAACCTATTACAGAAGATGATTATTTGCTTCTTCGTGATCGATTAATTAATGGTAATTAACATCATAAGCAAAAGGATAAGTAAACAGCTTGAATTATAGTTTAAGTGAATGCAAAATCAACATTGGGCTGAATGTTTATTTACTATTCCATCCTTAAAAAGAAGTGATCTATTTTTATAATTTTATTAATTAAAAGAATTGAAATAAAAATAATATGGTATAATATGGAAATTATGTAAAAATAATGTTCTTACACCCAAGGGATTTAAATTATTATCGGCGCTTCACCACAGAGAATGAAAATGGTTTCGAACCGTCAATACTGATTCTACGGCTGGAAGAGGAAGGTCGCTGAACTATGGTGCGTTAGAGCCCATCCGTTAGTCTGACTCCACCGACCACGGTGCACCACTGACTGTCGCTCCCTTAGGGGAAGCACACATGGTAGATTAATCCTATTCTGGTTGATGCACCAGCCTCTAATCATAACAATTGCCGTAGAAAGGATGTTTTCAATGGATGTAGTCATTGAATGAGCATGCTGTATGGATATCCATAAGGACAATATTACTGCATGTATTGTGACACCTGCAGGAAAGGAGATTCAAACGTTTTCTACTAAACTGTATTTCTATTACAGTTGGTTGACTGGATTAAACAACATAGTTGTACGCATGTTGCTATGGAGAGCACAAGTGTTTATTGGAAGCCGATTGTGAATTTACTTGAAGCTGAGGATATTGAGTTTTTAATTGTGAATGCCCAACATATAAAGGCAGTTCCAGGACGCAAAACAGATGTGAAAGATGCAGAATGGATTGCCAAGCTTCTAAGCCACGGTCTGCTCAAAGCAAGTTATATTCCAGATCGAAATCAACGTGAACTGCGTGAGTTAGTTCGCTATCGCCGAAGTATTATCGAAGAGCGAACCAGGCAACATAACCGAATTCAGAAGGTGTTAGAAGGTGCGAACATTAAATTAGGTTCTGTTGTTTCCGACGTTCTTGGTGTTTCAGCTCGGGTTATGCTCGATGCCATTGCCGCTGGTGAGGAGGATCCTGAAAACTAGCAAACTTTGCACGTCGCACTATGAAAAAGAAGAAAGAAGAGCTGGAACTCGCCCTAAAAGGCTATATCAATTCACATCAACGCCTCATGTTAAAAACCATTTTAGGTCATATTGATTTTCTGACTGAGCAAATCGAAATGCTTGATAAGGAAGTTGCAGAAAGAGTCAGTTCTCATCAAGAAGATGTGGCACGATTGGATTCGATTCCTGGTATAGCGACCAGAAATGGCTGAGCAGATCCTGTCTGAAATTGGGACTGATGTAAAAAAACAATTCCCTACTGCAGCTCATATGTGTTCTTGGGCAGGATTAGTTCCTGGACAAACGAAAGTGCAGGAAAGAAAAAATCAAGTAGAACCAAAAAAGGGAACAAATATCTTAGATCAGCATTAACAGAAGCAGCTCAATCAGTTAGAGGGTCAAAAAACTACCTAGGAGCACTATACAGGCGAACTGCCGGTCGTAAAGGTAGGAAAAGAGCATCTATTGTCGTAGCCCATGCGATATTGCGAATCGCATATTATCTCTTAACAAGAAACGAAATGTACGTTAACCTAGGCGAAGATTATTTTGATAAACAAAGACAGGCATCAATTGTTCGACATTCAGTTCGTAAACTAGAAAACCTAGGTTATACCGTGACAATATCCGAAGCATCCTAAATCCATTACTCTATAATAACGCTCCTACCGATCAGTCGCCTCTTTTAAAAAAAATGAAAGAGCTGCGTCTTCTTTAGTATTGCCAAATTTAGATCGTTGCAGAAGTTAATTTTCATGGTAGTTCATTTTAAAGGGAATCCTAGTCCTTATTTTCATTTTATTATTCCTGAATCTTTTATATCAATTTTCACAGAAACATTAAATTCAGCTTTTCCCATTGCTTCTCCCCATTGATTTTGAACCTTTTTCCAAGAATCATATTGATAGGCTCTAGCATACATACCCAACCCAATTGGATCGATTTCATGTTCTTGAAAATCTTGAATTAGGTTTTTAAATTGTTTTTCGAGCTGCTCTTCAATCATTTTTTCCATTTTTTTCTCATTCTTTACAGTATCAAATGTAAAAAGGCGTTCTTTAAAGTAAATTGGCATATTTAATTGTATATCAAAATGAAATTTGTCCATTTTGTAATTGACATTTATTTTTCGTTTCAGTTGTTGGACAACGAAGCTTGTCTCATTATTACTAAATACACTATTACTTTCGTTTAGTTCTGGAAGTGAAAGAGATAATGAGAGGTCCCCCTTCACTTGATGTTGCAAAATATGTAACAAAGGATTTTTTTCAATATTTAGTTTAAAAGCATATTTCCCGCTTTTATCTAATAATGCTGTTCCAGTTAAAATAACATCTTGATTCTTTTTAATTTCGGTAATGGCAGGGGTAACCCCTTTTTCATACATTTGTCTGTGCAATTCTTTAAGATTTGTTTTTACAACAATATTTCTTTCATTAGCTGTATCGATTAACTTTGTTAGTTGAATAGAAAGCCGTGGCTTATCTTCACCCTGATATTGAATGAGTTCAGATACGGTACCGTCAACGCAAACAACTCTAGCTGTCGTAGAAAAATCTGGTTCCCTATACATAAGATCGAGTAAACGAAACCAATTTTCCTGTTGCAGGATTTTTTTTCCTAGGAGAATTACTTGAACCTTTCCTCCAGTGGTGAGACCAGCGACTCTTGCATCAAATTTCCCCCTAGATTGACGTAGTGATTGTGATTTTACTCCGTATTCTTCCGATTTTTTCTCAGCCTCTTCACTAAATACAGGACTGGATGTATATATAATAAGATTGTTTTCTTCATCTAAATCCATACCTACAACCAATGTTAGCGTAAGATCTTCTAATATCTGACGGCTTCTATTACAACCCTGAAGAAAAACAACATATATAATAACTAGTATAAATATTAATCTTCTCTTCATATATTTTCTCTCCTAAATATTCGATCCGATACTGACATATAAAACCAAAAACATATTGGAAAAACAAACGCTATGATGAACCCAAATTTTTCTAAAATTTTCATTAAAGAGGTATTAGCGTTAAAAGAAGGGTTTATTATACCAGTAACGAGTACAAATAACACGAGTAGAAGGAACAAAAGCTTTTTATAATCTTGATTATTAAGTATTTGACTTGTAGACATTACTGTAAATAACATATAAGGAATCCATACTTTTGAAATGACTATTATATAGAATGACATGACAATAATGTCAACTCTTTCTACAAATTTAAATTCAATAATCCTTAGAATATAGAGTGTTGGCTCAAAAAATTTAGTAATTTCATCTGGACTGAAAAAAGCGAAGCAAATAATGGTTATGTATAAATAAACGAGCATAGAAAGTGTATTCGCAATGATGATTCCAATTGAAGCCAGTTGTTTTTTTTTTAAATATGGGTATAAAAATAAGGTGATCTCAAACCCCAAAAAAGAAAACACTGTCGTTTTGATACTAAGTAATAATGGCTGTAACCCCTCTTTAAAGAGGGGTAACAAATTAATCCAGTGGCTGTCTTTTAATGGAATCAAGTACACAAGGTACATCCAGATTGACATTAAAAAAACCAATTCTGCATATCTGGCAATATTACGTACACCACCATGAATGATGAGATATGATGGAATTGTAAAAAGGATTAATAAAATATATGATGGGGTTTGATGTAAAACCCAAGAATTGACATACAAGGCTGTACGATGGATTATAGCAAAAGCCATAAATGCTAAATAGAGGGTAAGTAAAATGGTACCAAGACTACCAAGCCACTTTCCGAAATAACGTTGTAAAAGATCAACCACATTTTTATCCGGATGTTTTTTCATTAATTGAATAATTATTAAACTTGCTATAATTGAGAAAATCCAACCAATTAGAATACTCATCCAACCGTCTGTACCACTCTCCTCTGCAAGTCGACCTGGAAGTGAAAGAAAACCTATGCCAACTTGTGTACCATGAATTAAAAAAATATACTGCATAAAGGTAATTTCTTGAAAAGCATATTTCTTCATTTGTCATCCTCCAATGGCCGATTTGATCCCATCCTCTTGGATTGAATTGCCCTGGTACTTTTTGGACGAGTAGTCATTTTCCAAAGTGGCACACGAATAAAAGTATCTTTCCAATCTGAGAAACGTACAGGAGCTAAAGGAGAGAAATAAGGTGTACCGAGTGATTTAAGAGACAAGAGATGTCCAATTAATAACATCCATCCAACCATTATCCCTACTATACCGAACATCCAAGCAATTAACATCATCGGGAAACGGATTAAGCGAATACTAGATGCCATGTCATAGTTTGGGATACTAAAAGAAGCGATGGCTGTAAATGAAACAACGATTACCATTATGTTACTAACGATACCTGCCTCGACCGCTGCCTGACCAATTACGATTCCTCCAACAATTCCTACTGTTTGTCCAATAGGTGAAGGAAGGCGTATACCAGCCTCTCGTAATAACTCTAATGTAATTTCCATCAATAATGCTTCAATTATAGGCGAAAATGGTACCCGTTCCCTTGACTCTCCTATCGATAGTAACAAATCCATAGGGATTATTTGGAAGTTAAAAGAAATGATTGAAATATATAATGCAGGTAAAAAAATAGCAATTAAAAAAGCTAAAAACCTTAAAATCCTTATAAAAGAAGCTACTATCCATCTTGTACTGTAGTCATCGACGCTTTGTAAAAATGAAATCATCGCAGTTGGTGCGATTAATGCGCTAGAAGAACGGTCTACAATCACACACAACCTACCCTGTAAAAGTTGGGACGCGGCAGAATCTGGTCGTTCGGTCATTAAAAACTGTGGGAATGGAGAATATGGGTTGTCCTCAATGTACTCTGCTAATTCTCCAGTATTTAAAATGCAATCCACATCTAAATGTTTGATACGGTCTTCTAATTCCTTTAAAATTTCTGGATGGGCGACATCGGCCAAATAAAGAATGGAAACTTTACTCTCAGACCTCTTTCCGACTGTGTACTCCTTTATTTTTAATTCACGATTTGCTATAAAGCGACGAATCATAGCGATATTCTGACTGCCAGTTTCTGTAAATCCTTGATGTGCTCCCTTTAAGGAAGCTTCGAGCTGTGGATCTTCAATCGCCCTTTGTGGCCACCCTTGAGTATTGAATACCGCCGCCTTTGTAAGGTCATCAATAAACAAAACACTTCCACCATGTAATATCGTTTTTTCTATTTCTCTCCAACTATTTATATATTTTATACTACCAATTGTCACTACAGATTCAAGACTGGAGTTGAGGCTTTTATCAAACATCAGAGGACGTAGAATATGGTCGTTGATTAAGTTTTTATCTGCTAATCCTTCAAGATAAACAAGAGCATTCCGACTTCCATTCTGTTTACTTTTAAATTGTCGAACAACCAAATCAGATGTGTTGATAAACAATCTATGTAAAACATCTAAATTTTCAGATAATTCACCGGACAAGTTTATACTTAAATCAGAATAAATTCTGTTCAATTTTATTTCTGGGATAGAATTCTTTTTATTTTGGTATCGATAACGGAAAAATCTCATATATTATCTTCTTTCTATGTTTAAATTAACTAACAATTATTATGAACGATGTTGATGTAGAATATTCATCACAGAAACAATTGTTTTTTCCCTTAATCCCTGTATTCAATTAGATAGGTGGCAATAGGTAAGCATTTGATGTTATCTCCAGCTTTTCCCCTTCTCTACACGGAACGTGAAAGTTTCCCCTCATTCCGCGCTCCATCTAACTTTACTTACTAGATTATAAGTTCCAAGTTACTCAAAGATGTTAAGTTATTATATTGGATTCCATCCCGCATCGCTTACGATATTTGTTAATCTTTTTTATTACGTCTTGATTGAGTTTAAAGTTCTTTAATCGTAAATCAATTGAGTTTCTGTCTGTTTGGTGGATGACTGTATGAATATCTTCGTGAAGGATTCTTAGGTTATTAAAGGAATGTAATGATGGCAGTGAACCTCGTTAGCTTTTAGAAATTCTTTTTCTTATTCCACAATCTGGCCCGATTGTTGAACTAAAATCAAATACCACTCTAAAACCTGCTACCTTCTTTTTCATCTCCAGTAAAGGAGACATATGCATAATAAGCACCAACAACAACAAGCAGATAATCAACTGCTGAGATCACCTTTTCTTTAAACCATTAATAATAAAGTTATATTTTTTCGAAATCGCTTTATATATTGGTAAATATTGTCATAAGCCAACTAAACTGACCCTTTAGTTGCAGAAGAATCTTTATAATTTCATCGCTTTTTCATATTTTTATTCGTTGACTGGGTCTATCGTTTCATCTTCCAATTTGTTTTCCTTTGTGTAACCTTTTCTTAAGGTAACAGGCACTTTATCCCCTTCTTTTATCTGATTGTAATAGTCCGAATGGTCATATCCATATACTATGACGTTATCTTTATATTGGAGGGTGATTTCCCATTCCGACACATCTCTTACGTGTTCTTTTTTGACTACGGTTGCTTCTACTATTTTCTCTTCAAAATGGTCAATCGGAGGACCTTCGGAACAACCAGATAACATACCTAATACGATTAATAAAACCCATACTACATTCATTATTTTCATTTTTTGAACCTCACTTTTTATTTTTTCAATTCCTTTTGTTTTATGCTTTTCCTTTTCCTTACACCCTCTAAAAAAGAATAAAAAACTAAACTGCTCGTTAGCTTAATAATAAATGGTATATAAATATTAGTAAATTGTTACCATGTTAATCATGTTTGAAAAAGTACACCTTTACAAACACTATATAGTTACCTTGAAATTAGCTTTTAATATGATTGTAAATGTATAAAATTACTATATAAACGTTTATAAATAATTAGATACTTTTATAAACGATAATGATATAATTTAAGTATCATCTAACAAAGGAGATACTAACATCATGAGTAAAAAAACATTCGGTTATATTCGTGTTTCAAGTAAAGACCAAAACCTTGACCGTCAGCTAACAGAACTAATTGATTTAGGTATTAATGAGCGTGACATATTCATTGATAAGCAAAGCGGGAAAAACTTTGATAGACCACAATATCAGGCGTTAAAAATACAATTACGTGAAGGTGACCTTCTATATATTAAATCAATTGACCGTTTCGGTAGAAATTCAAAAGAAATAAAAAAAGAGTGGGAACATATCACTCACGAAATTAAAGCAGATATAAAAGTAATAGATATGCCATTATTGGATACGACACAGCATAAGGACACATTAGGAACATTTGTAAGTGATTTAGTGTTACAAGTATTATCGTTCATGGCAGAAACAGAACGTGAGAATATACGTAAGCGACAAGCGGAAGGAATAGCAGTAGCGAAGGCGAAAGGTAAACAGTTGGGTAGACCTACTATGTCATTAGAAACGCTTTCTAATGGACAGAGAGCCATATTAAAAGAGAACTATGTAGGATGGAAACAAGGCGAAATTACAGCGGTATCGTTAATGGATTCATTGGAACTGAAAAAGAATACTTTTTATAAAATCATCAAGCAATATGAAGAAACATTATAGGCACTCTTTGAGTGTCTTTCATTTTAAAGTCTTTAAAAGTAGTTTTATGCTATGAAGTAGAAGAGGGAGGGTTTACAGGAAAAGAATAATAGTTAGGATTAAAAAGCGAGGGAGTACATCTACGCGGAAAATACTATAATTTAAATTACGATACGACATACAATTTTATTAAGTTTAGAGGGTAATAAATAAGCAAACAAAAAACACACCTAAAAAGGCGTGCTTAATTTCTTCTTACCATATTGGTCACATTTTGGGCACGTACTATCGATAAAAAGGAAATCCTTTAGGATACTAAAGGGTGTGAAAAGGTTGATTTATTAACCCTTGTGGAACATTTAGGATATAGGAGAATACTATAAATTCACTTTGACAGGGAAGGGGTCGTGGGTTCGAATCCCTCACAGGTCATCACTAAACCTAACATCATTATGATGTTAGGTTTTTTCTATTTAAAGGGTCAGTCTCCTTTGGGGGCTGACCCTTTCTACGTCTTTAGCCCTATTCGAAAATCAAGCTCAGGCTCAATTATATGTAACATCTAAAAAAGGTAAGATGATATCAAGAAAGCAAAGGAGGAAAACAAAATGAAAAAATTTGGTTTATGTATAGCAGGAGGAATTGCAACCATCATCTTACTTTCTACAATTGGTCCGATGGTGGGGTTACTAATAAGTCTGGCGGTTTTATATTTCATTTACAAACAGTTTTTAAAAGCAGAATCAACTGGATGGAAAATTGCGCTGGGGATTTTCGGGGTTATTTTTCTAATGGCTTCTATCTCTAATGCACCTGCCATTATCGGTGTAGTTGCTGCTTACATTCTTTACCTAGTCTATAAAAATTGGAATTCCAGCAAACATTCTGTAGTTAAAGAAGAATCTGATCCATTTGTAAATTTTGAAAAACAATGGAATGAAATAAAAAACTACTAATCAGAGGAGAGAAATTAAAATGACAAATCTTTTCACAAGAATTAAAGATACTGTTATCGCAGACTTAGACGAGGCAATTGAAAAAAAGGAAAAACACAATCCGATTGCGTTACTTAATCAATACCTTCGCCAGTGCGAACAGGAAACAGAAAAGGTAGCGGAATTCTTGGAGCGACAATCTGCACTTAAGGATGAGTTTACAAAAGAGCTGTACCATGCGGAGCAGTTAGCTGAAAAAAGGAAGCATCAAGCTGAAATTGCTTTAAAAGCGGAAGAAACAGAGCTTTATCAATTTGCTTCAAATGAGTATGAACTATATTCAAATCGCACAGAGAGATTAAGAGCATCCCTTGAGCAAGTTAAAGTTCAGTTAGGCGAACTAGAAAGAAAGCTTGGAGAGATGAAGAACAAACTAAAAGATATGCAGCTTCGCCGGATGGAGCTAATGGGACGTGAAAACGTAACAAGAGCGAACCATCAAATCAATCAAGTTTTAGAAACGAACACTTACTCAGATAAATCATACTCACGTTTCAAAGAAATTGAAAATTACATCGACCGACTCGAAAATCAAGTCAATCGTTCATATAATCAAACAACGATTGATGCACGTATCAATCAATTAGAAAAAGACATGAAGCAATCGATATAATTAATAGCTGTGTTAAAGGTGCCTGTTGATTTTGGACACTCTGTTGATTTCCGTGGAAGGCACGAGACTCCTCGAAAATGCTATCGCAT
>NZ_NPDD01000139.1 GCF_002272245.1 Bacillus sp. 7884-1 | reverse complement strand
CGGTGATTATTCAAAGAAGCTTTCCTTAGTGGAGCGGAAATCAACAGACTAATCTAACACAGCCTAAATAAAAAAATAGACAAAACGCATGGATTAATGAATCCATGCGTTTTTGGAATAATTAACTTTGTTTATTTATCCACTTTATGTAATTGTCCATCACCGTATCAATAAACTGAACAGTTGGCTCATGAACAAGTTTTCCAGATTCGTCGAGCTTTTCATGAACTGCTCCAATAAATACTTCATTTCCTGGTAATGTTAGTGCAGAAATTCCAGGAGAATTTAATATCTGTCGTAAATGCATTTGTGCACGGGCGGTTCCTAATACCCCAGGGGAACTGCCGACAATCATAACAGGTTTGTTCACCATTACTTTATCAACACGGGAAAACCAATCAATTGCATTTTTCAAAAAGGCAGGAATGGAATGGTTGTATTCAGGTGTAACAAATAGAACTCCATCACTTTCAGCCACCTTTTTCTTAATCTCCGTTACGATTTCTGGCGGTGTCAACTCATCATCTTGATTGTACATCGGCATCTTTTCAATTGGCAAAATTTCAATCTCTGCAGTCGTTTGATAGCGATTTTGCATATTTATAGCTAATTTTTTGTTATAGGATTCTTTTCGATTACTGCCAACAAGTGCAACTATTTTCATGTAAAATCTCTCCTTTCAGTCAGTATTAATAATAACACGCTGATGAAAGGAATTCATTTTCTAAAGACTGAAAGAATTTTTTAATAAAAAGAACCCTAACATTTTATGGATGCTAGGATACTTTTGAAAATAGGCTATATTAAAGCTTATTATTGATTTTGGCACTCTGTTGATTTGTGCGGAAGGCGCGAGACTCCTCGAAAATGCTACCGCATTTTCTTCGTGCGTGGGCAGTT
>NZ_NPDD01000138.1 GCF_002272245.1 Bacillus sp. 7884-1 | reverse complement strand
GCGGTGATTACTCAAAGAAGCTTCTCTTAGTGGAGCACAAATCAACAGCCAAGTTTAGCAGAGCCTAAAAGTAAAAATGATAAAAGTTGTGGACTTATTCTACAATTGAAATAACTGGCGGCTTCCTCAAGTATTGCATTAGATTTTTAACGTCTCCTTGTACTTCTATCCCTTCTGGTGATGACATCGCTTGACTCAATGTTTCTGGATTATCAAATTGTAGTTCATCAAATAAAAATAATTGATCTTTTGTGTTTTGAGATTGTAACACTCGATGAACTTCTGCACTTTTAAGATAAGGCATTTTTTGCACCAATGGGATATGTACATTGTAGTAATACTTTTCAAATCCCTCTTGATCCTTCGGTTGGTCATAAATTACGATAACTTTAGCCATTTCTCTTCAATTTCTATCCTTATAGACTAATATCTTATAGTTCTTATAGACTATTATAAGAGTAGTGAAAACCAAATATTATTAAAACCGTTCGACAACAAAAGTACTAGAAAAATGAAACTATTGGTACAAAGTTTTGTATAATTAAAAAGTAATATTTCACAAAAATGGAAGCAGGGGTGTTAATAATGGAAAATCAAACAGAAATCATTACAAAAGAACAAAAGCCTTCATTATTAGGAATGTTTACGAGTCCGGGTGAACAATTTGAGAGAATTAAGCAGTCTCCAAAAATCTGGGTGCCGCTGCTAATTGTAAGTATCCTTTATGCAATCGGTATGACTTTAATGGCGTTATCGATGGATGCCTCAATCTTTATTGAGCAGGGGATTCCGGAGGATCAAGTTGACCTGGTATTAGGTGTTACAAAAGTCACCGTTGCCATAACAGGTATCCTTACACCCATTATCGGTGTTCTTATTGGCAGCGCAATCCACTTAATTATTACCAAGATTGCTAGTTCACCAGTAACATTTAAACAATTATTCTCAATGAATACGTATATCGCGGTAATCGGTGCTGCGGGAATCATTCTAAATACAGGTATTAGATATGCCATTGGCGGTAACCCAGAAATATATGTTACTAGTTTAGCAGGGTTGCTAAATCAAGAAAAAGTTGGATTTTTAGGTTCATTTGAGGTTTTTGCAATCTGGACTATGATTGTAACAGCTATCGGACTGCATAAAACAGCACAATTATCTAAAGGACTTGCATGGACAATTGCGATTGTATTCTTCTTAATCGGAATTGGCTTTACCTTAATCGGCAGTCTGCTGCAAGGAGCGCCGATGCAATAATGAAAAAGAAAACATGGATTATGATTAGTGTAATCAGTCTGGTCATCATCATGATTTCTGTCAGTGTTTACCGGGAGGTTTTTGCAAAAGGACCTTCCGTTGAAACTACGGAAATGAAGGAGGAGGAAATTTCCTCCCTTTTAATGATTCCAGGTACAGTAAAACTTGAAGAGGAACAAATCAATGCATCTCCTGAAAAAGGAGAACTTAAAGAGCTGCTAGTAGTAGAAGGGCAGGAAGTAAAGAAAGGCACGGTAGTAGCAAGGCTTCAAAATCCTCAGTTAGATTTGGAAATGGAGCAAAATAAGCTGTCTATCGAATCAGCTAATCTAAAAATAAATCAACTTGATAAACAATTGAAGCTTCTAAAGGATAAAGAAAAAACTCTTGCAGATCAGGTGGGTAAAGAGGAAGCAAAAAAACAGCTTGACCCTGAATATCAGCAAATAGAGATGGATAAGAAGCTGGCAAATTTAGAATTGAAGCAAACAAATCTTCAAAAGCAAATGATTGATAAACGTCTAAGTGAATTGGAAATTAACAGTACAATAGATGGTGTCGTACTATTCGTTAATAAACCAGATTCATCCTCTCTTGAAAACAGCATGGCTGAGCCTATCGTACATATTGGTAAACTTGATGCAATGATAGCAACGGGTCTGTTATCTGAATATGACACATTGAAAGTAAAAAGCGGACAGAAAGTGATTCTCCGTTCCGATGCTGTCCCTGATCAAGAGTGGCAGGGAGAAATAATCAAGATTTCTCTTCTCCCTGAACAAAATCAAACCGCTCTCCAAAGTGGGAGTCAGGCTGTACAGTATCCAGTAACGATGAAGATTACAGGAGATAGTAAAGCATTAAAACCAGGGTTCCAAATCATTATGGAAATTGAAACAGACAAAAAACAAGCAAATGTACTTTCCATAGATGCACTGCATGATGATGGGGAACAGCCGTATGTTTTTACCGTTAAGGACGGCAAGGCAAGTAAGAAAAATGTTAAAACAGGCATCACATCGGGAGCGAAAATTGAAATTTTAGAAGGTTTATCAAAAGAAGACGAAATTATTATTAATGGGCCAGATTCAATTAAGGACGGTATGGAAGTGACCGTAAAATGATCGAGCTTGAATCCATTACAAAAACTTATTTACTTGGCAAAGAAAGCGTTAAAGTATTAAATAATATTAATTTGAAAATAGAACAAGGTGAGTTCGTCGCTATCATGGGTCCCTCAGGTTCAGGAAAATCAACTTTAATGAATATGATAGGCTGTTTGGATAAACCGACTACTGGGAACTACACTCTAAGTGGAGAAAATGTTTCTTATTATAGTGATAATGAACTTGCAAGGGTTAGGAATCAATCGATTGGATTTGTATTTCAGCAATTTCATTTATTACCACGATTATCAGCATTGAAAAATGTAGAGCTTCCGATGATTTATGCAGGTGTATCCAAATCTGAACGTCAGACAAGAGCAGTAGAAGCATTAAGTAAAGTGGGATTATCTGACCGTATGGATCACCTTCCAAATGCCTTATCCGGCGGACAAAAGCAGCGCGTCGCAATCGCGAGAGCAATTGTTAATAAACCAAAAATCATTCTAGCTGATGAGCCGACGGGTGCACTTGATTCAAAGACAAGCATCGATATTATGGAGCAATTCAGGGAATTAAATGAAGAAGAAGGCGTTACGGTAATCGTTGTTACACATGAACCTGAAGTGGCAGCGTATTCGAATCGAACGATATACGTTCGAGATGGTATGATTCAGCTGCCTCCTGCTTCCATTAAGGGGGTGTCTGAATGAGTTTTATGGAAAACCTGTTAATGGCATTAAGCTCGCTAAAGGCTCATAAAATGCGCAGTATTTTAACCATGCTTGGAATAATTATTGGTGTCGGAGCAGTAATCATTGTAGTGGCAATTGGTCAGGGCGGAGAAGCGATGCTTAAAACACAAATTACCGGTCCAGGAAACACGGTAGAACTGTTTTATCAGCCTTCTGATGAAGAAATCCGATCGAATCCAAACATTTTCATGCAGGCTCCGTTTAAACAGGAGGATATTCGGGCTCTTGACCAAATACAAGAGATTAAAAGCATTGTCGCTTCTAGCACTCAAATGTCATCTGTTAGATTTCAGCAGGAAACCGCTGATGTGTCTTCCACAGGTATTAATCAAGCCTATTTAAAATTGAATGAAATGAATGTTGGAAAAGGGAGAAGTTTTTCCACTTCAGATTTTATAGGCGGCCGTCGAGTAGGGTTAGTCAGTCATGTGATTCAGGAGGAATTATTTAAAGGTGATAATCCTGTTGGAAAAGTTATCAAGGTGGCAAATCAGCCGATTGAAATCATTGGTGTTTTAGAAAAACCGACAGGTCTTCTATCGTTTAGTTCAATGGAGATTTATCTTCCCTTCCAAACATGGCAGACAATTTATGGAAGCAGTGACTATACCCAGGTTACTCTGCAAGCCGACTCGTCAGACCAGCTTCAGATTGCAGGTAAAAAGGCTGCAAGACTATTAAACAATATGCATAATACAGAAGATTCCTATCAAGTCCTTAATATGGAAGAAATCGCAGCAGGGATTGGGCAGATTACAAGAATCATGACCATAATTATTGGAAGCATTGCTGGTATTTCGTTGTTCGTTGGCGGTATTGGTGTTATGAATATTATGCTCGTTTCTGTAACGGAGCGTACGAGAGAGATTGGAATTCGAATGGCGCTTGGTGCTACAAGAGGTCAGGTTTTAACTCAATTTCTTATTGAATCGATGACGCTGACACTAATCGGGGGAATTCTCGGAATTTTTCTTGGCTGGGGAAGTGCTAGTATTGTCAGTTTCTTTGCGGGATGGCCATCCTTGATTTCGTGGCAGGTAGTGTTAGGCGGTGTGGTCTTTTCAATGGTGATTGGGGTTGTGTTCGGACTCCTTCCAGCAAATAAGGCTTCAAAATTAGACCCTATTGAATCACTTAGGTATGAATAAATTTTATTTGAATATTCAGTAAACATAGACTATAATAATTTTCAACTCAAGGTATGAGAAAAATAATAGTAGTAGGGAGACGAGCTGAGTATGGAAAAAGTTAGTGTAGATAGTAGAGGCTATTTTGGTGAGTTTGGAGGTAGTTTTGTTCCTGAGGAGCTTCAGCTTGTACTGAACGAGATGGAAGCACAATTTTTAAAGTATAAAGATGATCCGGATTTCATCGAGGAATTCAACTATTACCTCAAGGAATATGTGGGGCGTGAAAACCCGCTGACCTATGCAGAAAATTTAACGAAACAAATGGGCGGAGCAAAAATCTATCTTAAACGAGAAGATTTAAACCATACTGGTGCTCACAAAATAAATAATGCAATCGGACAAATCTTATTGGCAAAAAGAATGGGTGCAAAACGAATTATAGCTGAAACAGGAGCTGGCCAGCATGGTGTTGCAACAGCTACTGCGTGTGCCATGTTTGGAATGGAATGTATTATTTATATGGGAAAGCTCGACACGGAGCGTCAGGCGCTTAATGTCTTTAGAATGGAACTGTTAGGAGCAAAGGTTATCCCGGTGGAGAAGGGGCAGGGTCGTTTAAAGGATGCAGTCGATGAAGCTTTAGCAGACTTAGTTCAAAACTATCAAAATACCTTTTATTTATTAGGGTCAGCTGTAGGTCCTCATCCATACCCATCCATGGTTAAACACTTTCAAGCTATTATAAGTGAAGAATCAAAGCGCCAAATCATTGAAAAAGAAGGAAGGCTGCCAACTGCGGTTATTGCCTGCACTGGCGGCGGCAGCAATGCTATTGGTGCATTTGCCCATTATATTGATGAAAAATACGTACGTTTAATTGGAGTGGAGCCGAAAGAAGCACCAACCTTAACAAAAGGAACCCCAGCAGTCATTCATGGTTTTAAATGTTTGACGTTATTAGATGAAAATGGTAATCCCCAGCCCACCTATTCGATTGCAGCCGGATTGGATTATCCAGGAGTTGGTCCAGAGCATAGTCAATTGAAAACAACCGGGAGAGCTGAATATGTTACGGTTACAGGACAGGAAGCATTAGACGCATTTCTGCTGCTAAGTAAAACGGAGGGGATTATTCCAGCGTTAGAAAGCTCCCACGCCGTTGCTTATGCTGTAAAACTAGCAAAGGAATTACCGAAAGATGATGTCTTGGTTGTCAACCTTTCAGGTCGTGGTGACAAAGATGTCGAGCAGGTTTTTAATATGTTAAAAAAATAATAATTGTGACTAGGACGTATCGATCATGATGCGTCTTTTTGTTTTTTAATCGAACAATAGGAGAATGCGCTTGTAAATCCTTTGTAAAAGTGAGAATCTTGTTTCGAGGAAATATATATTAAAATACTCCCAACAGGAGTGGAGAAGATGATTAAGAAAAAAATTCGCCATATACAACGTTATCGAGACATCGTTTATGCTTTTACAAAGTATGGTTTTGGGTTTGTTATGAAAGAGTTAGGGCTTCTTGATTTGTTATCAGTTCCAAAGCGAGTATTTGTTGAAGGAAACCAATCACGGAATAGCAGAACAACAGGTGAACGAATTCGGATGTTTCTCGAGGAACTTGGTCCAACTTTTGTGAAAATTGGCCAAATTGCCAGCACTAGACCTGATATTATCCCAGCCGATATCCTTCAAGAACTGGTAAAGCTTCAGGACAATGTTTCTCTTTTTTCATTTGATGAAGTGAGAAGAATAGTAGAAGAGGAAATGGCTGATTCTCTCGAAAATTCATTTGCAGAATTTCGTGAGACGCCGTTAGCTGCAGCATCTATTGGGCAAGTCCATCATGCAGTTTTGCAAACAGGCGAGCGTGTTGCAGTTAAAATTCAACGTCCCAATATTATGAGTGTAATTGATACAGATTTAGAAATCCTGCAGGATCTAGCCAGATTAGCGGAAAGCAGGATTGATTGGGTTGAAAGGTATCAAATTCGGACGATTGTAGAAGAATTATCAAGATCGCTTCGAGAAGAATTGGACTATGAAAATGAAGGCAGAAACGCAGAAAAAATCGCAAAACAATTTATTAATGATTCCAAGGTTCATATCCCCAAGGTATATTGGGAATACAGTACGAAGAAGATTTTAACGATGGAGTACATTGATGGGGTTAAATTAAATGAGATTGAAAAGCTTCAACAAGAGGGATACGACACAAAAGTATTAGGTGAGAAAATAGTAAATGCTATTTTTCATCAGATCCTAATCGATGGATTTTTCCATGGGGATCCTCATCCAGGTAATATCGTTGCCCTTCCAGGCCAAATGATTGCATTTATGGATTTCGGGATGGTAGGTCGAATAACTCCTGAAATGAGAGCTCACATTGCCTCTTTTGTCATTGCACTAATGCGGAAAAACACTTCAGAAGTAGTGAAGGCAATCACGAACATGGGGCTTGTACCAGATGAAGTAAATGTAAAACAGTTACATTCAGATGTAGATAAGCTTCGCGAAAAGTACCTCGATGTTCCTTTTAGTCAGATGAGTATTGGAAATGCTGTAAATGAACTCTTTTCTGTTGCTTACCGTCATAAAATTATGATTCCCACAGATTTAACGATATTAGGAAAAACGCTGCTGACATTAGAGGGGACCGTTGAAAAGCTAAATCACGAAATAAGTATTCTAGCAGTGGCCGAACCATTTGGGAAGCAAT
Source organism: Bacillus sp. 7884-1 (assembly GCF_002272245.1). GTDB lineage: Bacteria > Bacillota > Bacilli > Bacillales > Cytobacillaceae > Neobacillus. Next base: position 3,989 of record NZ_NPDD01000138.1, on the reverse strand, counting down.
TACTAATGGATCGCTTTAAGCCAAAAAACATGGCAGAATTTGCATGGGTAAATTTCACAGAATATGGGGATATCCTTCATGAATTCCCAAAAACGATAAAAGATTTTACCTCCGTTATGAAAAAAGGCAAAATGAAGATTGAAATATCCACTCCTGAAATGGAGCCAGTCCTTCATAAACTTAATCGTATAAGTAACAGGCTTTCGTTTAGTCTTGTATTGCTGTCCTTTAGCATTATTTTGGTAGGAGTAATTATTGGTGCCTCGTTATCAGGACAAACATCCATTCTGTTAGACAAACTGCCAGTAATAGAAATAGGTTTTGGTATTGCTACAACATTGTTCCTGCTGCTTATATATTCTATCTTTAAATCAGGAAGGTTTTAACAAAGAAACTTCACATTATTTCTAGTAGAATACCTGACCAAATGGCCCGGTATTTTTCTAATGAAGAAGAATATAATAAATCATACAATGGAGAGATAATTGAAACAAAAGGGGCGGAATATGTATAAGAGGAGAGTAAATTATTATGTTAGTTATAGCAGATCTGCCTATATATCTATCTATAAAAGATTATTCTATATCTTCTGTGGTGCTTCGCTTGTCGCCATATCATTGCAGTTGTTTTTAGTGAAAAATAATGTAATTGATGGCGGTATCGTAGGAATAAGCATCATTCTCTCGCATATTTCTAGTATTGAGATTGGCTTGGCTCTGTTACTGCTAAATACTCCTTTTTTCTTTTTAGGCTATTCTTACCTAGGAAAAAGATTTCTAATTCTAAGTCTTTTTGCTATTTCTGTTCTTTCAATAGGTACCCATGTTCTAGAACCATTTCCTTCCATAACGAATAATCCATTTCTAGTAATACTCCTGGGAGGCGTGATTTTAGGATTGGGTGTAGGAATCGTCATCCGCTATGGAGGGTCCTTAGATGGTACGGAAGTTTTGGCCATTCTATTGAGTAAACGAACCCCTTTTTCTATTGGACAAATTGTTATGTTTTTTAACTTGTTTATTTTTAGCAGTTCTATTTATATATTCGGATTTAAGGAGGCTATTTTTTCATTAGCTGCGTTTTTCTTAGCCTATAAAACAATTGATTTATTAATTAAGTAATATTCAATAACATAAAGAATGCCCAGTTATTAATTGGGCATTCTTTTATGGGTCTTATAGGTTGTTTAAAAACTCAAGCACTCGATTATTCACTATATCATTCGCTTCAGTTACATAAATGTGACCTGCTCCATTAATGGTAAGGAATTCTGCATTTGGTATTTTTTCAGCTAGAGTTACACCATTATCATATGGAACTAATTTATCCGCATCACCATGAATCACCAATACAGGTACTTTTATTTGGTCAATTTCATTGTAGGTGTCATGAGCAAGACACGCTTGAAGCTGCAGCATATAGGCATATGGAAGGACAGGTATCTCGATCCTCTTTTGAATATCTTCAGCGACTTGGTCTCTATGATTTTCGATGAATGATTGACTGTAGAGGATTGGTGATGTTGCCCATGCCATTTCTTCCGGTGTGGCTGTAGAAGATGCCCTAGACAGCATCAGCATGGAAACATCAGCACTAGGTTGGACATGTTCTTCCCCACCTGATGTTGTACAGCCGAGGATGAGGGACTTTATTCGCTCTGGGTATTTCAATGCAAGTCTTTGAGCAATCATTCCTCCCATTGAAATTCCGTAAACATGAGAAGACTCTACACCGGCTGCATCTAGAACGGCTCTTGCATCCTCAGCCATTAACTCAATTGAATAGGGAGAATTTGGTTTCCCACTTAGTCCAACCCCGCGATTATCAAATACTATTACTTTATATTGTTCACTCAAAGCCAGGATTGATCGAAACCACGATCTAGAAGTGAGTGATAATCCCATGATTAATAGCAGTGGTTCACCCTCACCATGGACTTCATAATATAAATCAATTCCATTAGCCTTCGTTATAGGCATACTCAACAACTCCTTTTTTTACTAGATATTGCCATTTATATGATTATTAATAAAACTAAAGAACCTAAAGATTCACCAAAAAATGTCCAACTCTTGAATACGAAAATATTATTTTATTTTGATTAAATGGAAAAGTCTAAATATAACCTAGTAAATTGTGGATACAAATTGCTATAATATAATGAACAAGGATTAAAGCAGTTACAGATAGATTCTAACATAGTAACACGTTAGATAAAGGGGCATTTATGGAAACAAGACATCAGGATCCTGCAACTTTTTACAAATACCTAGAAAAAGAGTGTAATAAGCGGATTCATATATATACCAATTGTTCAACCTTTACACATGCATTTGGAAAAGCAATCGAAAACCACTTAGATCATGTAGTGATTCAACAAAAGATAATCAACAATTGGTTAACTATACTTGATATTCCACTGAAAGATGATTTTGCTAATCTTGCACAAAGAAAAGTAGATTGTGAGGATAAGATAGATTATCTTGATGAAACACTTTTTATGTTAAATAGGGGTTTGAAAAAGGACAATTCTGAGTTAAAAGAGCTTAGTAAATCTTTAAGTGACTTGCTTTGTTTAATTGAAAGTGAAGTGAAGAACTTAAAGGCTAACAAAATAAAAACATTAAAGACTGAACTAAAAGATTTGAAAATGTTTTTTAATAACTAAACATTTGGAGGAGAAACAATATGTCTATTAGAAATGAATCAGAAGTGGAAAATCAATCTAACCAGGATAATCAGCTTTCAAGTTTTGAATTAATGTGGAAAGCTGCCTTTGAAGAAGTAGATGAATGGGCAGGGCGCTTAAACCATCATGATGATTTATTCTTAAATGCTACTAAACAATATGTTGATAGTATTAAAAGAAATCAGGAAAATAGTAAAGCTATTACGGAGCAATTTAAGAAAGAGCTTCTTGAGTGGGAAAAATATGCTCGTGAGGAATTACTTATGACCACGACCACTATTCAACATTTTTTCCCTGTTAAATCTTATGAAGAAATCAACCAAGTTGTTGATGACATTCAGAATAAAACTACCTCTCTATTATCTACACCAATTCGTTCTTTAACGAATGGCCAAGCTCTTGATAAGTACTTAGACAGTGTCCAACAATATATTTCTTTTAGAAAGAAAGGTAGAGAGAAATATATTGAAGGTGTTAAGAGTACAACCAATGTTTTATATGAAAATCAAAAAATATTTGTGAATCTTTTTGAAAATCAGGTAAATTCTGCACTTTTACCCTTTCAGCAATATATGAAGACTACTACGGAGTCAAATAAATCATAACTTTATTGAGGTGAACAAGATGTCGACAAAAAAGCCGTATGACCCATTTGAGTCTTTCAAAAGTTACAGTGGAATTTTGGAAAAACAGATAAATGATTTTATTTTTCTTTGGTCAAATAACAATGAATTTGTCAAAATGGCAAATACAGGGACAGAGGCAAACTCCCGATACCTTGAAGCCTATAGAAAGAATCAAGAGGCACTAGCAGGTGTACTCAATATTCCTACTAGAAATGACTTGGCCAATATAGCTTCTTTAACCATTCAAACCGAAGAAAAAATTGAATCTCTTGAGGAACAAATTTGGGACTTACAGGATACCTTGAAGTCTCAAAGCAAGGAAATTGAAACTGTTGTTGAGGTTTCAAAAGAAATAATTAAATTAACCAAACAACTAAAAACAGAGTTAGTGAAAACGAAAAAGGAACTAGCAGATTCCAAGAATCTACAAAGTGAACTACAAGAGATAAGGTTCGAGCTAAATAAATTAAATAATCTTAAAGATGAAGTAGAGATACTTAAAGGTCACGCGGAAAAAGACAATCCAAAAGAACTCGTCTTAACAGGTGCTGATTCTACAAAATAATTGGATGCAAATCAATGTCCTGCAGGAGGACGGGACAGGGGAGACCCCACAGGCGCTATAGCGCCGAGGAGGCTTCCCGAAACCGCTTGCGGAAAGCGAAGCGCCTAGG
>NZ_NPDD01000137.1 GCF_002272245.1 Bacillus sp. 7884-1 | reverse complement strand
CCCTGCGGTGATTATTCGAAGAAGCATTCCTTAGTGGAGCACAAATCCACAGTCTAATTTAACACAGCCAATTAATTAAGTAAGGAGGGCTAAAGAAGTGGCAGTAGAATCACCTTTTACGGATTTATTTCCACCGTTGGATTATGAGAAAGAAATGAAACGCTGGAAGCATGTTTATCAAGTATTAAATGAGCCGGAGCCGAAGATTGGTCATACACCTAGGACAGAAGTTTGGAGAAAAAATAAATCAGTCTTATGGCATTACCCAGCAAAACAAAAAAAGTATGGAATCCCTTTATTTTTCGTTTATTCTTTGTTTAACAAACCCTATATACTTGATATCGCCCCAAAGGCAAGTGTAATTGAGGGACTTACAGACCGTGGATATGATGTGTATTTGCTCGACTGGGGTACACCAGGTTATGAAGATAAGAATATTGGTCTTGATACATACATTCAAAAGTATTTAAGAACAGCAGTTAAGCGTGCTATTCGCCATTCTGGCGCGGAAGAATTAACACTCGTCGGTTATTGCCTAGGTGGGACAATCGCTTCTATATACGCTTCGATTGCTGAAGAGAACATTAAAAACTTGATTGTTGCAACAGTACCAATAGACTTTTCTACACTTGTTGGTCCAGATAAATGGGCGGAAGGTCTTAAGGATGGAGATTTTAATGTTGATCGCTTTATAGATGTTTATGGGGTTATCCCGGCATCCTATGTGGAAGCAATGTTTCGTGCAGTATCTGCTCCTGTTTATTTTAGTCACTATACAATGCTTTTAAATCGGGCTCATGATCCAAAATATGTGGATAAATGGCGTAGGATGAACAAATGGACTACTGATCAGGTCCCATTTGCAGGGGAGGCTTTTAGACAATTAGCGAATGATCTTTTTAAGGGGAACAAGCTTGTTAAAGGCGAATTAATGATTGGAAATAAAAATGTAGATTTGAAAAATATTAAATCAAATTTATTTGTTATTTCCTCAACGAATGATAATTTAGTTTTAGAAACGCAAAGTTTGCCGATTATGGATTTAGTTTCGAGCGAGGATAAAACGTATAAACTGGTTGAGGCAGGCCATGTTTCCTTAGCTTTAACAGGATTGTTTGCAGTAGTTGTCGATGAGTGGGCTTCAGCTCGTTCGAATCCACTTTAAATTTTTGTACTATAGGTGAGTACAAGATTATATAATATAAAGAAAGAAAGGGAAGGGAGGTGCCTTCCCTTAACTTGCTTTTTTATGTTTGTGTAAAAAGTTCCATAGAACCTCATTAAAAGCTTCTTTAGCCTCAAGCTTGGCAATATGTCCTGTATTTCTGAAAATAACAAATTCAGAATGTCTAATTTGTTTATGCATAAATAATTGTATCCAAACGGGTGTGATTGTGTCATATTGGCCGCCAATAATTAACGTTGGAACGTTTATTCTTGAAAGCAAGCATAGATTATTAACTTCCAAACATGCTTTCGCTGAGGGTAGATAAAATTCTTGATTAGGCTGATAAAATTTATGAAAATTCTCGAAGTTTTTCTCAGTCCATGAGTATAGGCAAACACGAGCTGCAATATTTTTTTGCTCCTCGATGGTACGGCATTTTACCTGCAACTTTCTAATTTTTAGAAATAAACCTCCAAGATGTTTGGGTGCAACATGAAATGTACTTACGAGCATGATGGACCGGCACATTTTCGGTGCCTGACGATAGATTTCTTGTGCTACCATTCCTCCCATGGATAACCCGCAAATATGAGCGCTTTCAATCCCTAGCCCCCTTAACAAGGAAATAACATCACGTGCAAAGTTTGATATGGAAATTTCCTCATTTGTAATATACTCTCCATGTCCCCGTAAATCTGGGATAATCAGGTCAAACTCCTCTGCAAACTCAAACTGGTTGGACCAGCCTTCCTTAATTTCGCCAAGACCATGAATAAAAACCAAAGGTTCACCAGCACCCAAGCGTAAATACGGTATTCCAGAGAACAACTTACCCAAATAAACTACCTCCTATGGTTTAACATAATAATCTTTTGGCCATATTTCGGATAGTGTAAACAGGGATAATGTAGTAATTAACATATTATATATAATTTATTTTCTGATTATTACCAATAGGTGTAAATTACATATATATAGACAAAAAAAGGACAATCGACTTGACGATTGTCCTTTTAAAAATTATCCATCTATCCCGCTATCATCGCTTCCTCTGCCCTTGTCATCATCGTCATCGTATCGATCATCTCCGCTGTCATCATCAAACTTTACTCTTGTGATTTTCCCGGTTTCAGCATCGACTCGAACGTCAACTTCTCCTCTATCAGACTGAATCTCAAATTTATATTCAAGTCTGCCATGTTCCATTTCATTTTCAACCTCTGTAATTTTGCCGTTAACTTCATTGGTTGCGATTTTTGCTGCTTCTTCAATGGACACAGCGGAAGTGTTTGTTGATTGGGTAGATGAAGAATTAGAGTCGTCGTCATCATCTGATTCTACTTTGTAAAATGTTTGCCCATGCTCTGTTTCTAACTCAATTTCCTGGCCTGGTTTAATTTCAGGCAGGTTTTGTGTACCGAGATTAATGACTGAATTTTTATCATCTACTTGAACGGAGTTATCTTGAGGAGTATCATTTTTAGATGCACCTACCGCAATTGCTCCTCCTAAAACTAATAAAGATGATACGAGGCCTATTAATACTTTATTTCTCATTTGTTTTCCTCCTTTTTGTTATTACCTTTCTACACCTTCAGTATATCCAGTAAAAATGAGAGCAAAAGGATAGAAACATTAGAAATTAATGAGAAAAATAATAGTTTCCTGCGACGTGTCAATCATCGTCATCCTCGTTTTCCTTCTGTTTACTTTCATGGTCATCCCATGCTACTGACATTACATCTCCTGTAATAGCATGTATTTGAACAGTTGCTTCACGATCATCATTTGTTTCTATCTTTATAAGGTAATAGGTTTGGTTATTTTCAGTTTCTAGCCAAATATCATCAACCTTTCCCTGAACCTGTGTCACTGCAATTTCAACAGCCTCTTTATCGGTCAATCTCTTCGGAGTCTCTTCTTTGACTTCCTCTTGTAGAGGAGGTGTTTGGGCAGGTGTTGGTTTAGTAGTTGTAGTACCAGTAGCAGTACCAGTACCAGTTTGTGTGAAAGATAAGACTTTTCCACTAGAGGAATCTAGCTTAACGCTGTAAAGATGATTTTGTTTTTCTAGTTCTATATGATACTGTTGATTGGCTAATTTTATTGATGAGATATTTCCTTGATAGCGCTCTTTAACAAGCTTCTCGGCTTCCTTTTCTGTTAACATGTCAGCAGAGGGGGTAAGTTTTCCAAATTGCTGAAAGCTGACAAAAACAATAACAAGGATTATTGAGCAAATCGCCACCCAAAACCAAGATATCTTTTTCATTTATATTCACCACCTTATATACATACAATTATTTTCTTATATAAAAATGAGAAAGTGATGAGAATTTCTATAATTTTTCAAATTTTTTTATTAGAAGGATAGCGGTAGTACCAATTCCAGTTGCACTGTTCAGTTGTATACCTATTCCTATAGCATCGGCAATTTCCTTGGCAATCGATAACCCAAGACCAGAACCTCCTTGTTTCCTGCTTCTTGCTTTATCCACACGATAAAACCTGTCAAACACCTTTGGAAGTTCGTTTTCTTGGATGCCTATTCCACGATCGACAATCCTGATATAAATTTCATCGGCCTCTTTCCTTAGTTCGACTGAAATGATGTCATCACTATATTTCCTTGCATTGTCTAAAAAAATAAACAAAAGCTGCTTAAGCTTTTTATCATCACTTTCTATGAATATGGGAGCTTCATTCACCGCTTCAAATGTTATTTCGCGTTTATAGGCATTCTTAAATGCATTTACAGTTTGGTCTATTAATTGATTGAGATTCACCGGGTCAAGCTCGATATTCCACTGTTCATGGTGTCTTGCTAACATTAACAGCTGCTCGGTCATTTCCTTCATACGGAGTGCTTCAGAGTGGATGGCTTCAATCGATTCTGTGAATAGCTTTGGCTCCGTTAAGCCCCTTCTTTTTAATAGACTAGCGTAACTCTCTATTATGGTTAAAGGGGTCTTAAGTTCATGTGAAGCATTTGAAACAAATTGTTCCTGCTTTTCAAAGTTCATTTCTAAAAGATCAATCATATGGTTAAAGGTTTGACCCATTTGAAAGAGCTCATCTTTTGATTTACCCTCTACCTTGAGTCTCTTAAAGGTTCCACTTTTCCTTATTTCTGTCATTGTCTTTATCATAGAAGTGACAGGTTTTGTTATAAAGTTACTAAGTAACCGGCTGGAAATTATAACAGGTATCAGCGCAAGCAGTGTAACTAGGATTAAGACTAGACGAAGGATAGATAAAATCTTAGTTGCTGTCTCCATACTTTTGGTTATTTGAAGATTGGCAATACTGCCGTCTTGCATGATGATGGGCATTGATTCAAAGCTATAGGGACGTTCCTCATATTCAATCGTTTTACTGACTTCACTCCTATAAAATACTGATTTCCTTTTACTTAGGTTTTGTTCGTCAGCGCTAGTAAACGCAGGGAGTTGGCTATTGTTATCCTCAGTCACAATTTCAATCATGCCGTTTACAGGAACATAAGACCTAAGTAAGGAATCATTGGGTATTTTTCCAAGAGATTCTCCAAAATTATCGGATATATTCTTCATCTCCTTATGCGCAGTAGTAAGCTCGCTGTCAAGAAGTAACTTGCTGAATGTATAATACACAGTAATATTTAAGATCAGCAGCAGCAGGGCAAATAAAAACGCTGTATACAGGTTAATTTTATTTCTCAGCTTCATTTGGCATCCTTCATGACATACCCAATGCCGCGAACAGTATGAATTAATGAGGGTAAATGCGGAAGGTCAATTTTTTTTCTCACATATCGGATATAAACATCCACTACATTTGTATCGCCAAAAAAGTCATAACCCCACACTGCCTCTAAAATTTGGTCCCTGCTCAAAACCTGACGTTTATGAACCATAAGATAGACTAGTAAATCAAATTCTCTTGGAGTCAATTCGATAGGTTCTCCAGCCCTTAACACCTCTCTAGATTTTTGATCAATACTAAGATCGGCAAAACGCAGTAGGGTACTGTCCTTATCCTGGGGTTGTTCCACTTGCTTAATTCTTAATGCAGCACGAATTCTTGCTAACAGTTCTTCTATTTGAAAGGGCTTCGTAATATAATCATTCGCCCCTAGGTCTAGACCTGACACTTTGTCTTCGACAGAGCTTTTTGCTGTTAAAAGAATGACAGGTGTAAGAAGGTCATTTTTACGAATCCTTCGAAGTAGTTCAATCCCGCTTAAGCCTGGCAGCATGACATCCAATAAGATTAAATCCCAGCTCCCAGTACGATAGGCCTCTAATGCCATGAGACCGTCCATTACTTTTGTTACTGAATAGCCTTCATATTCAAGTTCAAGCTCCAAAACTCTAGCTATTTTTTCTTCGTCTTCAACCACCAAAATACTCCCTTTTAAAGTTGACATTTGGATTCTCCTCTTTTTTACTATTACATTCTATTCGGCATTTTAAAGATAAAAACCTTTCGAACATATGGTTACTCCATTATTACAAGTCTATCAAAAAAATATTAATTTATTGTGAACGAATCACCTTCCTCAATCGTTATAAAGAAGGAAAAAGGTTTATGGGGGGAGAAACTTTGGCAAATTTCATTGAGGTTGATAATGTAAGCAAGCGATTTAATCATCGTGAAATATTAAAGGATGTCACTTTTTCAATTAAAGAAGGTAGTATTAATGGGCTGCTTGGTCCAAACGGGGCAGGGAAAACAACAATTATCCGTTTATTAAATGGGGTAATTGATGCAACCAGTGGAACGATGAAGGTGATGAGTTTTGACCCCAAAAAACAAGGCGATGAGATTAGAAAAAGAGTGGGAATTGTTACAGAAAGTGCAAGTCTTTATCATGATATGTCGGCATGGGACAATCTTGTCTTCTTTTCAAAAATATATGGGGGACAAGATACGAAGCGAATCACATATTTACTTGAACAGTTCGATATGCTGGGCTTTAAGGATCAATTAGTGAGTAGCTTTTCTACAGGAATGAAGAAGAGAATCTCACTAGCCAAAGCTTTATTGCATAATCCAAAACTTCTTTTTCTCGATGAGCCGACCAACGGGTTAGATCCTGAAGGGATTAATGAAGTGATCCATTATTTACGCAAAGTGAATCAAGAGGAAGGGGTTACCATCTTAATCTGCTCACATGTTCTGCACCAACTTGAAACAATCTGCGATTCCTATTTGTTTCTGAATAAGGGCAGGATAGTAGAAAAAGGAGCAATGAAGGAATTAGAGGATAAATATTTAAAGGAAATTAAGTTATTAGTAGAAACGGGTCTTAAGCCCATTAATAGCCAATCCTACAAGGGGTACACATTTAGTAGGATAGGGTCTAAACAATTGGAATTTATACTTCCATCTAAGGATGAGATTACTCCTTTATTAGCCAATATTCTAAGTGAAACATGGGTTCATAATTGTGAAATAACCAATAGAAGTCTTGAGGCGCTATATTTTAATATTAGGGGGGGAATAGAGGTTGAATAAAACTACAATCCTAACAATTGCCCGAAAAGATATGAAAGCAACGTTTTCATCCAAGAAAGTTTGGGTTCCGATGATAATTGTAGCAGTAATGCTATGCATTATTGTTCCAGCTTTTATTGCCTATTTTGGAATTCACTTTGATTTGCTTGGTACCTCTACAAAAGATATCGAAAAACCGATAAATGCATTTATTAAAGACTTTCCAAATGAAGAGATGAGGAATACTTTAATCGCTTTGCCGACAATTGACTTTAAATTTGTTTATTTTTTCTTAACGTTTATGATGATACCTTTTTTCTTAATGGTAGCTATTATTAATTCAATGGTTACTTCATCAAATAGTTTTGTAGGGGAGAAGGAAAGAAATACGTTAGAGACATTGTTATTTGCACCTATTTCAATTAAAGACTTGTTTCTAGGTAAAGTAGTAGCATCCCTAATTCCAACCTTAGGTATTTCCTTTGCTGCCTTTATCATTAGTTTTATTGTTGTTAATGTCATTACGTATCCGTATTTTAAAGTAATCTTATATTTTAACTCTACTTGGATGATATTAATGTTTTGGGTTATTCCAATATTAGTACTGTTTAATATTATCTTGAATGTCTTGATCTCGGCCAAAGTTAAAACGTTTCAGGAAGCCCAGCAATTCGGCGGGCTGCTTGTGTTACCAATCGTTGGAATCATCATAAGCCAAGCAAGTGGAATGTTCTTCTTAAGCCCATTCACACTATTCCTAATAGGCGCTGCTTTACTAATATGCAATCTATTCCTAATAAAACTGGTCACTAAATTTAGTAACCGAAATACATTATTTCAAAGTCAAATCCACTAACACAAAAAGACAATGTCCACCTGAGGTGGACACTGTCTTTTTGTGGTGCCTGTCACTAAGGTGAAACCTAAAAGGTTTTCACTAAGGTGAAACCTAAAAGGTTTTCACTAAGGTGAAACCTAAAAGGTCTTCACTAAATTAATGAAAACGATAGCCAGATCCCCAAACGGTTTCTATGTATTCAGGGTTGGAGGGGTCGTGTTCAATTTTTTCTCTTATTTTGCGGATGTGGACGGTGACGGTCGAGACGTCTCCATTGCTATCGTAACCCCATATTCTTTCAAAGAGATGGTCTTTGCTGAAGACCTGGTCTGGGTTTAGTGCTAAAAAAGTGAGAACATCAAATTCTTTTGTTGTTAAGGTAATTTCTTTGTTATTAACAAAGACACGCCTCGAGGATCGATCAATGAATAAACCACGGATGTATATTCCTTGCGATTCAGTAGTTTGTTTCATTGATAATCTCTCAAATCGGGATAGATGTGCTTTCACTCTCGCAACCATTTCATTCGGACTGAAGGGCTTGACTAAATAATCATCTGCACCCAGCCCCAGACCTCTAATCTTATCAATTTCTTCTTTTTTTGCTGTCACCATAATGATAGGGATATCTTTTATACTTCTTATTTTCTTGCAAATTTCAAAACCGTCGATGTTTGGCAGCATAACGTCTAGCAGAATTAAATCGTAATCTTGTGTTAATGCTTTTTGGAGACCAATATCTCCTGTATGGGCCATTTCTGTTTGGAAGCCGTTGATTTCTAAATAATCCTGTTCTAATTCGGCAATACTTTTTTCATCTTCAATAATCAGAATCTTTTTCATGATGTGGGCTCCTCGGAACAGGTTTGATGCGGCAAAATAATGGTAATTTTTGTCCCTACTGTTAAAGTACTATCTAATTTTATCATACCGTTATGTTCTTCGATAATCATTTTTGAGATGGAAAGTCCTAAACCGCTGCCCCCGGTTAATTTATTTCTCGATTGTTCAGCTCGGTAAAACTGATTAAAGATGAAGGGAATCGACTCTTCTGGTATACCTGGTCCATTATCAGCAATGGAAACCTCTACAGTTTCGTCGGTAGAATGCATAGATATTATTAATTCCTTTTTATCCTTATCCATGTACTTTAAGCTATTGTTAATAATATTTGCCAGAACTCGTTTAAACTTTTCACGATCAGCAAAAACATGATAATGACCCTGAGGGGCAAATTGGAAATTTAAATCTACATTCTGCTTTCTAAGGTCAAAGCTTAACTCCTCGAAATAATCACTTAGATAATCTTTTATATCAATTCTTTCAAATTCAAAGGGAACCTTGCCTAAATCAAGCTTTGAGAATAAGAATAATTCATCAATTAAATGGTCCATGTCCACTGCTTTTGTATAGATGGTTTGAATATAGTGTGTTCTCTTTTCAGGTGTATCTGCCACTCCATCACGGATTCCTTCAATATACCCTTTAATGGAGGTAATCGGCGTTTTTAAATCATGAGAAATATGTGCAATTAATTCCTTCCGGTTATCCTCATATTGTTTTTGGATTTCGTGTGACTCCTTTAATTGAATCCGCATTTCTTCAAATGCTTGTGTTAACTGACCAATCTCATCATTCCTAGCCGCTGTAATGGAATGCTGGAGGTTGCCGCTTTTTATAAAATGAGCTGCTTTCTTTAATTGATTGATTGGGTTGATAATACTTTTAGACACAAAGTAGGTTAAAAATCCATTAGTCGCAATTAATATCAATAAACATAAACCGAATAGGATTGGGAAAAAGGTTCTTACAAACTGATTCCAGGGGCTTGCGTCTCTCATTAAGAAGAGTGAGACTTCGCTGCCATCCTGCAGATAGAAATCATGCTGCTTCACGGCAAACGTCTGCTCACCTATTTCTTCTAAGCTGCGGAAGCTTCTTTCTGTACCAAACTCCGGCAGCTTCTCTGTATAGACTTTTTCTAGCTCATCTGTAAGATAGAATATCTCATCGTTTTTACGGACAATTAAACCAGAATCGATTTCACTAAGTTCAGTGTTTAGGGATTCCAAATACTCCTTACTCATCAATTCCAGTGGGTTGACGGCAGACTTTTCTTTTAAGTCTAGAAACAGCAATGTATCCTCTTGTTTTGTTTTGTGGTAATTGTGGCTTTCTGGTAAGAAATTAGCCATTTCACGGATATCACCGAGAAACACCATCATTAACAGAAAAGAGGTAATTATAAACATAATGATTGGTACCGTGATCATCGCAATATTTGATAATATCAGGCGAAGTTTGATAGACATAGGTAGCACCCTTCGGTTAGGCTTCTTTTCTATTAAACATATAATAGCCTACTGAAAAAAACAATGCGAAAGATGAGCACAAATACGTGACAGTTTGCAAAATCCATCGAACTGAAACATCGCTAAGCCACTGCATATACCAATCTAAATAGGCAGATGGCAGTAAGTATAGGGAAGAAGGGAGAACATAAGGAATAAACAGCATGATTAGATAAAGACCAATCATGCTAGATATAGCAAGTACACTAGATTGGACCAAAAGTGCCAACATAACAGCAAATGCCGTCAGAACGATAAGGGGGAGCCAGGATACAATAAAAGTTCCAAGACTAGAAAGAATATGGGTTAAGCTGAAGGCTTTATCAAAAACTGCGCTGCTAATCATCACGGCCAGCCATTCTAATAAAAGAACAATGAAGCTAAAAATACTAATAGCGATAACTTTGGAAAGGAAAAGCTCCATCCGACTAATAGGTCTAACCTGAAATAAAGTTCCGCGTTCTCTTTCTCCCGTAAATAAATCTGTTGCGGAGATAAAAATAAATAAAGGAATAAAAATGGTGACAAATAAATCTAGTAATGTAAAATTGATATTTTCATCTGGTAAAGCCATCCAATCGGTTAAAAAAAGATTATTAACAAGAAGCTTAGTCAGGACAGGAATAAGCACAGAAGCAAGTAGGAACAGTTTGGTGCTTTTTTTTGTCAGTAGCTTTTGCATTTCATTTAAACTATTTGCTCGGATTGTGTTCATCTCCCTGCCACCCCAATCTTTTTGACATAGACATCCTCTAATGGCTCGCTGCCTGCTTCATAAAATGAGGCAGCGCCCTGGATAAGAAAACAAAAACGATTACATAATTTTTCTAATTCTGAAATGTGGTGACTGGAAATCACAAAGGTTACACCGGAATGGCTTGATATCTCCTGGATTGTCTTCCTTAACAAAAGTAAACCATCAATATCTAAGCCGTTCGTCGGTTCATCTAAAATGATCAATCGCGGCTTAGAGATTAGTGCTGAGGCAATCCCAAAACGCTGCTTCATACCCATAGAAAAGGAGGATATTTTCTCGTTTTTATAGGGAGTTAAACCTGTCTGTTGCAATACCAATTCAATATCTGTATCAGTAATACCAGAATACAAGCGAGAAAACATTTTTAGATTTTTATAGGGTGACATGTTTTCATAAGCAACAGCTGGCCCTATTAACGCACCCACAGGTCGTATCGCTTCTTTGTAATCACTTTGAAGTTCTACACCAAATAATTCAACTTTTCCACTATCTGGTGAAGTTAGACCGGTCAAGCATTTTAATAAGGTTGTTTTACCGGCCCCATTTGGACCAAGGATCCCTACTATTTCCCCTTGGTCAATGGTTAGATCGATATTCTGTATTCCTCTGCCGTTTGAGTATTGCTTCGTCATTCCAGTAATAACCACTGCTTTTTCCAATATTGTCACCTCTATCAATTACTTATTTCAATTTACTTTTTACCATGATTAAATTCGATTACCTTGTCGGCAGGAATTTCAACAGGAGTCACTGTAGTTTGGTTGTAGTCGGAAGCATTTAAATTAATATCTAGAACTAATTCATGGCTGGCACCCTGTTTATCTTTGCCTGTTACGACTACTTTGACTGTCTGTTGTTCAATATAATTTTCCTCATTCACTTGTGCAGTAAGTTTGACTTGCTTGACCGTAATATCATGATTTAATTCAGGAACCTTTGCCTTAATGTGAAAGTCTGAGCTTTCAGTTTCATTATTGTCTTGAATCATAACAGCATGTTTAATCATTAAGGTACTTAAAGCATTAGCGGTTAGAGGAATTTCTTTTCCTGTTAAATCTAGCTTAATAACATGATTACCATTTTGTTTATCAGCGACTGTAATTTGTTGTTGAAGATTTTTAGTCATAACATCAATTAGATTTTCTACATCATCTTTTAATTCAGCACTATTACTGTGATGGGGATTATTAGAGGTATCTATTTTGTAAATTGTATCCAGTCCATCCTTCATTAAAAACCAATTTCCATCCTGCTTATACATGTTCATATTACTAACTTCCGTTTCATTAGCTAAACGAGTAGAGATGGAGTTTACTTGATTTACAGAATCTGACTTGAATATGGACTCAGATGATAATATAGCCTTTTGGTTGTCCTCGATTTTAAGATTAAAATTTAATGTTGCACTCTCAGCCGTATGAGTTTTCTTTAAGGCTTCCTTGTAAAGGTCATAACCAGATGTATTTGCTGAAATCGAATAAACACTGCCTAACATAAGCGTTCCACTTATCCCGATAACCGCTAAAAGCTTCTTATTCATATACTTTTCCTCCAATCATTATTTTGTTACATGCTTAGTGTAATCGGGAGTTATAAAAGCAATCTAAACAAACTATTAAATTTTTCTTAAATAAAAGCAATTTATTGATTATGGCACTCTGTTGATTGGATCGGAAGGCACGAGGCTCCCCGGACCGCCCGCGGAAAGCGAAGTGCCTGGAGAGGAAATCAACAGACAATGTTAAAACAGTAAAAAAGAGGAGGAAAAAATTTCTTTTAATAATAATAAATAAAATGTTTGAATTTTTAGATAATTAACAGTATAATAAGAAAAAGCTCAAGGAGTTGATTCCCATGGAAAAGAGATTATTAAATTCACCACAACAAACAGATGAAAACAACGATTCTGCAATTGCTGAAATGTTTTTAAACCATGCCTTGATTGAATTTAGAAGAGATGTGCTCCGTAAGGAAATCGACTTCTCCTTACAAGAAAGAAATAAGGAAGCTTTCCTCAAGTTATCTGAGGAACTTAAGAAAATTTCATAGCAAAAGTTATTTAACAGACTTTATTGATATTGGAAGCCCTTTTCTCAACCGAAAGGGCTTCTTTTGTTTTTAAAATTCATGTATGATGGATAAAAAGCAGAAACTATTAAAGAAATGAATTGTCTGAAGGGAAATGGGTGAACTTTAGTGATTTTCATGGTGGATAATTATGATTCTTTTACCTTTAACTTAGTTCAATACCTAGGTGAATTAGGAGAAGAATTAGTCGTAAAGCGGAACGACCTAACAACCTTAGATGAAATTAGAACGTTCGATCCTGAGTTTTTAATGATATCTCCAGGTCCAGGTAATCCTAATGAAGCAGGAATTAGTCTAGAGGCTATTAAAGCATTCTCAGGGGTTATTCCAATCTTGGGGGTCTGCCTAGGGCACCAAGCTATTGCTCAGGCCTACATGGGTGATGTTGTTTCTGCTGAGCAATTAATGCATGGAAAAACCTCTGATATTTACCATGATGAAAAAACACTATTTAGAGGTTTGCCGAATCCATTTCCGGCAACGAGGTATCACTCCTTGATAGTGAAAAGGGAGACCCTGCCTAATTGTTTTGAGATATCTGCTTGGACGAAGAATGGGGAAATTATGGCGATACGTCATAAAATACTTCCAATAGAAGGAGTTCAGTTTCACCCTGAATCGATATTAACGACTGGGGGAAAAGAGATTCTAAAAAACTTTGTCCAATACTATGGAAAATTAAAAGCCATTCAGGTTTAGAAGCTTAATATAGTGAAAAAAACGGCGCCATGGTTTATGGCACCGGAATCTACTTTTGTTTTTCTCCTTTTTTATTGTTCATTAAATAAAAGGTAATGGGCTGGTCTGAACCAGTCATTAAATTATAGACATAAGAAGAGGTAATTTTATATCCTTCATCAATTTTTTCTGCAAGGTAGTTGGTTCGTTCAAAAAGGATTGAGCGAATATGATTTATTTGACGAAATATTTTCTCAGTCAATGCTTCCTGCTGGTCCAGCCGATTTAATACCCCCGTTTGAAACTCTTCTTGCTTACTAATTTTTTCGGATAATTGTTTTTGCAGTTCTTCTTGTGTTTTCAATAAATTGATAATTAATTCTTCATATTCTGTGTGTTTTTGATTACTAGATCTAAGTTCATTTAATTGATTAGCTACTTTATCCCAATTATTTGCTTGTACAACCTCTTGATTGAGAAACTGCTGTTTCATTTCATGTAATTCACGAAGTAATGAAACATTCGCGTTGGACTGTTCGTCTATTACTTCTGAAAGATAGTCCCTCCTCATCATCTTTTGGTTTGGTTCAGGTATTTTCTTTTTATTCTTAAAGACTCTCGGATGTTTGCGATTGTTAATATATAATCCCATTTATTGCACCCCTAATCATCAATGAATATATTATTTTATGCATGAAATGTTAAATATGGGAAATTTTTATAATAAAAACAGGAAAAATGTGTTTCTATGAGGAATTAAATTTAGTAAATTATAATATAAGAGCATAAAGGGAAGTCCTGTTTATTGGATAAGACTATAGTCTTAGATAAAAATAATTCTCGGGATTGTGTAAGTCTGTAGACATACACGGTAAAATAAAATAAATGATATTCATAAAGGGATAAAATGAGAGAAATCCCTTCCTATAGAAGCATAAAGGGGGAATATAGGTTGAGGAAGGTTTACGTACTTCTTACTGATACTGGGACGGTTTTAACAAAAATGATTAAACTATATACGAAGAAGCCGCATAATCATGCCTCCATCGCTTTAGATGACCAATTTTGGGATGTCTATAGTTTTGGAAGAAAAAGACCTCGCAATCCTTTCCTAGCTGGTTTTGTCAGAGAAAACATCCGTGGTGGAATATTTCGCAATGCTGATTGTGCCATCTATTGTTGTACAATATCAGAAAAACAGTATGATGCGATTTGTCGTAAAATTAAGGAAATTGAGAAAAATAAGGGTGAATATCGCTATAATCTTTTAGGTCTATTCGCTGTTATGTTCAATTGGGAATTAGATCGGAAAAATGCTTTCTTTTGTTCCCATTTTGTCGCAGCTTTACTTGAGGAATCAGGAGTGAAAATCAATAAACAAAAGCCGCTTTCACTTGTTACTCCTGATGACATAAAAGAATCTGCCTCATTAGAATTAGTCTTTGAAGGAAAATTGTCAGCCTATTTTGAAGAGGCAGATGAACATGATATTAACAAGTTATCCCATCAACAATATTATCCCGATTTCAGTACTGATAGAATAGAAGTTATCTAGGTAAAATAAGAGAAGACGTGTCTTTATAAATACACGTCTTCTCTTATTTGTTTATTCTTATTTTTAAACACTTCAATTAAGCTATTAAAAATGCTCAAAGACCGTTGGAATACTGGACTTTGGATAAATGTATAGAGGAAAGTCGCAATAAATACAGGTCCTCCTAATATAAAACCAATAAGCAAGACAAAACTCTCAACCAGGATACGTGCTTGACTGACGGATAATTTAGTTTTATTTGAGATTGAAAGCATAAAACCATCTCGTGGTCCGGCACCAAGCCCTGCTGCAACATACATTCCCCCACCAATACCAGCAATGACTATGGCACAGAATATTATAAGATAATCGACCCAAGAATTAGTTGGCTCAGGTAAAATATCTAACCATAGAAAAAAGTCCATAATAGGCCCAATTAAAAGGGCATTTAAGAAAGTCCCGATTCTAATATAATTTCTTGCTGTAAAAAAAGAGATGATAACCAGTAATAGCCCGCAGACTACTCCCCAAGTCCCTATAGTAAGTCCGAAATGTTGATATAATGCGACATTTAAGACCTCCCAGGGATGTAAACCAACATGTTGAACCTTAACGGCAATCGCGTTACCCAAGCCAAAAAAGGTCAATCCCAATATAAATATTACATACTGAATCGCTTTCACCTGCACGTTACCTCCAAATAATAAACTGTCAATATTCTAAATCTTAAAAGATGTTGATTTGATAATCAATCATTTTCAGAATTTTGGAGTTAAAAGAATTTTACATCATCAATTTCATTCTTCTATAAAGCCACTATTAATCATATATATAAATTAATAAAAAGACCTTCAGCATTGGAGGTCTTTTACCTTTGGCTGTGTTAAAGGAAACTGTTGATTTTGAACCCTGTGTTGATTTGTGC
>NZ_NPDD01000136.1 GCF_002272245.1 Bacillus sp. 7884-1 | reverse complement strand
CAGGCCATATAACACAGCCTTACATTTTAAATGAAAGAGGGATACCAATGCCTAGCGAAATACAACAAATAGAATTAGCTATCCCCATAACCGTGATTTGGGACTTCATTAGAGATGCAAATAATTGGGCGCCGCTTGTGCCTGGTTATATACAGCATGAACAAATGAATGACAACATAATAACGTGGGATTTTAAAAGTGACCTTGGCATAATGAAAAAAAAGGTAAGTCTGATTATAGATATTAAAGAGTGGAACGAACCGCATAGAGTAAGCTTTGAACTAAGGCGTACGAATGAAAAGCATATTGGTGAAGGTTATTTTGAAGCACAAGCACTCAATAAAAATAAAACAAGGTTGACGGCATTTCTTGAAATTAATGCGAGTGGAGCACTAGGTTCATTGGCAAATTCGCTTCTTAAAAATGCTATTCCAATATCAACGGATGAAGTGGCCTCAGCCATCTCTTTAAAACTTCAAGAATTCAACAAAAGGTAAAAGATTTCATGGAACAATCCGAAGAGAATTTGGGTTGTTTTTTTTATTATTTAAAAAATTCCTAACATGAGACTAAAAGATATGTTATATTAATAAATAAAAAATTTAGTCAATTAACTAGTACAGGGAAGGTGAAAGCATGAATACAGAATTGAAGATGAATGACAGCAGTCTTCCACTTCGCCGCGATGTTAAATTACTTGGGCAAATACTTGGTGAAATCCTTGTCAATCATGGTGGAACTGAACTTTTAGATAAAGTGGAAAAAATAAGAATGACGTGTAAAACACTAAGAATCCATTTTGATCATGAAATTTATGCTGAATTAAAACAAGAGATTACAAACCTCAGCAGCCCAATGAGAAAACAAGTCATTCGAGCATTTTCGATGTATTTTCATTTGATAAACATAGCGGAACAAAATCACCGAATTCGTAGAAAAAGACAATATCATTTGCAAGACGATTCAATTGTTCAACCCGATTCCATTGAGAGTGCGATCCTTTCTTTAAAGGAAAACAATATTGATGAAAATATGATTCAGGAAGTCCTTAACAAATTGTCACTAGAGTTGGTTATTACAGCGCATCCTACAGAAGCAGCAAAGCGTTCCATATTAGAAATTCAACAACGTATTGCCGTTATATTAAAGAAGCTTGATCAACCATTATTAACAACAAGAGAACGTCTCAAGTTGGAAGAAAGTTTGTTTAATGAAGTAACCATTCTCTGGCAGACAGATGAACTTCGCCATACTAAGCCGACAGTTTTAGATGAGGTCCGAAATGGACTGTATTATTTTGATCAGACATTATTTGAAGTCCTACCAGAAATCCATCGGGAGGTAGAAGATTGTTTAGAGAAAAACTTTTCTACTAAAAATTGGGAAGTTCCTAATTTTCTTAAATTTGGATCATGGATTGGCGGCGACAGAGACGGTAATCCAAACGTTACTCCAGAGGTAACATGGGAGACGTTACATAAGCAGCGGAAGCTTGTCTTAAGAAAATATAAAAATGTCCTTATCGATTTAATGAAACGCTATAGTCATTCCACAACTAGAGTGGAAGTCAGTTTAGAACTTATCCAATCCTTAGAGGAAGAAGAAAACAAGTACTTAACTGAAGATAAGAAATGGCCAATTACAACGGAAGTTTATCGTCGTAAATTTGCTATTATCATTGAACGTTTAAAACAAGTTGGTAAATCTGATTTAGGTTATCGTTCTTCGGAAGAATTATTAGAAGATTTGTTTTTAGTTAAAAGAAGTTTAAATAAACATCATCCCGCAGCGCATGAGTTAAAAACCATCCAAAAGTTGATACGCCAAGTACAACTTTTCGGGTTCCATCTAGCTACACTTGATATTCGCAATCATAGCGGCGAGCATGAGGCAGCCATTACAGAAATTTTACGTAAAGTACGAATTTCTGATAATTATGCGGAACTATCTGAAGACGAAAAGGTAAGAATTTTAGAAAATACTTTAATGGATCCTCGACCACTTCTTCTGCTAAATGAGGATTATACACCTGAAACACAACAAATGATTCAGGTATTTCAAATGATAAGAAATGCTCAAAAAGAATTTGGCGTAAGTTCAATATCTGTTTATCTAGTCAGTATGACTAAATCGCCTAGTGACATACTTGAAGTACTTGTTTTGGCAAAAGAAGCTGGGATATATCGATTACATGCTGATGGGACGATTGAAAATCAATTAAATGTTGCACCATTACTTGAAACGATTGATGACTTAACTGCCGGGCCTAAAATTATGGAAACCCTGTTCAAAATGCCTGTATACCGTAATCATTTGAAAGTAATGAATGACCAACAGGAAATTATGCTTGGATATTCAGACGGCAGTAAAGACGGCGGTACATTAACAGCGAATTGGAAGCTATATAAAGCTCAGCTTGAAATCCATGAAATGGCAAACAAGTACCACATTGGATTGAAGTTTTTCCATGGCCGAGGCGGTTCTCTAGGACGTGGAGGCGGTCCATTAAACAAAAGTCTGCTTTCACAGCCAGCAGAAACGATTGGAGATGGAGTGAAAATTACCGAGCAGGGTGAAGTGCTTTCATCTAGATATTTGCTTGAAGATATCGCTTATCGGAGCTTAGAACAGGCAACTTCTACACTTATGCTTGCAACAGCCCATGTATCAAAAGAAGCAGAGCATGGAAACTTGAGGGATGAATCGTGGGAGTTAGCTATTGAAGAGATTTCAAGCATATCACTAAAGAAATATCAATCGCTTGTTTTTGGAGATTCAGACTTTTTAACCTATTTTAATGAAGCAACCCCATTAAGAGAACTTGGTGACTTAAATATAGGTTCAAGACCAATGAGTAGAAAAAATCGCGGTCGATTCGAGGATTTAAGAGCCATTCCATGGGTTTTTGCTTGGACACAAAGCAGGCAGCTACTTCCAGCATGGTACGCAGCAGGAACTGGTTTAGAAAGCTTTGCTTCACAAAATGAACAAAATTTACAACAATTACAGCATATGTATGAAAAATGGCCATTTTTCCGGTCAACGATTGATAATCTCCAAATGGCTCTAATGAAAGCAGATATCACAACTGCTAAGGAGTATTTATCATTAGTGGAGGATCAGAAAATCGCTGAGCGAATTTTTTCGAATATCCTTGAAGAATATGAAAGAACGAAAGCTATTCTTCTCAAAATAACAGGAGATAAAGAATTGCTTGATCACACACCAAACATTAAAGACTCAGTCTATCGTCGAAATCCTTATGTTGATCCATTAAACTTCTTACAGGTTGAATTAATTAAACAATTAAGGAAGCAGGACGAGCCTTCTGAAGAATTAATCATCGACGTACTTCTTACTATAAGTGGAATATCTGCTGGATTACGTAATACTGGTTGATTTAATTGCAAGCCGCACTCCAAACAAAGGGGTGCGGTTTTTATATTCATAAGAGTAGGATGAAGTTGTTTTTTGAACAATTTGTGAATTTTTTAAAAATGAATGGGTATTCATTCATTTTTTAGCGTAATTCGACAAATCCTGCGTTGTTCAACATGATATATTTTAGCCAGTAAAGGTTAAAGGGAATATATGGAGTAAAAAACATTCCCACTTTGAAAGATTGATTTGGAGGGATAGGCAATGGCAGTTGAAGAAAAAGTGGTTCAGGAAAAACAAAATGTTGCAGCGGGGATTGATATCTTAGCAAGAAATAGTGCAAAGGCGCTTGCTGAATTTCGCTGCTACAATCAGGAAATGGTCGACGAAATCGTTAAGCAAATGGCCTATACTGCACTTGATCATCACAAAGACCTGGCAAAGCTTGCGGTTGAAGAAACAAGGCGAGGAGTATATGAGGATAAGGTTTTCAAAAATATGTTTGCGATAGAATTTATCTACAACAACATAAGGGATATGAAAACAGTGGGGGTCATAAGTGAAAATGAGCATGAGGGCATGGTAGAGATGGCCGAGCCAGTTGGGGTCATCGCTGGTGTCATACCTATCACGAATCCAACATCCACCGTCATATTTAAATCTTTGATATCCCTTAAAACCAGAAATCCAATTATCTTTGCTTTTCCGAAATATGCACAAAAATGCTGTGTTGAAACTGCAAAACTTCTTCGGACAGCGGCATTAAATGCTGGGGCACCTGAGAATTGTATCCAATGGATTGATATTCCCTCTCATGAAGCTTTTCAGACTTTGATGAAACATCCAAAAATTTCTCTAATTTTGGCTACAGGGGGACCTAATTTGGTGAAAGCAGCATACAGTTCAGGGAAACCAGCACTTGGTGTAGGGGCAGGAAATGTTCCTTGTTATATTGAAAAAAGCGCCAATATTAAACGAGCAGTAAACGACATTATTCTATCCAAAACCTTCGACAACGGAATGATTTGTGCCTCTGAACAAGCACTTATTATCGACAATGAGATTTATGATGAAGTAAAAAAGGAAATGATCGATAACAATTGTTATTTCTTAAATAATGAAGAAAAACAAATGATTGAAAAGGCAGTAATAGACGAAAAGAATGCCTCTTTAAATCCGATGATTGTTGGATTACCGGCTTTTATGATTGCAAAAATGGCAGGAGTGAATGTACCTGTAAATACCAAAATTTTAATTGCAGAATTAAAAGGTGTAGGTCCAAAATTCCCGCTTTCTTGTGAAAAATTAAGTCCTATTCTTGCCTGTTATAAAGTAAATAGTTTAGCTGAAGGGCTGCTAATCGCTGAAGAAACATTAGAATACGGAGGGCTTGGCCACTCTACGGCTATTCATACAGCAGACCCAAATGTCATCGATTCCTTTGCCCTACGAATGAAGGCTGGAAGAATTATGGTTAATACACCATCTACTCATGGTGCCATTGGTGATATCTATAACACATCTTTACCGTCCTTAACTATTGGGTGCGGAACATATGGAGGGAACTCGGTGTCTCAGAATGTCGGAGCAGCTAATCTAATTAACATTAAAAAAGTGGCAAAAAGGCGAAACATGACACAATGGTTTAAAGTTCCATCACAAATATTTTTTGAAAGAAACTCCATTCAGGTACTATCTTCCATTCCAGGGATTTCAAAAGTATTTATTGTAACAAGTTCGAGTCAAATGAAAAATGGATCGGTAGATAAAGTACTTTACCAATTGAAAAAGAATCCTGCAGATATCCAATATGATTTGTTGTATGATATTGAAACTGAACCAGACATTGATGCGGTTCAGAGAGGCGCAGAAAGGATGAGAAAATTTCAGCCGGACTGTTTGATCGCTCTTGGAGGCGGCTCTGTCATGGACGCTGTAAAAGCAATGTGGCTATTCTATGAGCATCCAGAAGCAGATTTTAATAGCTTAAAGCAAAAATTCTTCGATCCTAGTAAAAGAGTGGTAAAATTCCCAACACTTCGTGGGAAGGCTATTCTTGTTGCAATACCGACCACATCTGGAACAGGTTCTGAGGTAACCTCCTTCTCGGTTATTTCGGATAAAAAGGCAAATATCAAATATCCGTTAGCAGACTTTCAATTCACACCAGATTTGGCTATTATCGATCCACAGTTTGTTATGACCGTTCCTAAGAATGTTACGGCAGATACGGGGATAGATGTTTTAACACATGCTATTGAGGCATATGTTTCCGTGCTTGCCAATGATTTTACAGATGGATTGGCTTTAAAAGCAATTCAATTAGTTTTTGAGTATTTACCAAAGGCTTACAGTAATGGTACTGATGAGCTTGCTCGAGAAAAAATGCACAATGCGTCAACCATAGCCGGTATGGCATTTGCAAATTCATTCTTAGGAATTAACCATAGCCTTGCACATGCACTTGGTGCCGAATTTAACATCGCTCATGGTCGTGCTAACGCAATCATGCTACCGCATGTAATTCGTTTCAATGCACAAAAGCCGAATAAATTTATGACATATCCAAAATATGAACACTTTATAGCAGATCAACGCTATGCCGAAATTGCAAAAATGCTTGATCTTCCTGCAAAGACAACAGAAGAAGGGGTAGAGAGTCTAGTACAAGCAATCATGAAGCTTATTGTTGAGTTGGAATTGCCAACGAGCATAGAAGAGGCTGGTATAAGCAAAAGTGTATTCGAAGAAAAAATAAATATTTTAGCAGAACATGCCTTTGATGACCAAGATACGATTGCTAATCCAAAACAACCTCTTGTAACGGAGCTGGCGAATATCTATCTACAGGCGTATAAAGGCTTCTAAAAATTTGTAATAATTTCGAAAGTTGTGTGAACAAGAGTGAACCTTTCGACAAAAACCATCAATCTTCTCTTTGTATTTTGGCTAAAACCTTTATAGGCGATTTGTTAATACCAGTCCTCATTTGAAAAATGTGGAATAATGTCGATTTAGGTGCGTTTACAAAAACCTTTTTTAAAACAATAATTTAATTGGTTAATAACTTGATTGGATTAGGAGAGGATTATATGGTTTATTAGCAAAAACCATGGTTAAAGTTTTATGATCCAAGAATTAATAAAGAGGTATCAGTAGACTATGATTCATTATTTGATCTTTTGCAGCAGGCAGCCAATATACACGGGGAAAAACCAGCTCTTACTTTTTATGAAAGGTCTTGGAGTTACAAAGAAACAAGAGCTATATCTGAATGGCTTGCTGCTTCCTTGTACCGCATTGGTCTCAAAAAGGGAGATAGATTAGGAATCATGCTGCCTAACTGCCCTCATTATATTTTCAGCTTATTTGCAGTATTCCGCCTGGGTGGCATTGCAGTTCAAGTCAATCCTATGTATGTCGAAAGAGAAATTGAATATGCCCTTAACGATTCTGAGGCAAATTATATGGTGGTATTTGAAGCATTCTATCATAAGGTAAAAGAAATTCAGCCAAGAACTTCTTTGAAAAAAAATATAGTAGTTGGTTTTGGCGGAAGCAGGGTTAGTCTTGCAGAAGGTGATATTTACTTTGATGACTTTCTTACACATGATAATGTGATTCCTGATATCCCAATAAACATAGAAGAAGATGTGGCTATTCTACAATATACAGGTGGAACAACGGGGGTTTCCAAAGGGGTAATGCTCACCCATCAGAATCTTCTTGCTAATATTATTCAAGTATGTGATTTTACCTATAATGCCGTTGATGAGAAACCAGAAAATTTTAAAATCATCAGCGTCATCCCTATGTTTCACGTGTATGGATTATCATGCAATGCACTTTCAGCAATCCGGATTGGTTGTAACCAATTAATTCTTCCCCGTTTCGATGTGAATGAATTAATTGAAATAATTAATAGAGAGAAACCATTCCAGGTGACTGCAGTTCCAACGATGATATTTGCTTTAAACAGCCATCCGCAATTGGAAGAAAGTGCAATTAAGGACATATTCTACTTTAGCAGCGGAGGTGCACCACTCCCTGTAGAACAAGTGAAATCCTTTGAAAAACGTGTAGGGATAAGACTGGCAGATGGCTATGGACTTTCAGAAACAGCTCCTTCAGCTATTTCTACACCGCCATTTCTCCCACGTAAACTAGGAAGTGTTGGAATTCCTATACCAGGGACAGAAGCACGTATTGTTAAGGAAACTGAAGAGGGATATGTAAATGTACCGGTCGGTGAAGCGGGTGAATTAATTCTACGCGGCCCACAAGTAATGAAGGGTTATTGGAAACGTCCTAGTGACACTCAATTAGTAATGAAAGATGGCTGGCTCTTTACAGGTGATATCGCAAAAATAGATGAAGATGGCTATTTCTATATATTAGATCGCAAAAAGGACATGATTATTGCAAGCGGATACAATGTATACCCTCGTGAGATTGAGGAAATAATCTACCAGCATGCTGCAGTTGAAGAAGCAATTGTAGTTGGAAATCTGACTCCTATCGAGGAGAAACAGTCAAGGCATATGTAAAAGTAAAAGCAGGTGTAAGTGTTACACCAGAGCAATTGATAGAATATCTAAAGCAAAATCTAGCTCCTTATAAAGTACCAAAAGAAATTGAATTTCTTGCAGAACTGCCTAAATCATCTGTAGGAAAGCTGTTAAGGAGAATGCTTCGTCAGGAAGAAAATGAAAAAATCCATTCTTAAGAACTTTAAGTATCACAACCCATTATATTAGACACATCTTCGCAGAACACATTAAGAAAACCTTCTAAGACACAACGCCCAAATACCTAAATATTCAATAAAAGGGGGAGAAATAAATGCCCGAAAAAAAAGAAACCAAACCAAAGAATGCTGAAACACAAAAAACGACTAAAAGGAGACGAAACTCCGTGGATGAACCTACAGTTGAAAATGAAGTCATAGAAACTGAAGTAATTGAACCTATTCTAGAATCAAAGGAACAGGAGCCAATGCTCGAGGAGGAAGATGTTCAGGAACAATTTTCATCCCTTGACCTTCTTTGGAACCATGCATTTCGTGAGTTAGACCAATGGGTAAAGAAAGCCGATTTTCGTGATGATGTGTTTTTGAAAGAAGCAATGTTCTTTTCTGAAAGTATTAAACGAAATCAGGAGAATATTAAATCTGTCAGAGAACAGTTTAACAAAGAATTTGCAAATTGGGAAAGAACTGCTAGAGAGGAATTTTTAATGTCTACTACAGTCCTTCAGCATATTTTTCCAAAGAAATCCTATGAAGATATTAATCAGCAGATTGACCAAATTCAAAGTAGAACAGCTTCAATTTTGAATACACCACTGCAAATGGTGGTAAATAATCGAATGATGGATCAATATCTTCAAATGGTTGAACAATATATTGCTCTTAGGAAGAATGCAAGAATGCAATATATAAAAACCTTAAAACAAGCTGCCTCTCTTATTTATGAGAGTCAAAAAGGTTTCGTAAACCTTTTGACCGGTCAATTAAAAACGTTCATATTCCCTTTAAATAAATATATGGAACAAGCTGAAGAAGTGACAAAATCATAAGAATAAGGATGATGAAAGATGGCAATAGAAAAGATGTATGATCCGTACGAAGGCATTAAACAGATTAGTGAGATGTGGGAAAAACAGATAAATCGTTTATTGTTTATGGCTGCAGATAATAACGAATTTGTTCGTTTAGCTAATACCTGCTTAGGTGTTCACTCACGTTACATGGAACTTTTTAGGAAAAATCAAGAGCTTATGGCTGGTATTATGAATATTCCTACCAAAAAGGATGTTGCTAATGTTGCCAATCTTTCAATACAGGCTGAAGGGAAAATCGATATCTTAGAAGAACAGATTTGGAAATTACAGGATGGTCTTAGTGAAATAAATAAAGAAAATCTAGCATTGTTTCAAGAAATGGTTAAGATGGTTAAACAAATGCAGGTAGAATTCCACAGAACCATTCAAGAAGTTTCTGAATTGAAAAAAATGAAGGATGACTTTCAGGAAATACGTAAGGATCTAGTAGACATAAAAATTATTCAAGTTAACCTTCGTGATGTTAGAGAGGAACTTGAGGAAATAAAAGAAACACAGAAGGAAATCTTGAAAATGAAAGACCTTGATGAGAAAAAAACTATTCACACCGATTTAGAGGAAGTAAAACTTGGATTAGGTCAATTAACCGAAATCAAAAATGAATTAGCTTCATTAAAGGGGCTTGTGGGTAAAGAAAGTCCAATAGGCACGCCGAAAGAAAAAGAGTTAGTTACAACGGTTTAACTGAAAACGTATTATACGTGGGAAGGACCCCCATCCTCCCCACGTATAAATCAAGCAGCAGACTTTTGCCGGTTTAAGAACTTTCTTAGCAGAAGATTAAACCGGTTTGTTGCTTCTAATTTTGCTAAATGCCCCGAATTTCGCATGATGATAAATTCCGAATGAGGAATCAGTTTGTGCATAAAATATTGTATCCAAACAGGTAAAACGGAGTCATATTGACAGCCAATAATAAGAGTTGGAACTTTTATCGTCGGTAATAAAGAAATATTATCAACTTGGAAACAAGCTTTTAGAGATTGTAAAAAGATGTTACGTTTCGGCTGAAAATATTGCTTAAAGGTATTCATATTTTCCTCTGACCATGAGTAAAGGCTCATATGTGCAGCTGTTTCTTTAAGGTCATTATCCGTTGCGGCGGAACCTAATCTTAATTTCTTAAAATTTAATAACGGTTTTCTGAGTTTCTTAGGGAAAAAGTGGAATGTACTAATCAACATGAGAGAGCGTACTAGGTGGGGGGCTTGACGATAAATCTCTTGAGCGACAGCACCGCCCATTGACAAGCCTAAAATGTTAGCGTTTTTAATTTTTAATTCGTTTAATAAAGCAATAACATCCGAAGCGAAATTTGAAATGGATATCCCTTCAGTTTTGGTACATTCACCATGCCCGCGTAAGTCAGGGATAATTAACTCGTACTGATCAGCTAGTTCAAATTGTAATTGCCACCCTTCCTTCACTTCACCTAATCCATGAATCAGAACTAACGGTTCACCCTTGCCAAAATGTAAATAGGGCATCTCCAACATACTTACCTTCGATTGTTTCAAATTGACACCACCTTCAATTTTTATAATCTTTATTCCCACCTTACGAAAATTGTAAACGTGATGTTACACCATACAATAACATTTATTTGTCAAGTTGACAAAATATTACCCATAGGTGTAAAATACATATAGGTGAGGTGATAAAAGAATGGTAAATCAAGAGAATCAATCTGTCAATCCTTCGAAAAATTTTGTTCTGCCATTTATTCTATTGCTTCTTAGCAGGATGTCTCTTCACGGATATGAGCTAAGCCAGAAATTACAAACATTTGGGTTTAAAACGATTGATCAGGGTAATCTTTACAGACTGTTAAGACAGCTAGAAAAGGAAGAACTAGTATCATCTGAGTGGGATACAAATGGCAGTGGTCCTGCCAAAAGAAGATATTCCATAACAAAAGCTGGTATTACATACTTAAAAGGCTATGCCAATCAACTAGAGTCGTACCAATCGATGCTAGACCAATTCTTCACAATGTATTCAAGTTTCCTTGAACTCTATATTCCTTCGTTTCAAAAGAAGGATTCGATAGAGAAAGTAAACAGTAAAAAGAGGAGGAAGGACGATGGCACAGAAAAAGAGTGAAAGTGTTCTTGCTGTTGAAGAAAAAATGATATCTGCAGCAGAAGAAACTAAGAATGAAGGTTTATTTGTGGATACACTATGGAATCAGTATGAGCAATCACTTGAACGGGCAAGACAATTGCGTGAAAGCCGTGAAGATGCTTATGTGAAAGCTCTAAAAGAAGTTATTAAGTTTAACAAGCAATATAGAAAGTCACTTGGTAACCTCTATGATCAAACTAAAAAAACAAACAAAGAAGTTGTATCTGGATTGATGGAGCAAATGAATGCGCGCAATGAACAGCTTATCAAAGACGAAGAGAAAATTGAAGCAGAAATGATGAATGAAAGGGTAGAGCTTAAAGAGCAGCTTAAAGAAGTTTCTAATCAATTAGAAAACCTAGCTATCACCCCAATCAAATCTGTATTCCAAATTATTGACCAGTTAGAAGATAATTTCGAAAAGAGTACTGAAGCTAACATTGACTACGCACGTGAACGCAGAAATGCTTGGCAGCAAGTTACGAATGAGTATGTAAAAATGGCTAGAAGTACTCATAATGAAATTGTAAATCGTGGAAAAAATAGTGTTAAAGAACTTTTTAAAACAAATTAAGGATTCTTACTCATTGTATAGCAGACCAAACAAATTGGTCTGCTTCTTTATGTTTATCATTGAACATTTTATATAGTCATTTCTGAAACATAAATTTAATATTACTATTATTAAATTGACAAGATTTCATGCTATACTTCTAATTGCAGCTGAATAGGATAAAAATGGGTATATAGGATTATTTTTGATAAATTGATAAATTGATAAATTGATAAATATCTAATTTTACATAGCTGAAAAAATTTACAGTGTTGCGATTTGCGATGAAGGAAAGCAGGGAGAAGAATTGAAAAAGAAGATTATCGCTTTTTGTTCAATAATCACGTTCGGGAGTCCAACTGTATTACTTCAAGTAGAAGCCGAGGAAAATGAAAACCAGCAAGTAGAATCAGAGGAAAATAAAAACCATGAGGCTATAGACGAACAGCGTTCAAGAATTCAATTAGAAATTTTAAAAGGAAATGTAGAGCTTAATCAAGTAAAAGAGGAAATTAAACAAATAAATGAACAAATCAGCCGGGTAGAGCAAGCTATCATAGATAATAATATTATTATTATCGAAACGGAGAACAAAATAAAAGCTTCTCAAATGGAAATAGGGAAACTAGAGTCAGAGATTGAATCGTTAAACGAAAAAGTAAAAAAACGTAATGAAATCTTAAAAAAGCGAGCTCTAGCTTTTCAGGAAACGGGTGGAAAGGTAAATTATCTTGATGTTTTACTAGGTGCATCAAGTTTTAAGGATTTTGTAGGACGCGTTGGTGCCGTAGCATCTTTTGTAGATGCAGACCAAACTCTTATTGAGCAGCATGAAATCGATAAAGAGGATATTAAGAAGAAGCAAGATCAAGTACAAGCTAAATTATCTGAGCTTCAAAGCATGAAAGTGGAATTAGAAGGAATGCAGACACAAATTCTAGAACAAAAACAACAAAATGAATGGTTAAGATTAGAATTAAAGAAAAAAGAACAGATTACACTTGCAGAACAGGCAGGGTTAATGCAACAGGATTCTGCACTTACAACGATGTATAATTTAAGCGATATTGATCCAAACCAAATTCTAAATGATTCAATGTTATTAACAAATGAAACCGTTAAAAGTCTTATTTCTGAAGGGCTTAAGTATATAGGGAACTCCGTTTATGTATTTGGCGGCGGCCGAAATGAATATGATATTACAAATGGAAGATTTGATTGTTCAGCCTTTGTCAGTTGGGCATTTGCTCAGGTAGATATTAAAATCGGTGCAAGCACGGAAGTCTTGAAAAATACTGGTACACCTGTCAAGGTAGAGGAAATGCTTCCAGGAGACCTTGTTTTTTTTGATACCTATAAAAAAGATGGTCATGTCGGAATTTATTTAGGTGCAGGAAAATTCTTGGGATCACAAAGTTCTACAGGCGTTGCCATTGCAGATATGACAACGGGTTACTGGCTAGAGAAATTCAATGGGCGTGCTAACCGCATTATTTTACAATAAGAAGCGAGGCTAGCTTAGCCTCGCTTCTA
>NZ_NPDD01000135.1 GCF_002272245.1 Bacillus sp. 7884-1 | reverse complement strand
TTATAGTATAATCTTTTTCCTTGCTAAAAATCATAAAAATTATCCTCCATTTTAATTTCAAACCTAGTTATTACTTCTTCTTTGATGCTTAAATGACAATCAACAAAAGCACATCTTATAACTACTGTAAATCTTTATTATTATTTTCATAACACATTTATTTTTCCTTATAATTTGATAGATTACTACAAAACACTCAAGTCTTTTGTCGAAACTCCATCCTATTTGACCTATATTCCGAGGAATTTAGCTGAAAATTAGAGAAAATTTACCTATTGTTTTGTCCTAATTTTCTAAATATTATATTAATACGGCCAATAATACATTTAAATGGGGGAGAAAAATTGAATACGTTTATTAAAACTAGTCTATCTTCAGTCATGCTTGCAGGTACTTTATTCGCAGGTTTCCCAAGCTCCGACATTCTATCAAAGGATGGAGGATTATTACATAAAGCGGAAGCCGCTTCCATCGCTACACATTCAAACAGCTCACTAGATTTAGCTGTGGTAAATGATGAAAGATTAATAGAATCTTTTATTAAACAAGGGCTTCTTTCAAAAAATGCCTCTGAAGAAACAAAGCAAAAATTCCTAAAAAACTACCTCGAGTTAAAAGGCAAACAAACAAAGGGCAATGAGGCTGATCCGTTAGCTGCAAAAGTAAAAGCTGCTGAAGCAGAAAAACAAAATAAATTTAAAGAATTTAACAATGGTTTATTAAATGGAAATGGGAACAAAAACGGACACTTAAAGGGTAATCCGGATCCTGTACAAGAAACAACATATACTGGTGAAAAAAGAGAAGACAAAGTTCTTGTCCTAGCTGTTGAATACTCTGACTTTGAACATAATAAGATTAACCCATCCGAGACTGACAACTATTATAAAGACTATCCACTTAGTCACTATGAAGATATGATTTTTGGAGAAGATGGTGTTAAAGGTCCGAACGGTGAAGATTTTGTTTCTATGAAACAATTTTATGAAGAGCAGTCAGGCGGAACTTACTCTGTAGACGGTAAAGCCTACGGGTGGTTAAAGGTTCCTGGAACAGCGGCTTATTATGGTGCTGATAGGGCAACTGGCGGTCATGATAACGTAGCTCCAGGTGGGTCAAAAAAATTAGTTGCTGATACTTATGATGCTGCAAAAGCAGCAGGAATCCCTCTAGGAGATTACGACTTAGAAGACCCTCACGATCTTGATGGAGATGGAAACTTACTTGAAAAAGACGGTTTAGTCGACCACTTAATGATTATTCACTCAGGTGTTGGTCAAGAAGCAGGTGGAGGATCCCTTGGAGATAACGCTATTTGGTCTCACCGTTCAGCATCACTTGTAGACCGTGATGGAAGATTAAACGAAGATGGTTCACCTAAGGGATTACCTGGATTTTATGATTATACAATGATGCCTGAAGACGGTGCAACTGGAGTGTTTGCGCATGAATATGGTCATGATTTAGGATACCCAGATGAATACGATACAGTATACTCTGGTACTGGTGAAGCAGTTGCTTACTGGTCAATCATGGCAGGTGGTTCATGGGCTGGAAAAATTGGTGGTACAGAACCAACTGGATTTTCGCCATTAGCAAAATCTTATTATCAATCATACCTAGGTGGAAATTGGACAAATGACACAATTGAGTTAGACTGGAGTGAGGTAACTACAAAAGGAACACAAGTGTTACTTGATCAAGCCAACTCTCCAAATGGGAAAAACGCAATTGCAGCAAAAGTAAACTTGCCTCAAAAGGCTACAAATATTAATACGCCTGCTACTGGCTCCTTCGAGTACTGGGGCGGACAGCAAGATGAAATCGATACAAATATGGTAACAACTGTTGATTTAACAGGAAAGACTTCTGCAACGTTAGAATTTGATGCATGGTATCAAATCGAACAGGATTGGGATTTTGCATTTGTACAAGTCTCTGAGGATAACGGTGCCACATGGAAATCTGTAGGTAATGCTAACACTGTTTCAAGTGCAGTTCCTGAGGCTTATCCAACAATCGCTCCGGCCCTCCCTGGTTTTACAGGTAATAGCAACGGCTGGACGAAGCAAGAATTTAATTTGTCCGAATATGCAGGTAAAAAAGTACAACTTCGCTTCCGTTATATTACAGATTGGGGAACCTCAGAAAAAGGCTTCTACGTAGATAACATTAATGTTAAAGCAGATGGCACTTCTGTTGTGACTGATGGTGCAGAAACAACAGAAGCATTTACTCTAAATGGTTTTGAAAAATCAGACGGAAATAAGTACTCTGATCACTACTACCTATTAGAATGGCGTAACCATGCAGGAGTTGACGAAGGTCTAGCCAATATCAAACGTGGACAATCATTAATGAGCTATGATGGCGGTCTTGTTGTCTGGTATGTGGACCCAACTTTTACTGACAACTGGACAGGTACTCACCCTGGGGAAGGCTTTGTAGGAGTTGTAGATGCTCATGCAGATACAGACTTACAATGGAGCTTTGCCGACGGTTCAGCACCAGCCCAAGCATCATCCCGTTACCACATCGCAGATGCAGCTTTTGGTTTAAACCCAACATCTGGATTAAATCTTGATTATCCAGGTCTTCAAACATTGTTTGGACCAAGTCAACCTGCGGTATCTCTATTTAATGACAGCAACTCATTTTTGAATACATTCATGCCAGATGCTGGCCGAAATATCGGTAACTTTGGTCTTAAGGTTCGTGTGAACGGACAAGCTAAAGACAAATCAGTTGGTTCGATTGTAATTTACAAATAATCAACAAAAATCTCACCTCCCCATTTAGGAAGGTGAGATTTTTTATTGAGTTAATTCGGCTTTTTCGCTGACCTGTTCAAACCAAAGTCGTGTCTGATCCGGATCTTTATCATTAATAAATATCTTCTTATCTTTTAATTCAATATAGATATATGGAGATGACCCTTTTTGAATATAGAGCAGGCTGCTGCCGTAACCCCTCACTTTAAAATGTCCTTTTGAAAGTGTAGGCAGACCAACGCCGTAGTTCTCACCGTAACCTCTGGAAGTTTTTCCATAAGTTCAATCGAAGTTAAGTCCTCATAATTCCATTCATCACCATACATCCCTGTTATCTCAAAGCTTTCTTCCTTTGCTACTAGCTCGTACCCTTGATAACTAAAATATGATAGAGCACTTATGCCGCCAATAATGACAATAAATAAGGAAATACTTATAACATAGCTGCGTTTGCGCTTTTTTGGAACCTCATATTTTGTTAAATAAATCATTCCCCCCAATAAAAATATAATCATAAATCCAAATTGAACTTCCATTGCATATTTAAACGAGGTAAACATGAGCGGAAGCAATATCAACATGCCAATGGCCGTTATGATTAATAATCCACCCATCCTCTGTGGATAACCATTACGGATTAACTCCTCCTGTTCTTCTTTCGGCCGGGAAGCGAAGCCTGAAATCAGCCAGTAGCCTTTCTTTTTCCTTACCACCCATCCAAGAATAAGGAAAACCACAATCACACTTATATGTACTGCGAAAAGTCCCCACATTCCAGCAACCCCCCCTACAATTTATTTGCTATATATATTACTACGATTTATCATTTGTGATAGATTCACTTTTTTCAAGAAAAAGAGGGCCATAATCGACCCTTATTCATTTTATTAAGTTGG
This sequence comes from Bacillus sp. 7884-1, assembly GCF_002272245.1. Classification (GTDB taxonomy): domain Bacteria; phylum Bacillota; class Bacilli; order Bacillales; family Cytobacillaceae; genus Neobacillus. The sequence goes on along the minus strand of NZ_NPDD01000135.1, from coordinate 6,760 downwards.
GCGGATGATTACCCTTGTGCCGTTGGGAACCTTTTCGGCAAGCTGAAGAACATCCCGATTATGCATTCGAACACACCCATGAGAAACTGCTTTACCTATCGAACTCGGATTATTGGTCCCATGAATACCATATCCCTGCTTTGATAACGATAACCACAATACACCAAAAGGTCCGCCTGGATTCATCTGCCTATTCACAATCACAAATTCTCCAGTCGGAGTAGCTGTGAGCATTTTTCCTACGGCAATCGGGTAGATTTTTTCGAGCTTTCCATTTCGGTATAATGAAAGTCTTCTTTTCCCAACCGAAATGTGTATCGAATAGGGTATCGTATTTGGGTCTGGCAGACCAGGGATTTGAATTTTTTGTCCTACATATAATTGCTGGTGATTGACACCGGGATTGGCTGCATAAAGACTTGCGAGGCTTACCCGATAATCCAAGGAAATTTGGTAAAGTGTATCGCCCCGCTTTACAATATGAATCATGATATCCCACCTTTTTTCTTTTAACATATGTTGGAATATCAGAACCGTTGCCTATAATAAAAGGATGTCACATGCTTGTTAAATCAAAAAGAGGCGACATATCCTTTCGGATGTGTTGATTATAGAAATAATCATTACTGACAGGGTCATACACATAATCCTTTTTCCAATCCTTAATGTTCGTAGTTATCTCTTTCATTGCTTTTAGAAATAATAAAATTTCCTCATTTGTCATAATGGGATGCATCGAAAAACGGACCCACCCTGGCTTAGTTGATAAATCTCCCTGATCAATATGTTCAGCGATTTGCTTCGATTTATTTTTGTCGATTTCCAATAAATAATGACCATATGTTCCTGCACATGAGCAGCCTCCGCGAACCTGAAATCCAAATCGATCATTTAATAAACGAACAATAAGATTGTAATGAATGTCCGTAATTGTAAATGAAACAATTCCGATTCGATTGCGTTGATGACTCTCTAATACATGGAGATTAGGAATATTCTCTAATCCAGATAAAAGCAGTTCTAGCTGTTCTCTTTCTCTCGCTAAAATTTGTTCTATTCCCATTTGTTCCTTTAATTTGATACACAAAGCTGTACGAATCGCTTGAAGGATTCCTGGTGTTCCTCCATCCTCACGATGCTCAATGTCGTTAATGTATTGGTGTCCACCCCAAGGATTTGTCCATGTTACCGTCCCACCTCCTGGATGATCCGGCACCTTATTTGTATAAATTCTTTTATCAAAAATTAAGACACCGCTCGAGCCGGGCCCACCTAAAAATTTATGCGGAGAAAAGAAAATGGCATCGAGTTTCTCCATAGGGTCTTCTGGGTGCATATTAATCTTCACATAGGGAGCAGAGGCAGCAAAATCCACAAAGCAAAGACCTCCGTGCTTATGCATGATTTTGGCCAACCTATGATATGGGGTTTGGATTCCCGTTACATTCGAGCATGCCGTAAATGAGCCAATTTTAACCGCTCGGTCACGGAACTGTGACAGAAGTTGTTCCAGATGATTTACATCTACAAGACCTTCCGAGTCAGGTTTAATAATCTCAACATCCGCTAATGTCTCAAGCCATGAGGTTTGGTTGGAATGGTGCTCCATATGTGTGAGAAAAACAATTGGTCTATTCCGCTCAGAAAGTTTAATACTTTCTTTCCATTGTTCTGGAACCCTAATTCCCATTATTCTTTGCAATTTATTCATCACAGATGTCATCCCAAATCCATCAAGAATAACCGCATCATCCCCATTTGCATTTACGTGTTCCTTTATAATCTTTCTTGATTGATCATAAATACCCGTCATCATTGAACTTGTAATATTTGATTCCGTATGTGTATTTGCCATAAAAGGACCGAATACCTCTGAAATTTTTTCTTCAATTGGCCGAAATATTCTTCCACTAGCCGTCCAATCTGCATAAATAATCGGTTTTCTTCCGTGTGGGGAGTCAAACTCCTGGTTAATGCCGATAACATGAGACCTGAATTTTTGAAAATACTCTTCAAGATTATCTGGCAATGTATACCATTTACTCCCGATTCTTGCAGTAATCATACTTCAGCTCCTCTCCAAACAAATCCTGCTAATTACTATATGCAAACCGCCTTTATCTTGCCGACAATTCCTAATTTATGATAAAAAAAGCCTGATCCCAATGGACCAGACTGTTACCTTTTATAAGTTTGTATTTTTTGATGATTCCTTACGATTTACTTCATCAATTTTTTGAACAAACATGTGAAAAACTCGCTGCTTCTCTTCTAAGTCTTTTATATACTCTTTTAATTGATTATAACTTTCCTCAAAGGGTTTATGATACCTTTGGCGGATACTCTCAATAATTTCTTCGTTTACGGTTGATTGAATAACTTGCTTGGTAATTCCGTATTTGTATGAGTATACCTTTAATTCTTGTGCCACTTCTTCATATTCTTTATCAATTTCGATAAGGACTGATGAAATATCATCCTTCCACTCTTCTAGTGATTTCTGTAAATAGGATTTAACCATTGTGTCTTCCATCATTGCACCCGCCCTAATAAAGTCTACTGTTACCTTTATTATAACGGTGATTGTTTACAGCCTAATTTCTAGTAGTTTACAAAGCTATATCAATAAATAGGATAATATTCCGATTTACATTAAATAACTAGTTTAATAGGTACATACTATGAAACGGCATCTATCATAATTGGGACATTTTGCGTAATATTGTTTGCATTTCCTAAATCAATATTAATGATTAAAGAATAGTTAAATGTACTTTGATTTGTTTTAATATCGTCAGGAACATTGATTAAGAACGAAATTTTTCCAGTCTGGTTTGGACTACTCTCAAGAGAACAGAAAACGGAATGGCTATTTACTATTTCTTCTACAAATGCCTGGGAATCAATCCCTACTAGATCGATATCATATCTTTTTATTTTATTTTTTATCAGTCCGCCAGTTATCTCAATGGTCCCGTTAATAACACTTCCGGCTTCATATACCTTTTTATCCAAGTGTACCATTGTTTTTGGCAAGCCAATCTTTAGCTTCGTTAAATAATCTTTTAATGTCATTTTCTTCACCTGTTCCCTAAAAATAGGCATAAATAAAAGACCAACAGTAAGTCAAGCTGCTAAAAGTGTTACTCAAAACAAAAAAGCCCCTGTACTTGGCGGTCCATGACCTCCTTCGCTTTAGCCGACGAAGTTAGCTGACGGGTAGAATGGCGAAAGAAATTCTCATCCCTTCTACAATAGTAGAATTAACCCCAATAAATTGGTTCCTCCGTACCCAGAATGATGGGTTTTGGCCGAAATATTTAATTTCATGTTGATTATCACGATAATTTTATCCTCAACCTGATTACTTGTAAAGAGCAATTTTCTCTTAAATTAACTGACTAATCTCCAATTTTAAATAAAAACAATGATTTTTCTAGTGTTTGCTCCTGAATCATCGATATTTGACAACTTAGTGCCCTTATTATTTTGTAATTAATTTCGCGAACTCTTCTAAATTGGTTGAATACTTAACATATAGCCGAGGCAGGTAAAAATCTTCGTTTTCGATACCCTTTTTTGAATAACTTTCTGGTGTCGTTGTCAATCCAAAAGAATAATACTTTTTCGTTTCAGAAGCTATACGTTCATTAAAACTTCCATATGGATAGGCTAGGGCAATGACAGGTTTCCCTGTTATCCTTCCTATTTTCTCCTTTGAACCTTTTAATTCATAGAGGAGATTCTCTGATTTTGTCAAATCTGGATGTGTGGCCGTATGCGACTGAACAGAAATAACACCAGAGTCAGACATCATTCTTAATTCTGATTGAGTTAAACGATTTACGTTACCGACAAAATCCGATATTACAAAAAAGGTTGCTGTTGGCTTAAATGTTTCATCTTTTAACTTTTGGAGAATTTCAAAAGCGTTACGATTATTTTTATATCCATCATCAAAGGTTAGAAAAATAGGTTTCTTTATTTTACTAAGTTCATGCCAGCGTTCAAATGTTACTAAGGTATATCCCTGATTTTTCAAATAGATCATTTGCTTTTCGAAATTCTCCGGAGTTACAAATAATTCTTTGGACCCTAGACCGGAATAATTATCAATGGAATGATAAACTAATATCGGTACCTTTTGCTGTGCAAAAACCTGTTCAGGCAAGCAAATTAGAAGAAGAATAAATACTAGTCTTAACACAAAAATATGCCTCCCCTTTTTTATCCAAGTAAGTTTTACCTAGTATTCCACAGTCCGTATCTTTTATCTCATAAATAACCATGATAAACTGAAAGAACATATCTATTTAAGGAGAGGTTCAATGTCTGATTATAAGGTATTATTTTTAGATATTGATGGAACCATCATTAAGCCGGATGATACCATCGAGGAAACTACGGTCAATGCAATTCGTCAGGTTCAAGAAAAAGGAATAGAGGTTTTTTTAGCAACCGGCAGACCTTTACATGAAATCAGGGATCTTGCGAAAGAGTTAAATGTTCATTCCCTCATTGGGTATAACGGTGCGTTTGCCATTTATCAAGGTAAAGATCTATTCCAAGAGCCAATGAATATGGAGAGTGTCAAACAATTTATTGATATAGCGAAAAAAAATCAACATGAACTTGTCTTATATACGAAAGACCAAAACTTATTCACTGATTTAGAAACAGATTGTGTAAAAGAATTTATAGAAAAGTTTCACTTACATAAAAACGACTCCTATTCACCCTCTGAGGATTATGAAGTACTCGGAATGACCTTGATCAATTTAGAACCAAAGGATGTTGCATTATATAAACAGGAAGATCAAATCCACTTATCACAAGTAAATCTTGAAGGTATGTTTCATTGTTATGACGTGATTAGAGATCAAGTCAATAAAGGTATTGGAGTTCAATATGTCCTAAAGCATCTCGGCCATAAGAAGGAAAATGCAATTGCATTCGGTGATGGCATGAACGACAAAGAAATGCTACTGAGTGTTGGTGAAGGTTTTGCGATGGGAAATGGCCATCCAGACCTCTATCAATATGCTAAACATAAAACCACATCCGTAACAGATTCAGGTATATATAATGGCTTAAAAACATTAGGGATTATTGAGTAAACGAAAGCTGTGCATACCATATTGCACAGCTTTTTTTGCATGATTTTGTTGGTATTTCGTGGTATACGTCTTGTTTTGATAGCTTTTGTCAACCTGCAGGAAAATGGGGTGCACCTTATAGAATTTACTATCCATAGATGTTTTACCGTAAATTGGATAGAAGGGATTTGACCACTATGAAAACTTTCACGTTAAAGGAAGTTTCCAAAAAAATAAATGTTAAGCCAGCTACATTAAAAAAATGGGAAAAGGAACTTGAGGAATATCTTGATATCCCCAGGACTAGACAAGGCGCAAGAATTTATTCAGAGGTAGAACTAGATTTACTCCTGGATATTAAACAAATGTACGAAAACAAAATAAGTACGGAGATGATCCTGCAAAACTTACAAACAAAGGATGAACCTGTAGAAAACGAGATTTCTGAACCTCCGACCTCCTCCTTGCCAATGGTTTCAGAAACCATGCCCGAAGTAACAAATGAGGAGATTGCCATTAAGAATGCAGATCAATTTTTCGATGCGATGGATAATTATAAACAAACCTTCTTAAGTGAGGTAAAGGATGAAATTCGAAGTGTTCTCCGTAAAGAGGTAGTTGAAGAGGTAAAAAAAGAGATTTCAAAAGGTACCTACTATACAGTAAAGTCCATATCTGATTCCATCTATAAAACGTCTGCTAATACAAAAGCAGAAATTGAGGAACTTTCGGAACACATTGAAAAAACAGCAGAACAGACGACTGAAAGACTTCATTATTTATCAAAAAGTATTGTCAATGCCTCCCATGAAACTTCAGAAGAAATTTATACGTTATCAAAGCAATTATCTGAATCTACAGAGGAACTTGCTCACTACGTAGATATTACAAACACTGAAATCAATAGTTTATCGGAAGTTATAGAAAAGGACCGTGAAGAACGCGGGAAAGAACGTGATCATTTCCTACATGAAATCACGCAAAGAGAAGCTGCTTTTCAGGATTTATTAACAAGCTTCCGTGATGTAGCTGCTGCAAAAGAAAAGAAATGGTGGAAATTCTGGGAGTAAAACCATTACGACACTTGCTGCTATGGTCAAATTTTTCAAGTGGAGGGAATCATTATGAACACGAGCGAAGTAGCAAAATTATTAGGGGTGTCAGCAAGTACCATTCAACGATGGGTAAAACAGCTTGAACTGCCAATGGAGCGAAATGAACGTGGGCATTATCATTTTAATAATGAAGATATTGATCTTCTAAGAAACATTCAAACACAAATCCAAAATGGGACCTTACTTCAAGAAATAGCACCTGTTCAAGAGAAGAAACCTCGGAAAGGAACAGTAAAAGCAGCCCCAGAGACAAACGCAGAACTGGAAAGATTGTATACGATTGTTAGCGAATTAGAAGCAAAGGTAAACTCAAAAGCAGATTCTGTCGCCTCCTATCAGCTGCTGCAGCACCGCCGTGAAATAGAAGATTTGCAAAGCCAAGTGAAAGATTTATCAAAACAAGTAGAATCCCTTCATTCGCAGTTTGATGAGATAACTAAGTCTGCTTTACCTGAAAAGCCACTCGTATTAGATCAAGGAAAGCTAAATAGAAAGAAGAAGAATATTGTCAGCTCCTTGTTTGGATTTTTGGGATAACTAGATAAGCAT
>NZ_NPDD01000134.1 GCF_002272245.1 Bacillus sp. 7884-1 | reverse complement strand
TGATGCTAGACAAAGAAAAGCCGAATGTGTTAAGAACACATACGGCTTTTATATTTTTAACTCAACAAGCGGCTGTGTATATTTTTTAATCATATAACTGCCAAGCACAATACAAACCATGAAGGAGAAGGCAATTAAAAATAAATAATTTTCGGAAATGGCATCCGGTAAAATAGATTGAATTGCCTTAATGATAAACCCATGGAATAAGTAAACATATAGTGTTCTTTCGCCTATTTTCGTTATTCGATACTGATTCGATGGGATTAATGGCAAGAAGCCAAAAACTACAATTAAAGTTAAAACATATTGCAATCCTCGCAGCAGCCCATCCGTAAGCTGCATTCCTCCCATATTTTCATAAGAGGTATCCCCTAACAGCCATGGGACAGCATTTTCTGGAAAACTTAATCCAAAAAATAAAAACGTAGTAATGATAATTACTACTCCTGCTGGAACAGCATACTTTGCCCCAATGATTCGTCTTAAATGGTCTCCATTTAATAAGAAACCTAACAAAAAGTATGGAAAGAAAACAAACGTCCGAGATATACTCATAAAGCTTCCGGCTTGCTCAAAATAACCAATTGCTATTCCTACTAAAACCGCGACGAGCAATCCCGTCCATTTTAATCTTGCAAATACATACAGAAGTAAATTCCAGAAGAATAAACTTAGTAAAAACCACAACGACCAATGTGGCTGGAACAGATCAAATTCAAGTGTTTTCTCCTTCCCCACTAAGAAATAGACAACTGAATAGATAATCTGAAAAACAAAATAGGGAATTAATATCTTTTGAACAGATTTAAGTAAGTACCCTTTTTTTCGATAGCCTTTGGCAAAATAGCCGGATATCAAAATAAATGCTGGCATATGAAACAGAAAAATAACGGTATATAAAGTAAATAAAACTTTATCTTGATCCTTATATGGGCTAATCATATGTCCGAAAACAACAAGAAAAATTAATATGAATTTTGCATTATCAAAATATTTACTTCTACTTGTAGTCGAAGCCATCCTATCCCTCCAAAACAAAAAGATATTGTAATAAAATTTTATGTTTGTGTATTTATACTATTTTACCTTAGTAATGTTACAAAGGTATTGAATATAAATTACTTTCTATGTCGGTAAAATTACAATTCCAAAATAATAATCGCAATGTCCTATGTATATTTAACTATTGGTAATAAATTCTATCACCAACTTTTAAGACCTGATGATAAAAATCACATACATAAAAAACGATCCATGATAGTATTCAGAGTAAGTTCTAAATCTTTAAAAAATGAAATGGGGTTATGAATTGAACTTTCCACAATTAAAAATTGCACATATCATGCCAAAGGTTCCAGTTTTTCAAGGAGGAATGGGTGTTGGTATTTCATTAAGTAAACTGGCTTCTGCTGTTGCTAATGCAGGCGGAGTTGGAATTATCTCAGGTACTGGTATTACAACAGATGAAATGCGTGATCATATTAGAAAAGCAAAAAGTCTTGTAAAAGATGCTGGCTATATTGGCGTAAATGTCCTGTTCGCAATGAATGATTTTGCAGAAAAAATGAAAGCCGCTCTAGAGGAAAAAGTTGATTTTATTATTTCAGGGGCAGGAATTTCAAGGGATATGTATGCTTGGGGAAGACAGGCTGGCATTCCTGTTATTTCCATTGTTTCTTCTGCCAAATTAGCAAGAATTTCAGAGAGACTCGGCGCTGCAGCAGTAGTGGTTGAAGGCTTTGAAGCTGGCGGACATCTCGGAACTGACAGACCGATGTTTGACATACTTCCAGAAGTAGTGGAAGCAGTATCAATTCCTGTTCTCGCAGCTGGTGGTATCATGACTGGCGAGGATATCGCAAAAGCTCTTTCAATGGGGGCATCTGGGGTTCAGATGGGCACTAGATTTGTAGCAAGTGAAGAATGTGACGCTCCACTTGCATTTAAACAGAAATACGTTGGTGCTCGTAAAGAGGATACTTTGTTAGTCAAAACAACGGTTGGCTTACACGGCAGAGTAATTGCTAATAAATTTTCCAAATTAATTAGTGGGCCAGACAAATTAAAAATTGCCAAATGTCATGATTGTTTAAAAAATTGCTCTTATCGCTTCTGTACGCTCGATTCCTTACTCGTATCAGTTGCAGGCGATGTGGAAAATGGACTTGTCTTTGCTGGCGCCCGAGTAGATGAAATCAAGGAAATTCTTCCTGTCCAGCAAATCATGGATAATCTGACAACAGAATATCAAAACGCTATGCAGTGATAAATTACCTTAATAAAAAGAGACAACCACATTTTTGAGGTTGTCTCTTCTAACTAAGGTAAATTTTTTATTTTATTCATGATGGATGTTCTTGGTTTAGGGTCTGGAATAATCTCAGGGTAACCAATTCCCAATACACCAATAAGGTTATAATTTTCAGGAACTTCTAATATTTCCTTGTTTTTTGCTGTAATTCCGATAGATGACCAGAATGTGCCTACCCCTTCTGACCATGCCGCTAAATTAAAGTTTTGAACAAAACAAGCTGTTGCCAAGGCGTTTTCCTCTTTTTCAACCGCCGAGGCACCATGTTTAGATACTACAGCAATCAGTACAGGCGCATTTCCAAAATCACTCTTATGTTTGAGTTTTGCCCTCGTATCAGGACCAATAAAATATACTTCCCATGGTTCTGTCATTCGGTGATTAGGAGCCATTTTTGCAGCCTCTAACCATGAATATATCAAATCAAGATTAACAGCATCTGATTTGAATTTTTTTATAGTACGCCGGCTTTTAATTACATCAAGAATATCCAATGTACCCCCTCCTCATACTGTTGAAAATCCACATTAATCTATCATATGTTCCATTTATTAAAATATTTATACAACCTAAAGAATCTGAATTTTCTGTCGGACCTTTTAATAATAATCTTTTGTTCCTTCTAATTGATATTTCGGCTGTATGTCTACCGCACCTATACTGAACAAGCCTTTCTTGAATCCAAGAATGATGAAGAAAAGTGATTGTGCAAAGAAGAATATCCCCCATCCTTGAGCTGGTATAAATACTGTTAATTGAGATAGGTTTGTTGCGTCCCCAGCTGCGTGAGGCTGAATTAGGCTAATCATGAAAATATCATAGGCTGTACTTACTGATTCTACTAAAATGACGCAGGCAATTAACAATACAAGATTATGAATTACTTTTTGGTTTCCTTTAATAAGCAAGGTTAGAAATAAAATACCAAAGGATGCAAGCCAGAATAAACCATAGGGATTACGGACCCATAAGATAAAATTAATTAGTATTAATCCTAATAGCATATCGATGAAAAATGTATGTTTATTTTTTTTGATTAACCAAAACGAAACATATGCCATGAACGAAGAAATCAAATAACCTGCTGCACAAGTGATAAAGTCAATAATCCATATTGATTGTGTTCCGTGTGTAACCCCATTACCATTCATAAACAATGAAATGGATTCAACATTCCCCCCAAACAGAGCAATAAATGCGTGTCCAGATTCATGGATCACCGTATTAATAATTCTAAAATAATCACCTAATATCGGAAGATGTATTAAGATAAATGCCAACCCAAGGAAGAGGAAAAATTTAATACTAAGCTTTTCTTTTATATATTCCAATTTACTTCCCCCTCTTTTTACTAAGCTTTCTTTTTTACTCTATCTTAACACTTTTCTTTATATTCTGAAAAATTTTACGTTTTATTAAATGGGATAAAATTGACCTCAAAAAAGAGGTCGACTCGACAAACCACCAACCTTTGTGTTACCATTAAGTTGTTGATATTCGCTAAAGAGATTCTTTTTTAGGAGGAATGAATTTGATAGAGTTTAAAGATATTGTGAAAAAGTATAGAAATAAAACGATTATAAAGTCCTTCTCAATTGATATTGAAGCAGGTCAACTCGTTGTTTTTATTGGACCCAGCGGTTGTGGGAAAACTACATTATTAAAAATGATTAATAAATTAATTCAGCCATCAGCAGGGAAGATTTTTGTGAACGGTAAGGATATTTCCAACATGGATGCCATCGGTTGAGGAGAAATATTGGCTATGTTATCCAAAATACAGGTCTCTTCCCTCACATGTCGATTAGAGAGAATTTGGAATTAATTCCAAAACTAAAAGGCGAAGACCCAAATAGAATTGCTGAGAAAACAGAGGAACTTCTCCATGTAGTCGGATTAAATCCTAGTGAATTCTTAGACCGTTTTCCAAAAGAATTAAGTGGTGGACAGCAGCAAAGAGTTGGGGTAGCAAGAGCTTTTTCAACGGATTCAGATATAATTTTAATGGATGAGCCCTTTAGTGCCTTAGATCCCGTAACTAGAAATTCGCTGCAGGATGAACTCGTTCAAATGCAAAAGGAACTCAACAAAACCATCATTTTCGTCACCCATGATATGGATGAAGCCATAAAAATAGCCGACAAGATTTGTATATTAAAAGAAGGCGATATTCTCCAGTTCGACACCCCTGAAAATATTCTTAAGAACCCAGCCAATGAGTTTGTCGAAGGATTTATAGGAAAAAGAAGAGTTTGGAATAACCCTGAATTATTAATGGCTGAGGATATTATGATTCCTAACCCTGTAAAGATTACTACTAAGCGAACCGTATTACAGGCTATTGAGATAATGAAATCCAATAAGGTCGATAGCTTAATGGTAACCGACAAAAATAATATATTAATAGGCTTGGTGACTTTAAAAGGAATTCAACTACTAAACCGAAATTCTGAGATTGATAGTGTAATGGAGAAAAATGTCCTAGCAGTTACTGAGGATAGTAACTTAATTTCCATTTTGGCAACGATGAATGAACATAAAATTGGCTATGTGCCTGTTATCAATCATTCAAAGCAATTAACTGGACTCATAACGAGAAGCAGTATTTTATCGGCTTTAAGCAGCCAACTAATTGATTTGGAGGTGGCCTTTTAATGAGTGATTTTTATAACTATTTAAGTACAAACTACGAACAGATACTAAATTTACTAGGTCAACATATTTATTTAAGTATTATTTCCGTCCTCGTTGCGGTTATTGTCGGTATTCCGTTAGGCATTTTAATTTCACGGCAGCCAAAGCTGTCTAAGCCGATTATTGGAACAACGAACATTATACAGGCAATACCAAGTTTGGCCCTGCTAGGATTCTTAATTCCCTTCATTGGTATCGGCAGTGCCCCTGCCATCGTAATGGTTGTCCTTTATTCTCTTCTTCCAATCGTAAAGAACACATATACAGGATTAACGAATATAGATCCTGACATTCTGGAAGCCGCCAAAGGTATCGGTCTGACCAAGAGTCAAACAATGAAAAAGGTTCAGCTGCCCTTAGCTTTTCCGATGATTATGGCGGGTATCAGAATTTCTGCAGTAACAGCAGTCGGATTAATGACCATCGCAGCATTCGTTGGTGCAGGAGGCCTTGGTTATCTCGTATTCTCTGGTGTACAGACCGTTGATAATTACATGATTCTTGCAGGTGCAATTCCAGCCTGTATCCTTGCCCTATTAATCGATTTTGTTGTTGGTAAACTTGAAACGAAATTTTCCTACAGTAATAAACGAAAATCAGCATCTAAAAGTAGTAAAAAGGTAAAACGATTCGTAATTGCAATTACTAGTATTATCGTAGTTGCTGCTGGTGCCTTTACTGTTTATTCAAAGGCCAATGCCGCAGATAAAATTGCTGTTGGCTCTAAGAATTACACTGAACAATTGATTCTTGGGAATATGCTGGCTGATTTAATTGAAAGTAATACGGATATTGAGGTAGAAAGAAAACTTAATCTCGGCGGCTCACAGGTAGCCTTTAGTGCTATCAAAAATGGTGATGTTGATATGTTTGTAGAATATACAGGGACCGGACTAGTGAATATTCTCAATCAAAGTCCACAAAGTAATCCTGACAAGGTTTATGACTATGTAAAAAAGGAATTCAAGGAGAAGTTTGGTATCGACATGTTAAAACCACTTGGATTCAATAACACCTATGCTTTAGCAGTACGTCAAGATAGTGCTAAACAATATAATTTAAATACCATCTCCGATCTTGCTAAAGTAAGTGAAGGCATGATTATGGGTCCTACCATTGAATTTCCAAATCGGGAAGATGGATTAATCGGTCTTTCTAAGACCTACAATTTGAACTTTAAAGATGTAAAAGCAATAGACGGAGGATTGCGCTATACTGCGCTTGATAATCATAAGAGCGATGTCATCGATGCCTTTTCTACTGATGGATTAATTGAAGAATTTGGATTAAAGGTATTAGAGGATGATAAAAACTTCTTCCCTCCTTATTATGCTGTTCCCATTGTTAAAGAAGAGACATTAAAAGAACACCCCGAACTTAAAGAAGTACTAAATTCACTTGCTGGTATACTGACAGATGATAAAATGCGAAAGCTTAATTACAAAGTTGACAGCCTGAAGGAATCACCAGCAAAGGTAGCAAAAGAGTTTTTAAAAGAGGAAGGTTTAATAAAATAAATGATGAAGCCGGCGCTGCCGGCTTTTTTTAATCCTCCATAAAATGGACCACTCTCTCATAGGTTTCATCATCCCCAATAATGAGAAGAACGTCGTCTTCAAGAATCAATGCGTAGGGCCCAGGAGAAATAATTAATTCTCCCTTTCTCTTCATCCCAATCACGGTCCCACCTGTATTTTGCCAAAATTTCACTTCTGAAATCGTCTTGCCGATATGTACACAGCCTTGAAAAACCTCTACCTCAATGGGAGCTAATGGGTTGGTATGTCGCAGCTTTGTCGAATAATCCATGAGTTTTCTAACTGTATCAGAAAGCTGCTCATCGATTTTGTTTCTGTCGGTAAAAAGTTTGTTAATTTCTTTTTCAAGGTCCTTTATACTCGCCAAATTAGAAAATCTATGTATATATTTATAAGCATTCTCCCGAGAAGAAATAACAATCCCGCTGCCCTTTGTTGATTGAACAATCTCCACATCTTCTAATATCTTTATTGCTCTTCTTACGGTCTCAGGAGAAACTTTATACTCACTTGCCAAAGTAGATCTTCCATGAATCCTCTCACCTACTTTGAATTTACCATCGTAAATTCGATTCGCTAAGTCAATTGCTATCCGTTCATAAGTTGGTATTTGTGCCCTTTGCATATATTCCTCCACGAAACTAAGTCAATTTTACTTTATTATTCCACTATACTCTAAAAAAATTGTCGATGCGAACAGATAGGTTAAACTTCAAAAAAAAGTGCCAGGCACCCGAGGTGTCTTGCACTCATTTTTATAAATCAAATCTTTCTAGTAATTCAATGATTACTTTAAAGTCCGAGGTGGTATCCATATAAGCATATCTGCCTTTTCCATTATAGAAATTCCCCGTTTGAATAACGGGATACCCCATTTTCTCTAGAAGCTTAATTTTTTCATCCATATTTTTAATTACAAACGAAATATGATGAACACCTTCTCCATGCGTTTCAAGGTGTTTTTTCCAAGTGCTAGGAGAAAGACCTGGCTCAATTAATTCAATTTGAAGCAGCGGAGTGTTAATAAACATATATCTAGAATCACCTTCGGTTGCCTCTCCTTCAAAAACGACCTGAGTAAGCTCGCTTGGTCCTGATTGAATCACTTGTGGTTTTTCAACCCCTAGTAGTTTACAGTAAGCATCTGCTGCTGCATCGAGATCCTTTACAACAATCGCCAGCTGCTCAACCTTATTGGTCCCGAGCAAAGGTTCATAGGATTCTTTACTTGGCTCAGTATCCCGTGGTTCAGCACTTTCAAGGAGTTCTACCAGCGTTTTATGGTCATGTAATGTATCCACATATACATACCTGCCGTCACTTGAAGTAAATTCACCACTTTGGAGTAATGGATATCCACTTTCTTCAAAAACCGGAAGCTTTTCCTTAATAGAATCCACATCAAAGGCAATATGATGGATTCCTTCTCCCACTGTATCTAAAAATTCACGCATTGTACCTGGTTCTTCGTTTGGTTCGATTAGTTCAAACTGTACAGTTGGTGTATTCATAAACACTAATTTACTTCGAGAATTCGTTGGGTTCCCACGAAAAACCACCTTGGAAACCTCATTATCACCTGTTAAGAACCATGCAGGTTTCGGAATTCCGAGAAGTTTAGCAAACATTTCAGAGGTCTTTTCAATATCACGAACAACAAAGGCAAGTTGATTGATTTCATTATTGCCAGCCAAAGGCTTTTTTCCTGTTAACGATTCAGTCAAAATGGTCACCTCTAATTCCTTTTTTCATCCTAGGCCACGGACAGATAATCCACCATCACTCGAGATAACTTCTCCAGTAATCGCCCTTGCGTTATCGGAAGCAAGCAGCAAGTAAGCTCCTACATGGTCTTCAGAAGACATGGCAATCCGAAGCGGGTTTCGTGATTTAATACTTTTTTCTTTTGTCTCGTTATCTACCATTTTTACAAATGGCTGCAGCGGTGAAATGACATTTAGGGCTGTCAACGTTCCTCCCGGAGCAACAGCATTCACTCTTATATCAGGAGCAAGCTCAAACGCAAGCTGGCGCATTAAACCAATTTGTGCGTGTTTGCTGGCGGTGTACCAGACTCCTCCCCCATCAGGATAGAACCCCGCACCTGACACAGTGAAAATCATATTACCGCCTGTTTTCTTCAATTCATCCACTGACGCCTTTGCCCCATTGAAATAACCTTTTACATTGATGTCAAACAGGAAGTCATATGCATTTGACATTGCTTCGGGAGTAACAGTTTGGAATTTCGCAAAACCATCAAAAACACCAGCATTCGCAACAAAAACATCTAACTTCCCAAATGCTTCCACGGCCATTCGAACTGCATCAGCGTGTGCTTGATAATTCGTAACATCTCCCTCGATACATTGCACAGAATCACCAAACTGCTGCTTTAGTTGATTCAGTCCCTCTAATGATTTATCGAGAACGGTAAGCACTGCTCCTTCTTTCACAAAAGCTTCTGTTACAGCCTTTCCGATACCAGAGGCACCACCGGTCAAATAAACTGATTTACCACTTAACTGAGCCATATAATACTGCTCCTTCCTGCTGCTAAATCTATTACACAAAGATAGCTAGATTTCGTGTATTAATCGTCGTTTGGTCGACAATGAAAAAGCGTTTCGACAGCTTCCATTCTCCATTTTCAAAAATAAATTCATCTTGTCTTTCACCAGATATTAAATCGTGATGAATATCAGTGCTGCGACTGCGGTAAATCATCAAATAGCTGTTTACCACTGCTTTTTCATTTGGCAGATAATCTATCAGCCGCACATTGTTCACTAATCTCCTAGTCCGAGAAGGAGGAATTTCAGCCCATGCATAATCCGTTTTTAAACGATCGACACGAATTTTCAATAATTCAATATCATCATCAAACGCAAACATATCCAACGCATAATCAGGGCGTTCTATTCCCTCTTTATTAACTCGAACAGGCATTTGATATTTTAAAGATGGGTGCATTAAACTAAACCACCCATCAAAATCGATATCATCTAACAGTTTCGCTTCCCGATAAAGCCATTGTTCAAACTCGTAGGTTGCCAGCATCCTCTCAATTGTCATAACTTCTCCCTCAATCCTTTAGTAGTTTTTGATAAAGGTCATGAAAAGTGTGAGAGTCATCTCACTTCGTCATTAAGTCAAGCCAGTATCGATAAAAATTTCGTTGATTAGCTTCTGTGAATTTATCATCATACACGACACCTGGGCCAACGAATTCTGTTATTGGTTTACGGTGCAACCCCATTGTATAGTTAAATGTCAGCTGTTTCACCAATGGCATTGTTCCAGAGGCTGCTGCAGTTATATCTGTAAATACTTCCGTATCATCCTGTTCAAAAATACCAGAAGGGCTAAATGTTAGAATAAATGATTCACGTGATCGTCTTTTCCAATCCACTGGAGCATTTTTCTCAACTAAGAACCATGTTATCACTTCCATTTTATCTGCTGAAATGGGTCTCCAAATTCGCATAGAAGTATTAGAGATTAACTGTCCTTTAATTTTGGTATGGGAAATTAAAAACGATAGATTAGGAAAGATGTTTCCAATCATATTTTTAAGATTAGATAGAACATCGTATTGTTCTTCTGTTAAATTAGATTTGTATTCTTCTTTTAATTCCTCTGGAAAGGCAAAGTCTGGATTTGGTGTACCAAGGTTTAACCCATGGCCATTATTTGTGTGGATTTGATAACCTTTTTTCGAGTAAGTTGCACTTGGCACCATTCCTAATTTGGCAATAGATCCGTGAGTAACCATCGTATGATAGGAATCACCTACGAAGTTATCTGCTCCGATTTTCCAATTAGAATGAATGACGAATCTTTGCGGCGGTCCCATTACTTCCATTTCTGCTCTTCCTGCAATAATATCAATATACCATTTAAAATCTCCTAAAAAAGTCTCCAAAGACTCTGCTTCATCATTCCATGTCCCAAACAATAACCCTTTGTATGACTCCACTCTAATTTTGTGTAAACCCAGCTGCGATTTATCTAAGCTATCCCCATAAATGTCCTTTTGCAGTGGCACACCAACACAATCTCCATTGTTTTTAAAATTAAAACCGTGGTATGGACAAGTAAATAATGACTTATTTCCGGCATCTGCGCGACAAAGCTTCATGCCCCGGTGTGTACACATATTGTACAGGCCACGGATTTGATTATCAGCACCTCGAGAAATAATGACCGAATAACCAGACACATCCCTTGTGATGAAGTCATTTTTGTTAGGAATTTCTGATTCGTGTCCAATGAATACCCAAGTTTTTAAAAATACTTTTTTATGCTCTAAATCATAGATAGTTGGATCACCTAGAAGATAGGCAGGAATGGACCCCTTTTCAGGGTGAACGGTTTCATTTAAGTATTCAATCGCTTCCTTTTGAGACATTTCTTCTAAATTTATGTTCGTTTTATACATGCCTAATCCCCCTAAATATAGATTGGTGTTGCCAATACATTCAGGGGAAAAAGCTCTATAACGTTTACCCCTGCATGTTAATCTTGGATTTCTTCCTACTAATACTAGCCAACTTGGATAACAGCATCCTTATTTTTTAATGATGATAATACGCTTAGTGCAGCAAATTAACTCGTTTTTGGATTATTCGGCATTGGATCATTTTCAACCTTAAGAGAGAGTTTTCCAAATGAACCTTCAGCCTCAATTGAGTGACTATTTTTTGTAACGGTTGGATCAGATATTATAGTTACTTCTGTTTTTTCCGGTCCTAATCCCGCTAAGGATAATATAATCGAAACATTTATGTTTTTCGGAAATAACGCAATCGCTTTTCGAGCAGAACCTTCAAAAAGTACGTGCTCAATGTCTAGTGGGGCACCTGGTAAAGCCTGAGGCGGCTTCCGGGTAATAATCGAAACCCTCTTAAGTTCCCCATTAGATTTTGCTGCTTTTAGTATATCTAATCCCCCAATTGCACCGGAAGGCAGGTGGATTTTTGTACCACTACTTTTGCATACCTTTTCTAGTGAATGAATAAACTCCAAATCACATAAAGCACCAACGCTGCTAAGGACTAGATCCTTCCCACTTGCCAAAATCATTGCAGCATATTCTTTCACTACCTCGACAGTAGCGGCTTCGATGACCAAATCTATATTCGATTGTAAAAGGGTTTCTATATCAGCAAAGATTTCAGTTTCAAATTCTGCTGCAAGCTGCGCTGCCGATTTAGGATTCCGGGTATAGATTCCAACAATCTTTGAATCTGGTAGAAGTTTGTTGGAATTTATACTTTGAAGCAGAAACTTACCTATATTTCCGCAGCCAATCAAGCCGATATTCATCTGAATTTCCCCCTTCTTAGTTACCTAACCCGTAGGAATCTGCAAAATATTCTAACCCACAGTGCCTTGTTTCACGAGATAGTCCACTTTCTTTTAAACCTGGGAAATCAAGATGGAGGTCTTGGAAAACGGTATGGTTATTATGAAAAACAGCTCCTGCTTCTAATTGGTCTGCTAGTTGGATTGCCAGTTCGTCATCCTCAGTCCATACCGATGCTCTTAAGCCGAATTCACTGTCATTGGCGAGCTGAACGGCTTCGTCTATATTCGAGAAAGGTAGAATAGATTTGAGAATATTATCAATAATCTGTTAATTTTTAACCTTAACTTTACTTTTTGAAATCTTTGAGTGAAATTGAGTGGTAGCGGGCATAATCATAGTAATGCACATTCTACCTGAGGTGAAAATAATGAATCGAAAGCTTGTCCTTTTGCTCAGTCTTCTCTATGTAGCTTTTATGGCATATTTATTTTTTCATTATCGTTCTACAGAGCAATCCTATAAATCAACCGTTGCCATTGGGGGGATGGTTTGTGGGGCAGTTCCCTTTCTCCTCGCCCTATTTACAAAGCTCCAGTTTAATCTGCCGATTGTCATTTCCTATTTACTTTTCTTGGTAGGCTCCCAGTATTTCGGTTCAATACTCGGCTGGTATGGACTTGGATGGTGGGATACGTTTATGCATTTTCTAAGCGGAGCTATTCTCGCGTTTTCTGGGATCGCTTTATATGAAAGATTGGTTCATCGAGATGCAGAAGTGGAAATTTCTCCTTGGATTATTTTCCTTTTCACCTTATCTTTTGCTGCATTTGGCGGCGTCTTATGGGAAATTTATGAATTTAGCTCTGATCAATTTTTCGATATGACGTTACAAGGCGGAGGTAATGACGATACCATGATTGATTTAATCTCAGATACAGGCGGAGGGCTGATTATTGCGCTTTGGGCTGGGGTTAGAACGAAGATAAAGTTAAAGAACAAACAAGAATATCCTCAATTAACATAAAAAAATGCTTATCGCAGTGATATTTCAATTAACGCAGATATAATTCGCTTATCGAAGATATAATTAAAAAAGCAGTCTAAAAATGTAAATTTTAGACTGCTTTTTCTAAATTAAACGGGTACTGCTGCAAAAAATTCATCGTACAGAGCTTGAACTGCTCTTTTTTCATCCACTTCTTTTACCCCAAACATCATACTTACCTCAGAGGAGCCTTGGTTAATCATTTCAATATTAACTTCTGCCTTTGCTAATGCTTTAGATGCACGCGCCATGGTTCCGACATTCCGGCGCATTCCCTCACCCACGACCATAATCAGCGAAAGGCTGTGCTGAATTTTCACTTCATCCGAATGTAACTCAGACTCAATTCTCCAGGCAATTTCATTTTCCATATCGGGATCAAGCTGTGCTTCTCTTAAAATAACTGACACATCATCAATCCCAGAAGGAGTGTGTTCGTAAGAAAGCCCGTATTCTTCTAAAATACTTAAAAGCCTCCGCCCAAAACCAACTTCTCTATTCATTAAGTATTTGCTGACGTAAATGCTGCAGAACCCTTTGTCACTAGCAATACCTACAACAGGTCCATTCGTATTATCGCGCGAATAGACAATTCTCGTTCCTGGTGCACTTGGATTGTTCGTATTCTTAATTTGAACGGGAATCCCTGCACGGAAAGCTGGTACAAGTGCTTCGTCATGTAAAACCGTAAATCCTGCATAGGATAGTTCCCGCATTTCTCGGTAGGTTAACTCTTTAATTTCCTTCGGATGATGGACAAGGCTTGGATTAACAGAAAATACGGCATCCACGTCCGTAAAATTCTCATATAAAGTTGCTTTTATACCGTTGGCTAAAATGGAGCCAGTTATATCGGAGCCGCTCCGTGAAAAGGTAAACACTTCGCCGCTTTTACTATAGCCAAAAAATCCTGGGAAAATAATGATTCCTGGAATCTCACGAAGGGAAAATAAATTCTCATACGACTCATGTAAAACCTGTGCATTACCAGGCTCGTCACTTACAAACAGCCCCGCTTTTCCTGGATTTACATAAGTAGCTTCTACACCTTGTTCCCTAAAGTACGCCGCAACTAATTTTGCATGATTATCTTCACCACTAGCTTTTACTAAATCCATAAACCGCTCAGGCTTACTTCTATCTCCATTTAGTCTCTCTGATAAATCGTGATGAATTTCACTAATTACATCATTCGGGAGAGCTAACTCTGCTGCAATGGAGGAATATCTTGACATAACGGCGTTAAACTTTTCCTTTGGATTATTATCTTGTAGACATTGTTCAGCGCACTCTATCAACAAGTCCGTTACCTTCTCATCCTCAGCAAACCTTTTTCCTGGAGCAGACACAACCACTACCTTCCGCTCAGGATCAGACATCACAATCTGAAAAACCTTTTCGATTTGTTTTCCTGACGCTAAAGAGGATCCTCCAAACTTTACAACCTTCATTACAACATCACCTATCCCAAAAAGTATAATCTTAATTTTACTGCTATTCAGAAAATAATCAAGTGTTTTTTCTTCCCAAAAAGGACATTTGTGTTTCTGGAGAGGACAAAACAAAAAAAAACAGTGAAATTATCTAGGATAATTTCACTTTAATTATCCAGGGATAATTTCACTTTAATTAGCCAAGGATCATTTCACTTTTTTTTCATTATTTCGATAAAGTGTGAAAGGATTTTAGCAGTAAGGCCCCAAATAGCCTTCTCCTCATAAAGGTAAAAGTACTCATCCAATGACCTTGTCCGCCAATTATAATTTTCACCACCAACAATTAAATCAAATGGAAAGTTCTCCTCAGGTTCTACTTTAAAATGAATATGATAAATATCCGGGGCATTTTCAATAAAATAGGTTAACGGTACTGTGAAAATCTCTCCTACTTCTGCAGGATTTGGCTGAATTTTTTCGGGGCACCCAATTATTGCTACATAGGGATAAATCATCATTCCAAAAGGGGAAATCATGAAATCCAGTGGATATACCTCCGATAGATTCTCTCTGCTGATTCCTAATTCCTCGATTGTTTCCCGGATTGCTGCACTTTTTTCATCTATATCCTCCGGGTCAATCCTCCCTCCTGGGAAACAAATTTCTCCTGGCTGTCTTCTCATCTGTAAGGAACGAACCTCAAAAAGGACATGAATACCATCCTCTTTTTGAATAAGCGGCACCATTACCGCATATTTAGAAAATTTCTCGCTGCCTAAGATGGTAGGCGTATGGCTTTTTAGTTTCGATAGAACAGATTCATAGTTCATGACTTTCACCTCCAATTTGTTATAAGTCTTTATTTAATACTATCACTTACTTACAATTAAATGCTTATCCTATGATTATTCCTCACGAAAAAACAATCCAATATTCTATCATTGGATTGTTCCAAATAAATTATCCCTTATTTTTCCACCCAGGAAAACATATAAGAAGAATCTTCCATTTCGCTTGCCTTCTTAACCACTTTTAGTGGATGAAAGGTATCAATCATTACCGCAAGTTCTAGCGTTTCTTTCTTCCCAATACTCGCCTCGGTCTTTCCAGGATGGGGACCATGCGGAATCCCACTCGGATGGAGCGTAATTGACTCAAGCTGTACCCCTTTACGGCTCATGAAATTACCTTTTACATAATAAAGCAATTCGTCACTATTCACATTACTATGGTAATAAGGTGCAGGTATAGCTTCAGGATGGTAGTCAAACAATCTAGGAACAAAGGAACATACTACAAAGTTATTCCCCTCGAAGGTTTGATGAACAGGTGGCGGCTGGTGAATTCTCCCCGTGATTGGTTCAAAATCCTCGACATTAAAAGCCCATGGATAAAGGTACCCATCCCAGCCAACAACATCAAACGGATGATGTCCCAATGTATGTGAATGCAGCGATCCCCGTGATTTCGTTACAACCTCAAACTCACCCTTTTGATCATAGGACTCTAATTTTTCCGGTCCACGAAAATCACGTTCGCAAAAAGGGCTGTGCTCGAGCATTTGTCCATATTCATTTCGATATCGTCTTGGCGTTGTAATCTGGCTAAAGGATTCTATAAACAACAGTTTTGTTTCTTCCTGCTCATCTGGAATCACCCGATAAATGGTTCCAATAGGTATTAATAGATAATCCCCCGGTCGATAGGATATCGTTCCAAACATGGTTTCAAGCTTGCCTGAGCCATAGTGAACAAACAGCATTTCATCTCCATCACCATTACGGTAATAGCTCTTCATAGGCTCATTAATAGAAGCAGTACCAATTAATAAATCTTGATTTCCTAATATATATTCCCGTGCTGAAAGAGCATCCCCTTTTTTGACAGTCTTATTTGTCAAAAATAGGCGGTGCTTTAACGATTTTTGTTCCTCATACTCTGGAAAATAGCTGCCAATCAGTTCTGCTTTCAGAACTTCTGTTGGCATGTAATGATGGTAAAGAATCGATTGTGTACCTGAGAAACCTCGAGTACCCATTACTTGCTCACGGTAGAGACTTCCATCGTCTTTTTTAAACATGGTATGGCGTTTTTGAGGAATCCTTCCCATTTGCCGATAATACATAATTTCACCTCGTTTCAATCACTTATTATTGAATTCTTTAACACACCGAGTTTATCAATCTCGAATTCAACTACGTCACCCGGCTGCAGCCAGCAATGCACCTCTGTACCGAGTTCAAGGATACATCCCGTCCCAACTGTACCAGAACCTATCATCTCCCCTGGATAGAGCGTAACCCCCGCAGATGCCCTCTCAATCATTTCTCCGAACGAATAATAAATATCCTTCATATTCCCCTCAGAAAGAAGGACATCATTAACCTTAGCTTTCATGGTAATATCAAAGCCTTTACCTGATCTCAGATTCTCGAGCTCATCCTTGGTAATAATCCATGGTCCAATGGAGGTTGCAAAATCCTTTCCCTTTGCCGGTCCTAAACCTACCTTCATTTCCTGTCTTTGAAGGTCTCGAGCGCTCCAGTCATTTAGGATACAATAGCCGAAAATATAGTCTTCTGCTTCACCAGCTTTAATATTTCTCCCTTCTTTCCCAATGATGCAAGCAACCTCTAGCTCATAGTCAAGCCAATTGCATTCAATCGGCTTAGTGATGCTGTCTTCAGGCCCCTTAATCGCAAGGTGGTTAGAAAAATAAAAAACGGGTATTTGGTACCATTCCGGAATCATTTCGAGACCTCTGTTCTCCCTAGCAGATTTTACATGTTGTTCAAAAGCATAAAAGTCACGGAAGCTTCTTGGTGCTGGCAATGGCGCAATCAGCCTAACCTCATGTAAGGGATAAACCCCTTTATCTCCGTTAGTAAGGTGTAAGAGCCGTGCAGCAGATATCATATTTTGTTCACTTTGCTCTAGAAAATCTATTAGTTTTTCAGGCAGACTCCCGTTCGTTGCTTCATTCATATCTACAACTTGGTCAGATTCTAACATCACTCCTGCCCGTACTGTCCCATCACCTTTTTCAAAAGTTACAAATTTCATATAGTCACCCATTTTCTATTTCCTAATAATATCAAACGTTTTCCCTAATGGATTGGTATAAATATTACCTGCCATTCTGCCAATCGGCTGAAGTTTCACTGTATCAACTCGCCCTTTATGAAATAACTCATCCTCTACATGAATATTCAAAACTTTACCAATAACTAGACTTCCAGCACCAGCCTGGTCACCAAAATCCAACACCTGATAGAGCTCACACTCTAAATGTACGAGAGACTCTTTTATGCGCGGCACCTTCACCACACGACTAGGCTCTTTTGTTAAACCTGTTACCTCTAGTTCATCTACTTCAGGGGCAAATTCAACTGCGCAATCATTCATCTGCTTCGCCATACTCTCGCTGACGATATTAATTACAAATTGCTTTGTTTTTTCAATATTTAAAAGTGTATCTTTTTTTGCTCCATCACTACCCCTTCTCATTGGTGAAAAACAGATGAGCATCGGATCAGCGCAAATTGCGGTAAAGAAACTAAAGGGAGCAGCATTGGCAATTCCGTTTTCATCAATAGTGGACACAAAGGCAATCGGACGAGGCAGTATCGAACCAATTAGCAGCTTATAGGCGTCTCTCCATTCAAGCGTATCTGGTGACACTTCCATTATCTTACACCTCTTTCCTATTAAACTCTTTAAAAGGGAGAAGCACCCTCTCCCTTTTTCCTCTTTAATATATTTTTATATTTTATAAATTTCCTCGACGTTCCTGTTCTCTTTCGATGGATTCAAATAAAGCCTTGAAGTTCCCTTCACCAAAACCTCGTGCACCCTTACGCTGGATAATCTCGACGAATAACGTAGGTCTATCGACAATCGGCTTAGTGAAAATCTGCAGCAGATAGCCCTCATCATCACGGTCAACTAAAATATTTAATTCACGGAGCTTCTCTATTTCTTCATCAATTTTGCCAATTCGCTGTCCTAAATCCTCGTAATAGGTACTAGGTGTATTTAAGAACTCCACCCCATTCTTTTTCAAAGTAGCTACAGTCGAGACAATGTCCTCTGTTAGGATCGCAAGATGTTGTACACCAGGGCCATTATAGAATTCTAAATACTCCTGAATTTGAGATTTGCGTTTCCCCTCTGCTGGTTCATTAATCGGAAACTTAATTCTACCGCCATTATGCATGACCTTCGACATTAACGCTGAATACTCGGTGGTAATATCTTTATCTGTGAAATGCTTCATCTCTACAAATCCCATTACCTTTGCATAATATTCAACCCATTCTTCCATCCGTTCAACGTTACCAACGACATGGTCAATACCAATTAAGCCAGCATCCTCAATTGGCAAATAGACGGAATAGGGATCAAAACCTGGCATAAAAACTCCTTGATAATTCTTTCGTTCTACTAACGTATGGATGGTGTCTCCATATGTACCGAGAACGGCCTTTTTAATAGTCCCCTTTTCATCCTTCAACTCAAATGGAGGTATAAGGGCAATCCCTCCACGCTCTACAGCAGCGTTATATGCCTTATCAACATCATCTACTAAAAGAGCTACGTCCTTTACACCGTCACCATGTTTTTTTACAAACTGAGCAACTCGTGTATCTTCTTTGTAGGAGCCAGTGAGAACAAGACGAATGTTCCTTTGCTGGAGCACATAGGAAACGGTTTCACGATTTCCCGTTTCAAGGCCGGAATATGCAACTGGTTTAAACCCAAATGCTGTGCAAAAAAAGTGGCAGGCTTGCTTCGCATTATTTGTGTAAATTTCGATATAGTCGACATCCCTAACTGGGAAAAAATCGTTAGCAAGTTCTTCGGCTTTTAAACGTTTTTCTTTCATTTATATTCCTCCTATTATCCTTTAATTAATAATATTCTGAATATATATTAAGTGATACTAGTGTGTCCCATCAAGAGCGGCCGGTGAAGCAATAACGCTTTTTAGCAGTAAAGGTTCGTACAAAATAAAAAAAGAAACAGCCTATAAACATGCTGTTTCTCAATAGTTTAGGACAAAACTGCGCGGTCGCTGGCCATCTGTACCCCGCGAATTCTTTTAAATTCCTCTAATAATCCTTCAATCGTTAAGTTTTTCTTGTTTTCTGCATCTACTTCCAATATGATTTGACCTTTATCCATCATAATTAAGCGATTACCAAGATCAATCGCTTGCTGCATATTGTGGGTGACCATTAAGGTGGTAAGCTGATACTTTCCAACAATTTCACGTGTTAGGTTGGTTATTAACTCAGCCCGCGATGGATCAAGTGCTGCAGTATGTTCATCAAGCAGTAAAATAGAAGGTTCGGTGAATGTTGCCATTAATAGCGATAGTGCCTGCCGCTCTCCTCCTGACAACAATCCCACCTTTGCACTTAACCGATTTTCTAAGCCAAGGTGCAAGGATTCAAGAACCTCCCGGAAGTAATCACGTCTTTTTTTCGTAACTCCCCTTTTGAAGGTTCTTGTTTTATTTCGTGAGTAGGCCATGGCTAAATTTTCTTCAATCGTCATGCTAGGTGCTGTACCTGCCATTGGGTCCTGAAATACCCGTCCAATCATTTTCGACCTTTTGTATTCTGACATCGCAGTTACATTTTTCCCAGCAATATAAATATCACCAACATCAGGTACTAATACCCCTGAAATAATATTCATTAATGTCGATTTCCCTGCGCCATTACTTCCGATAACGGTAACAAAATCACCTTGTTTTAATGTCAGATTAATATGATCAATCGCAACTTTTTCATCCGGGGTACCCTCATTAAAAATCTTATGAATTTGATTTAACTCAAGCATGGTTTTCACCCTTTCGCTCAGCCGATGCTTGTAACACGTTCAGCTTTTCTTGTCTTCTCCGGGCTTTACGCTTTTTCTCTTTAGCGTTGTCAATTATTTTTGGTGCTGTTAAGGCAATGATGACAATTAATGCTGTGATTACCTTCATATCACCCGGGTCTAGAAATTCAACCCTTAATGCGAGTGTAACCACAATCCGGTAAATGATGGCTCCTCCGATAACCGCCAGTGTTGCCCTTGCAATGGATTTGGTACCAAACAAGGCTTCACCGATGATAACGGAAGCTAATCCAATTACAATCATCCCAATCCCCATACCAACATCCGCAAATCCGCCTTGCTGCGCGATTAAGGCACCTGAAAAAGCAACTAGAGCATTAGATAACCCCAGTCCTAGAATTGTAAGAAGATTTGTATTAGCAGAGAAACTGCGAATCATTTGTTTATTGTTACCAGTCGCTCTTACAGCGAGACCAATTTCCGTCTGTAAAAATAAATCAGTGAGCCCTTTAATTACAAAGGTTACGATTATCATAAAAAGTAAAATTCCCCATGTATCAGGAAGGCTGTCTCCAAGACCAACCATCGTTAGCAAATCGTTGAAAAAAGAATCTACTCCCATTTTTTCAAAAATTCCACCGATTTGTGTAAAAGACGTTTCCGTATTTAACAAGGGAATATTAGATCTTCCCATTATTCTAAGATTAATAGAATATAAGGCAATCATCATTAATATCCCTGATAGCAAATTATTAATTTTTCCAAAGGTATGCAGCAATCCTGTCATACATCCTGCTGCAAAACCTGCAAATAGTGCTAAAATGGTGGCTAAAAACGGATTAACCCCGCCAGCAATCAAGACTGCTGATAAAGCTGCACCTGTAACAAAACTCCCATCTACCGTTAAATCCGGAAAATCCAGAATTCGAAAGGAAAGATAGACGCCCAGTGCCATAATCGCGTAGATGATACCTGCTTCAAATGATCCAAATATGGCTATAAACATTGAGAACATCCTTTCTTTAAGTCTTTGTTCTGATCGAATAAATTCCTAATGCAGTGATGAAGGAGTCAACCATGTTAGCGGCTGACTCCCAGCAATACAAAAGTATATTATTCACCCTCGTAAAACTCACCAAGGTCTTTCCATTCCTCTTTCACTTCAAGCCCCTGTGCTTCTGCAGCTTTCTTATTAATAACAAGCGTTAAGCTGCTTGGTAATTCTACTGGAATTTCAGAAGGCTTCTTATTCCCGCTTAAAATTTCAGCAGCCATTAAACCTGATTGATATCCAATATCGAAATATTCAAAACCACTCGCAGCAACTGCACCTTTTTTCATTGAATCTAACTCACCAACGAACAAAGGAATTATTTTGCTGTTTGCAACTGAAATAACAGACTCAAGAGCCGAGACAACCGTATTATCTGTTGGAATATAGATAGCGTCTACACGGCCAACTAAGGATTCAGCCGCCTGCTTTACTTCAGCAGAGGTAGAGACAGACACTTCTACAAGCTTAGCACCTTTACCTTCAGCTAATTTTTTCACTTCTTCCACTTGCACGATAGAGTTTTGTTCACCAGAATTATAGATAACACCAATGTCTTTTGCTTTAACTTCATCTGTAATAAAGTTGATCGTTTTTGCCGTTCCATCAGGATGGTTATCCGTTGTACCTGTGATATTTTCACCCGGTTGATCGAATGCCTTTACTAATTCAGCACCCACAGGGTCAGTTACTGAAGTAAAAATAATTGGGATTTCCTTCGTTGCATTCAACGCACCTGTAGCACTTGGCGTTGCATTTGCAAAAATAAGGTCAACTTTATCTCCAACAAAATTATTAGAGATCGTTTGAACATTTGCCGCTTCACCTTGGGCATTTTGCTCGTCATACTCAACTTTAATGCCTTTATCCGCTAACGCCTTTTTAAATCCCTCAGTTGCTGCGTCCAATGATGGATGTGTAGCATATTGGGATATCCCTACTTTAAACACCTTTTCTCCTTCTGTTTCCGTTCCTCCTGCTGAATCCTTGCTGCCACACCCGGCAAGCATCATCATCCCAGCTAAAGCGAAGGTTATTACTTTTACACGCTTTTTCATTGTTCATCCCCCTAAATCCATTTTCTAATTTTCTAAAAATTTATTATATTATAAAAGTTATTCTAGTATTTTTTCGCACTAAAAGCAATAGAATTACCTAAAATTATTTTTCCGCTTTAAAGCGACAAATTTCTTATGCCATTTTTTTAAATTTTTTATCAGAAAATAGAAGAAGCTCCCGGTAATTTCCGAGAGCTTCTTTAAAGTCACCTATCAATTTATCTGGACCAATCTTGAGTTTGAGCTAATAGTTTATCAATTTCAATTTTTTTTAATTTATTTGTGCTTTTCTCAGATGTTAGATTTGCAGTAGATTCTAGTAACTTATCAATATCAATCATAGTTGTTTTCATATCTAACCTCCATTGTTTATTTACCAAAGTATTCGTACCCTATTGGACATTTGCGGGGGTTAAAAAAAAGATAGCTATAAATAACTTGTCTCAGGAGGGATTTGTTAGTAAGGGTATGATTTAATTCACTTTTTATTCACAATTTGTAGATTAAAATGTTAATTGGAATTAAACATGTGGTTGGGGGACTGCTTGTTTAATTAATTTAACTGGGGGGATACATATGTACCAATCAATTGCATGGTACGTCACCTTATTTCTCGTTTTTCTACTCGCTTTGGCATTTGCTATTGTGTACGGGGAATCAAGAAGATTAAGAGAATATGGACCGATACAAGAAAAAGGCTACAAAATTCGTAAATTTTATTTTCTGGGGCTGCTCGCAGTAATGGGGTTTACCTCAGCCATGTCACTGAGCAAGCTTCCATACCATAACCAACATGCGTCTGCTAAAGAGCATGCAAAGGTTGTTGAGGTAGCTGGACTTCAGTACGCATGGGAATTCAGCGATGAAGAATTTACAGTTGGAGAAGAGATTCATTTTCGAGTAACAAGTAAAGATGTTAATCACGGATTCGGTATTTATAACCCGGAGTTAGAATTAATTGCCCAAACACAGGCAATGCCGAAATACACGAATACGCTCACGATTACGTTTGACAAACCGGGCACGTATAAAATTTTATGCTTGGAATATTGCAGTGTTGGCCATCATGTGATGATGAAAGACATAGTAGTTAAACCAAAAGGAGAAAATAACCATGATCACTAAAGCTCGTACAATTAATAATAAAGGCGTTGCTTTAGCCTTAATGGTTACCTCTGTTGTCCTAGTTTTAATGATGATTTTTGGAGTCATGATGTTATTAAATCAGGGGAATGTAGTAAAAATACCACCACAGTTTTTCTATAAGGTTATGACTATACACGGAACAGGAATGATTGGAATTGCCGCTTTAGGAGGCAGTGCCATTATGTGGTACTTCCTATCAAAACACATCTATCTAAATTCAAAAGTATTTTTCGCTAATTTAATTCTGTCATTGATTGGGGTTGTAATGATCCTAACCGCTATTTTTGGCTTTAATTTTTCAGACGGCTGGACCTTCCTTTTCCCGCTGCCAGCTTATTCAGCAAATCTATATGGTAAATTAGGTGCGCTATTATTCTTATTTGGAATGCTGGCATTAGGTATTGGGTATTTAGTCATGTACTTCTATTTAGCTGCTAGGTTAACAAAAGAATATGGCGGATTGCATAAGACCCTTGGCTGGGATTATATATTCGGAGGAAAAAAAGGCTATGGGCCTCCTCCTGCTGCAGTTGCAACAACAATGGTCATCATCACGAATTCTATTGCCATTCTTGCTGGTGCATATGTTCTAGTTGCTTCGATTTTAAATATTATCAATCCAGTTATCACAATTGATCCAATGCTTGCTAAGCATTTAACTTATGCTTTTGGACATATTTTTGCAAACTGTACCATTTATATGGCCGTTATCGCTGTTTATGAAATTCTATCGAATTATACGGAACGTCCTTGGAAATCAAATAAGGCCTTTTTGATAGCCTGGAATTGTTCTACACTGTTTACTTTAATGATTTATACACACCACTTGCTCATGGATTTTGCGGTACCAAAATGGATGTTAATTGTAGGCCAAGTTTTTTCATATGCAAACGGTCTTCCTGTTATGGTTGTCACAGCATATGGTGCGTTAATGATTGTCTTCCGCTCTGCAATTAAATGGGATTTTGCTTCAAGCATGATGTTTTTGGCGATGTTTGGCTGGGTTGCCGGTGCCGTACCTGCGATTATTGACTCAACCATTGTTGTCAATCATGTAATGCATAATACAAAATGGGTTCCAGGTCACTTCCACACGTATATGGGGATGGGCGTCATTGCAATGATTTTCGGATTTATGTATTACTTTAATAAAACCGGAGGAACTCAGAAACAAAATAGCTATGATAAATTTGCAATCTTCACCTATTTTATTTTCTTTACCGGCTTAGCAGGTTCATTCTTATATGCAGGAAAAATCAGTGCACCGCGCAGATGGGCTGAGCATTTACCACAATGGACGGCTTCCGACCAAATAGGAGCTCTTTGCGGAATATTTATTATAGCTGCATCCCTTATCTTTACCATTCGCTTTATTGTTGGATTAAAAACGATTGGAAGCAAATCAACACCTAAAACTCTAAAATCCGCTTCTTAAAACGGGAAAATCTTTAGGAATTTTTATAATGACCTATCTTTGTACAAACTAATCCTAATTGGAGGTGTTTGTACAAAATGAAAATAAAAATGGTAGTAAGTTTATCTATCTTTTCACTATTATTTGTATCAGCTTGGTTCTTACAGCTACAGCTGCAAAATCATCGTAAATCTGATGTTATAAACATGGAATCACATATTAATAATTTGAATGTAGTTCCGATGAATAATGAAAATACTCCGATGAATGCGAATTTAAACACCGAGATGTCTAATGTCCAATGGAATTTATTTGAGCCCTTTAAGCCTAGGGAATATGTTCGGATTATAAATTCTTAATAAAATGTTAAAAAGTGTTCCAAGCACTCCTTGGAACACTTTTTTTCTGATTAATCTACAGATGACTTCTTCATTATTTTTTTATTATATTCTTTTAAGTCGTCTCTTACACTTTTATCCCAAAGTTTTACTCCTGAATTATAGGCTGCCCTGTTAATTAAATGGCCAGAAATGGGAGAAGTCATAAAAAGAAAGATAATGCCTAAGATAAGCCTGGAATTAAAATGACCTTCAAGTGCATAAAAGTATAGAAAAGTTCCCAATAGAATAGACATTACCCCTAATGTGGCAGCTTTTGAGGCGGCATGGTTTCTCGTATATACATCAGGGAGTCTAATCACTCCAATAGTAGCAATGAGGCAAAACAAGGAACCGACTAAGATAAAAAATCCGATGAGAAAATCAATGATTACGCTCACGTTCGATAATAACCCCCTTTTCCAAATACTTAGCAAACGCCACTGTTCCGATAAAGGCAAGAATACCAATTAAAAGAATGATTTCGAGAAAAGCATGAGAGCTTAAAACGATTGATATCAATGCTGTAATGGCAACGAGATTCACACCAATTGCATCTAGTGCAATCACTCGGTCTGCTACACTGGGACCTTTTATTACCCGATAAATTAATCCAAGCATTGAAATGGAGCAGAATAACAAAGCTAATCGAATAATGAATTCAATCATTACCTGCTCACCTCCAAAATAGCCTTCTCAAAGGAATTCTTAATACTGTTAATCTCATCTTCTACTTCACCAATATTCATCGCATGTATAAAAAGGGTCTTATTATCCTCTGAAACATCAATGACTAATGTACCTGGAGTTAAGGTAATTAAACTCGAAAGAAGAGTGATTTGCCAATCCTTCGTTAGTTCTGTGTCCATTGCAAAAATAGCTGGCCTCATATCTAATTTAGGTTTTAGAACTACCTTCACAATGGCTATATTGGACAAAATTAGTTCTTTTATAAAAATAGAGACCAGCTTTATGAAGGACCATAATCTAATTATATAAAACCGGCTGCCAAAGGAACGTCTAAGCACGAATATAATTAGGAGTCCAAAAATATAGCCTTTTATAAAACTAATGGAATCGTAGGAAACCTTTATAAACATCCATAAAAAGGCTAACACCACATTCAATAAAATTTGAAATGCCAATACTTTTCACTCCTTTATGACAGCATTAATATAAATATTAGGATCTATTAAGGTATCTGCTGCCTGAGTAATATAGGGCAATATGAATTCAGAACCAATTCCGTAAAGAGCAGAAGTTACTACCAAGATAACAGGAGCAATAAGCAATTGTTTTACAGGTGCTTTTTCCTCTCCAACGTAAGTGCGGTCCTTTCCCCAAAAACCATTAATAAATATTTTCATAACAGAAAAAAGAACGAGTAAACTGGACATTAAAGTGATGAAAGCTCCTAAAAAGCTTTCTCCCTCAAATCCTCCTTGCACAATAAGGAGCTTTCCAACAAAACCACTCAATGGCGGAATTCCTGCTAACGCTAAAGCAGCAATAAAGAATGTCCAGCCAAGACCTGGAAAGCGGTTAATAAGCCCGCTGATATTTCTTAAATTACTAGTTCCCGTAATCGAAATGACAACTCCTACTAACAGGAATAAGGCAGCTTTTATAAGCATGTCGTGCATCAAATAGTAAACTGCACCTGTGATGGAAGCAGTGTTCAAGACGGAAATCCCATACAAGATAACACCTACAGCGACGATGATATTATAAATAATGATGTTCTTGATATCCCAGTAAGCAATTGCACCAATAACACCGAACACAATTGACAGAATCGCTAAAATGGAAAGAATACCAAAAGTGTCCATATCATGATAAAAGAAAAGCGTATACGTTCTAGTAATTGAATAAACTCCTACTTTTGTCAATAAAGCACCGAAAAGAGCTAATACAGGGGCAGGCGGCGCATAATAGGATCCCGGCATCCAAAAGTAGAGTGGGAAAATGGCTCCTTTTAAACCAAAAACGATTAAAAACAAGACAGCAATAACCGTTAATATCCCTGGCATCCCATTTACACTAATTTCATTAATTCGAGCAGAAATATGCGCCATATTTAACGTGCCGACTACGGAATACAAGTAGGCAACCGCAATAATAAATAACGCTGATGAAATGACATTGACAAGTAAATATTTAATTGATTCTCTTAGTTGTATCTTTGTTCCTCCAAGTACTAGCAAAACATAGGAAGACATGAGCATAACCTCAAAAAATACAAATAGGTTAAAGATATCACCTGTTGTAAACGCCCCGTTCACTCCTACTAATAAAAAGTAAAAAACAGCATAGTAGTAATATTTTTCACGTTCTTCTCCGATGGATTTAAAGGAGTAAATTAAACAAACAAACGCAATAATACTTGTCGTAAGTACTAAAAGTGCTGAAAGCATGTCAGATACTAAAGTAATCCCAAATGGAGCGTCCCAGCTGCTTATATTGAGGGACTGGATTCCATCAGTCCGTACTTTTTGTACAATTAACCAAGCAGCAATAATTGTGCCTATTGAAGAAATCGAGGCAACAACTCGCTGAGCCATGATTCTATTATTCAGAAAAATTAATATTACCCCAGTAAATAAGGGGATTAAAATAGGCAGAATAATTAAGTTAGTCATCTTTCTCGGTTCCCCTCATTTCTTCTACATTATCTGTTCCCAGCTCTTGATAGGATCGATAAGCCAAAACTAAGAAGAATGCTGTCACACCAAAGCTGATTACAATGGCAGTCAAAATTAACGCCTGAGGCAGTGGATCTGTATAGCCCTCCTCATTTCCACCTAGAATTGGTGCAGCTCCTCGTTTAAGTCCGCCCATGGTAAGAATAAGGAGATGAGCACCATGGCTTAATAGCCCAGTACCAACAATAATACGTAATAGACTTTTTGAAAGCATTAAATAGGTGGCGGTCATAAATAGAATTCCAATTACAAAGGCCATTAATATTTCCATTATTCATCCTCCCCTATCGTTTGAATAATGGTCATCGTAACTCCCACAACAACAAAGTAAACTCCTAAATCAAAAAGTGTTGCTGTATGAAGTGATAATTCACCAAGAATCGGTAATTGAACATCTCCAAATGCATGCGTTAAAAAAGGAACATCAAAGAGGAGAGAACCCGCACTTGTTCCAATGGCAAATAGCAGTCCAATCGCCGTGAGAATCCGGTAGTTTACTGGCAAAAATTCCTCAACTGTTTTGATGTCATAGGTAATTAATAAGAGAACAATCGCCCCGGCTGTCATTAACCCTCCGATAAACCCTCCGCCAGGATAATAATGACCAGCTGTAAAAATATAGACTGAGTACAGGACAATAAAGAATAGAAGAACTTTTATGGCTGTTTCAAGTATGATATTGTTTGTTCTCCTCATCCTTCTTTCCTCCTGTTCAATCTTAATTTGATCATGCCAAAGATTCCTAATGAAGCAATTGCCAATACTGTGATTTCAAAGAGAGTATCAAAGCCGCGAAAATCAACTAGAATTACGTTTACCATGTTTTTGCCGGCAGCTTCTGTATAGGTGTTCTCCACGTAATACTTTGATATAGAATCAAATAGCTTACTGCTATGAGCAGAAAGTGCGATTAAGGTTACAATTGCACCTACTCCAACCGAGATGAGAGCATTAATAAGTCTAAATCTCATCCTTGTCTCAAACTTCCTTAATTTCGGTAAATGATAGAAGCAAACCAAGAATAAGGCTACAGAAATTGTTTCAATAACAAGCTGAGTTAAAGCTAAATCAGGAGCTCTAAACAGAACATAAAATAAAGAAACAGTATAACCAACAGCACCAAGCAAGATGATAGAAGTCATTCTTGATTTAGCAAATAGAATACAAATCGATCCCAAAACAACAAGAATGGCTAGGGCGACTTCGTATACTCCTATCGAGGATACATTGCTTGTACTAAACATAAAGGCATTCTTTCCAAAAAGGGTGGCTGCAAGAATTACTATTAAGAATGCAAATATATATACGAGATACGACCTAATCGATCCATTCATATAGGTATTTGTTAACTTATAGGAAACTGATTGTAATCCTTCTAATACGAAATCATAAAATCGATTAAGAGCAAGCTTCTCTGGAATACCTTTATATATTTTTTTCCATCTAAAATGTGTTTTATAAAGAACTAATCCTAAAATAATTATCCCAAGTGTCATAAACAGTTCAATTGTAGGACCATGCCAAAAGGAAATGTGAACCTTAAATTCTTCCCCCGCTCCAAGTAGACTTGGAAGAATCGAAGCCATAGCAGGTGAGATTAGACTATCTGATAATAGGTTTGGGAATAAACCGAAAATAATCACAAGTGAAACTAATATTATCGGTGAAATCAGTAATCCCATTGGAGCTTCATGCGGTTTTTTATCAAGTTTTTCCGGCTGATGTTTACCAGTGAATGTCTTAAATACAAGAATCATGCTATAAACAAAAGTAAAGACGCTAGCAATCCAAGCAAGCACTGGGAATAAAATACCCCAGGTTTCGAGGTTATATATATCCATTTCGGTTACATGAACCATTGCTGTAAAGAACATCTCTTTACTTAAGAAACCATTAAAGGGAGGAAGTCCTGCCATTGAGAATGCTCCAATAATAGATATGGTAAACGTGATCGGCATAAAATGCATTATTCCACCCAATTTACGTATATCCCTTGTACCTGTTTCATGATCGACAATTCCAGCTGCCATGAACAAACTTCCTTTAAAGGTTGCATGGTTGATTAAGTGGAAAATAGCCGCAGT
Organism: Bacillus sp. 7884-1; assembly: GCF_002272245.1. Lineage (GTDB taxonomy): Bacteria > Bacillota > Bacilli > Bacillales > Cytobacillaceae > Neobacillus. The sequence continues at coordinate 2,796 of NZ_NPDD01000134.1, read as the reverse complement.
TACAGCCACCGTATAGATGTTTTCATCCAAAAACTCATAATGAAGAGCAGCTGCTCCAGCACCTAGCAATGACATAATAAGACCTAATTGGCTGACGGTGGAGAATGCTAAAATCGCCTTTAAGTCGGTTTGTTTAACCGCAAATACAGAACCCCATATCAATGTCAGTATTCCGACACTAGTTACTAGCAAGAACCAAAGAAAATGTTCTCCGAACACAGGAGTAAAACGTGCTACCAAATAGATTCCTGCCTTGACCATTGTCGCCGAATGTAAGTAAGCACTAACTGGCGTAGGAGCTTCCATAGCATCCGGAAGCCAAATATAGAATGGAAATTGTGCAGATTTTGTAAAAGCACCAAGTAAAATACATAGTAATGCAGGCACAAATAATGCGTGGTTAAAAATTTCATTTGCTTGAGACATAATTTCTGTGAAGCTAAAGGTTCCCGTCATGATGTAAAGAAGGATGATTCCTCCTAGCATAGCAAGTCCACCAAATACCGTAATAAGCATAGATTTTTGTGCACCATAACGGGATTTATCTCGTTCGTACCAGTACCCAATTAATAAAAATGATGAAAAGCTAGTTAACTCCCAAAATGCATACATCACAATTAAGTTATCCGATAAGACAACTCCCAGCATGGCAGCCATGAAGAGCAGTAAATAGACATAAAAGTTATTTAGCTTTTCTTTATTCTTTGCTAGATAATAGATGGAATAAAGGACAACCAATGCCCCAATTCCTGTTATTAGCAGGGAAAATAATAAGCCAAGTCCATCGACTTTTGCTGTAAAATTAATTTCTAAAGACGGAATCCAGTTAATCATTTCAATGAAAGATTTACCACTCATTGTTTCCGGTAAGAAAGTTAGAAAATAGACAAACAATAATATAGGTAAAGGCAACACAAACCATCCAGCATGTATTTGACGAAATATTCTGTAAAATAATGGAATAAAAATCGAAAGGATTAATGGTGCTACAATCGCCAAGTGTAGAAAAGACAAAACAAAAACCTCCTTATTTCTGAGATACCGACCCTTTTGGTTGGCAGCTAACTTATAGTTATCAATTTTAGCTCTTCACTATCATCCCACCTCTCGATTCTTTTCATTTATATTTACTTTCAATTTTTAGAAATACAAAAAGAGCCTGTCGCTAAGGGACATAGTTATCCCTTGGTGACAGGCTCCTCCAAAAATCATTTTTATTTATTTACATAATGTTAACATGACTTTAGTATCCATTCAATGGTTTTTTATTTAAAAATAATACAACCATGAACATCGTCCAAGCTTTCTAACCTGCTAATTCATAAATTGAAGTAGATAACGATGGAGGTGGAGAAGGATGGGCCAAAAAGGTGGAAACAACAATGCATTTGCATTAATTGTTGTTTTGTTTATTCTTTTAATAATTGTCGGGTCTGCTTTCATTGGCGGCGGATTTTAAAAATACAGATTCAATAATAAATGCTTCAGCGTGTAGGCGCTGAAGCATTTTTTTAATAAATTGTTGTATCTTCAGTTAAACTATCTGTATGATAGTTACATTACGATAATATTGGAGGCATCAATGCTTACTTTTAACGAAAAATTAAACATAATCGAGTCATTCCCAGAACTAGAGCGAAAAGACGTTTCACTTAAACGTGTAAATTTCCAGCTGCCTAACAGCGCATCTGATAAAAAAAATGTGGTCTATCACCTTCACCCAAATGGAAACGGTTTTGTTTATGCAGGAAACCTACATACCTATCAAACCGATGATAAAGGAATGGTAAATATCCGTGACTTTTCTGCAGATGAATTAAAGAAATTAATTCAGGAGTCCATCGAATCCTTATTGCCCGTTGAAAAATCACTTGCAGAAGAAGCGATTATTGGGAATCAGGTTGAAGAACGTTGGGTGAACGAAGAAAAAAATCATCTTATTTTAATAAACGAGAACGATACGTGGAATATTTACTTTGGATTAAATCTGGAAGAAAGCTTCGATACCTATGGTGAAGCGGAAGAGTTTTTAACAGAGGAAGGATTTCACAGAGTTTAATAAATATTAATTCAAGCTGTGCCGCACAAAGCACAGCTTTTTTTGTTTAATCTAGCTCAGTTATTTTGCTAGTTCTGTATCAATCCAGTCATCTAGGCGTATAATGCTTTGCTTTGCCCGGTCGTAATCGATAGTTCGATAGTGGTGCATTCCTCCCTCTTCTTCATCTTTCTCATCCGCCCATTTCACAATTTGCTGGAGCGGCGTACGAACAATATCGTTTGATGGTAAGAATGAGTCGGTATGAAACAGTATTGCTAAAGCGATGCTTTTTGCCTTTACTGGATTTTCACCAAGACGGATTAATAATTTGTGTGCTCTCTCCGCCCCCTTAATTGGATGAATGTCATTTTGTTTATATAAATCATAATCCCATTTCCCATTTTTATACCAGGTGTAGTGCCCCATATCATGTAAAAGCCCTGCCTTTGCCGCAATATCAATATCCAGTTGATGTTCTTTGGCTAAATGAAAGGCATGATAGGCCACTGCAATTGCATGTGCAATGCCAGATCGATTCAAGTATTTTTGTGCAATATGATGTTCAAATATGTTAATTAACCTTACATCTCTCATATCAATCTCCTCCACACCATGCATCATGCAATTTTTTTACTATTCATTATATTATAAACATAATTCCAAAGCTACATATTTATACATATTACTTAATAAAAGGCTGTGTAAAATTAGGCTGTTGATTTGTGCTCCACTAAGGAATGCTTCTTTGAATAATC
>NZ_NPDD01000133.1 GCF_002272245.1 Bacillus sp. 7884-1 | reverse complement strand
TCTCGTGCCTTCCGCACAAATCAACATAGTTCTAAAATCAACAGTTTACTTTTAACACAGCCTAATAAAAAAGGAGCTCTCATTGTTAATGAAAGCTCCTTTTACTTTTGTATTCACTTGTTATTCATTTGCAGTTTCTGTTTCATTTATACCTTCTGTTGCAGTTTCATTTTCACTTGTACCTTCTGTACTTTCCGTACTTTCAGTTTCATTGGTACCTTCGGTGTCTTTTACTTCGGTATTTTCAGTTACTCCTTTTTTCATTTTGGGAGCTAAATATTCGAAGTCATTTGGATCTATTGGTGTATATCCCGCAGGCTGGTAGAAACGTAAAAGGTCTTTATAAACGATTTCATCTGACATTTGAAGCTCTGTTGCGGCTTTATCTGCAATTTCCTTACATGCCTCAGTTCCTTCGAGTATTTCCCCTGTTACGTTACTGTAGCATTTACCTTTTACTTGAACGATTTCAGGTGAAACGAAATCACCATTTCTAAATAATGCCCAATTACGGTGATCCTTAGATAATAAATCAGATCCAAGTTCCAAGTAGTCTTTTGTATCAACACCTAATAAGTGCAGAATGGTTGAACGCACATCAGCCTGACCACCATATTGCTGCTGAATCCCTCCTTTTACTCCAGGAACATGAATAAATAAAGGAACTCGCTGCAAGCCGGTATTTAGGGTTGGAGTAATTTCCTCAACACCAAGTACCTTCGCCATCGCCTCATTGTGATTTTCAGAAATACCGTAATGGTCTCCATACATCACAATGACTGTATTATCGTATAAACCCGAAGCTTTTAGATCATTAAAGAACTGTTCAATCGCCTCATCCATATAGTGCGCGGCTTGGAAATATTGATCAACCACTTTATCGCCTGTATCTCCAGCAGGAAACTCAGTATCCTCTGGATCCATTTCAAATGGAAAATGGTTAGAAAGGGTTAAAAACTTCGTATAGAACGGCTGAGGTAAGCTCTTCAGTAAAGGCATTGATTCTGTAAAGAATGGCTTATCCTTTAAACCGTAATTCTTAGTATTTTCCTCTATCATATTGTAATATTCGGCATCAAAAAATTGATCATAGCCTAAAGCTTTGTACATAACGTTTCGGTTCCAGAACGTTTTATAGTTCCCATGAAACGAAGCAGAATAATAGCCGTTGCCTTTTAGAATGGCTGGCATTGCATGGTAGGTGTTTTGTGCTTTATTGACGAAAACAGCACCCTGAGCCATTGGGTATAATCCATTTTCCATCAGGAATTCTGCGTCTGACGTCTTACCTTGACCAGTTTGATGAAAAAAGTTTTCAAAATAAAATGCTTCATTCCCATGAACTAAGGAATTTAAGAACGGTGTTACTTCCTGACCATCCGGCATTTTATAATCAATAGCAAAGCTTTGAAGGGATTCCATTGCAATATAGACTACATTCATTCCTTTAGCTTTACCGAAGTACTCAGGATTAGGTGCTGCAAAATTTGCTTTCCGATAGTTCTCGACATCTGTTATATCACTGCTGTCGGCAAGTGCCCGTTGGCCTGAAGATTTGATGTTTTGAATAACATCATAAATGGTAAAGTTATAGGCACCTAAATATTTTACCAAGTAATTTCTATCAAACGAACGGCTTAATAGCTGTGGACGGTCTTTTTCTGCCAATCCAAGATTAAATAAGAATACCGTGACCGCAAACAATAGAACTACTTTAAATGACTTTCGATTCTCAACAGTAACCTTCTTAAATACAGTCAGAGACAATGCTATCAAAATAAAGAAATCTAAGAAGTATAAGAAATCAAATGGCGACATTAATGAAAGTGCACTATCTCCCAGTTGTCCAGCATTTGTTTTGGTCGACATTAATACTGGAACTGTAATAAAATCGCTGAAGAATCTGTAATAGGCAATATTAGCGTACAATAAGAACGATAAAATAAAATTTGTAATAATAATGACTAATTTCATGCGCTTTTTGAAAAGTAAAGCTAAACCAAAGAAGAATAGCGCTGAACTTAGCGGGTTAATAAACAAGAGGAATTTTTGTAGGGTATTGTCAATTCCAAGGGTAAATTCAACTTGATATGCTGCGTATGTTTTTAGCCAGAATAAAACAACGGCAATTGCAAAGAAAGCAATGGATCCATTATTTTTTATTTCAGGCAGTCTAATCTTTTTCATTTTTTATTCTCCCCTCACTTACCAATAACTTCGGTAAACGAACCTCAATTACTATATCACATATCCACCAAAATAAAAACAGAACCGCTTCCATTAATAACCAATTCATTTCGTCAATTTTCACTATATTTTGCTAGTAATCTAACATTCTAGAAAGCTTGGTCAAATTCCTTGGATAAATCGAAACTCAAATATCTGCCGATCCAAGCTGCTTTGAACTTCTTTTATATAAGACGAAAGGAAACCCATTAAGTTTCAAATTATTTTAGGTATCTTTTTCTAAGTAATCATAAACCGGAAATTTAGAGCATGCAATATGATTTTAGTCTTATCTTTTAAAGAATATAGAACAAGCTATCCTTTTAGAACTATTAACAATAGTAGAAAGCGGTTACAAATTAGCGAATGAAAACCCAAATCAAGGTAAAAATAAAATGACAATAATATTAGGAGTGAAAATATGAATGTAAACCGTGTTAAACAAATTCTATCGTCTTCTGCAGATATTGAAGTCAAATATAATGGAACTTCTGTCTGGATTGACCAATTAAACGAGGATGGAAGAACAGCTACTGTACACCTCAGAGGTCCTCTTGAAGAAAGAACGATTGTTGAGATAGGGGAACTTGTTGAAGACTAAAAAACACCTCCACCTTTCGAATAAAGGTGGAGGTATTTTTATATTTGGAGATTTGCGACTATATCATATCTTCGTTTTCCTTATCCAGATCTCTAGGCTTAGGCTTAATTTGTTGATCGAAGCCTTTTTTTAGTACATCCTTTGTATTTGTGCCTACATCAATTGTGGTTTCTGATTTAGGAAGCTGGCTTAATTCCTTTCCTCTTGGCATTTTCTCACCCCTTAATAGTTAAAGTGTTCAAGGTGAGTAAAATTTAATCAAATTGTTTAATGGCGTGGGTTGCTAAAATTTGGATAGTCATATCATCCATTGGCGGGTTGTGAAGCCCTGCTCGCACATCACGATAGTATCGCTGCAAAGGATTTTTTAACGACAAACTTTTTGCTCCTACTAATCTCATTGCTAAATCCACTACACCAATGGCATTATTTGTAACATTTAATTTGGCTGCTCCAAGGATTGGACCCATTTTCCCTCTGCGCAGCTCGTCAGAATCATCCCATTGCTTTGCGACAGAATATAAGAAATACTCTGACTCCATCAGCTTCAATTCCATTTCCCCTATTTTTTGCCGGACGTTCGGTAAGTCAATGATTGTACCTTCAACACTATTAGGAGAATAATCTTTAGCAAATTCTATCGCATATTTCTTTGCCGCTTTTGCTATCCCAAGATAACAAGCTGGTATATGAAGAAGCCAGCCATTTGGTTTCTTACCCTCATTTCCAAGTTGCTCAACAAAGAATTCCTCAGGTATGGATACATTGTGAAGAACTAAATCATGACTTCCCGTTCCACGTAAGGCAATACTATCCCAGGTTTCTTCAATAAATATTCCTTTTGAGGATCTAGGGATGAGGAAGTTTCCTACATGATTGGTAGCTTTTATCGTTGCACTTACAATAAAATAATCTAATACGGGGGCCATGGTAGTAAAGGTTTTTCTCCCGTTTATTATCCAATTATTCCCCTCTTTATAAGCTGAGGTTTCAGGCTTTCCTCCACGGGTCGGGCTTCCTGTTTTTGGCTCTGTTGCAGCACTATTGATTAAGTAACCATTTCTTACGTCTTTACAGATTTTTTTAAAGATGATTTCATCCCAAGAATTTTTTTCTGAGAGATTTTTGATAATCCCCATATGCCAGCCGATTGATAGCGCGGTTGCACCATCTCCCTCAGCAATTTTTTCTTGAAAACGAAGCATGTCATACAAAGAAATTTCTCTTCCCCCATACTTCTTAGGAACCGTTAATGAGGTATAACCGCTATCTTTTAAATCTTGAATATTCTCGTATGGAAAACTTCCCTCGATATCTACTTGATGAGCTCTTGACAAAAATCGCTCTGAAAGTTCTTTCATCAATGCATATTGCTGATCAAATGATTCTAATTGTTGAAAATTCATAAACTTCCTCCTACCCTAATCTCATCATTTTTTATGATTGATTTTAAATTAAATTAATATGATAATACACGAGCGAGGAGATATTTTCCATTTTTCTTATAAATCTTACTATATTCGTAGATTTGTGCCATAGTTCATAGTTAAATCTAGAAAATTGTTCTATAATACACTAAGAAAAATTTACCAATAAGTGTTTATGTGCAAAAATTTCGTAGTATAGATTTTAAATGGAAATACTACACATATTGGAAATGAAGGGGGATTGGAATGTCTCAAGGTACAAAACAATTATATCTTCAAACTACAAGCCTTGTTGCCGGTTTTATGGTCTGGGTGCTTATTTCATCACTTATGCCATACATTCAAGCAGATATTAAACTATCATCAACGCAAATTTCCTTGGCCACGGCCGTACCTGTAATCCTTGGGTCCTTACTTAGAGTTCCAATTGGATATTGGACAAATCGGTTTGGTGCTAGAACCATTTTTACAATTAGTTTTATTGTTTTATTACTGCCTATTGGAATTCTAAGCATTGCTAACTCACTATTCATGTTGATTTTGGGTGGATTAATGCTCGGTATTGGCGGAGCAGTTTTCTCTGTAGGTGTTACTTCCCTGCCTAAATATTACCCAAAAGAAAAACATGGCTTTATTAATGGAATTTATGGTGCTGGGAATATTGGAACAGCACTTACATCGTTCGCTTCACCCGTTCTAGCAAATGCATTTGGATGGAGAATGACGATACAGATATTCCTCGTTGTTGTCTTGGTCTTTGCAGTCTTAAATTTTCTTTTCGGTGATAAAAATGAGAAAAAGGCTAACAACTCCTTATCTAATCAAATAAAAGAAGTTTATAAAAATGAAAAGCTTTGGTTTTTAAGTTTATTCTATTTCATTACGTTCGGATCATTTGTTGCCTTTACAATCTATTTGCCTTCTTTCTTAGTCAATCATTTTGATTTAGATAAAGTAGATGCTGGCTTACGTACAGCTGGTTTTATCGCATTGGCTACTGTTTTCCGGCCAATTGGCGGTTGGCTTGGAGATAAATTAAATCCATTTTTTATTTTAATAGGTGTTTTTTCTGGACTTACTTTTGCCGGTTTTCTATTGGCTTTTACTCCATCTCTTCCAATTTATTCATTTGGCTGTTTATTCGTTGCTATTTGTGCAGGACTCGGAAATGGTACCATTTTCAAATTAGTACCTTTATATTTTTCGAAACAGGCAGGAATCGTAAATGGTATTGTCTCAGCGATGGGTGGACTTGGAGGCTTTTTTCCGCCAATCATTTTGACCATTCTCTTTAATTGGACTGGACACTATGCAATTGGCTTCATGTCGCTATCAGAATTTTCATTAGCAGCTTCAATCCTAGTCGTCTGGCTCTACTATCGTGAAAAGCAGGATATTTCCGCCAAAATTGTCAATCATGCTACTGATGGAATTACTGTTACTGATAAAAATGGAATTATTCAAAGTGTCAATCCCGCTTTTACAAAAATAACAGGTTATACCATGGATGAAGTGATTGGAAAAACACCGAGTGTACTTCAATCTGGAGAACATGATAATACCTTCTATAAAAAGATGTGGGATAGTTTGATAAATGCAGGCTACTGGGAAGGGTTCATTTGGAACAAACGAAAAAACCAAGAAATTTACCAAGAGTGGTTAACAATTACTGCCATTCGCGATGACAGTGGCGACACAAAAAATTATGTTGGCATGTTTCATGAAGTTGATAATAAAAAGAAATCATAGCCTATAGACCTTCTTCTAAAGGCTTCCGTTTTCGGGTGCTTTCTTATTAAAAAACACAAGAATTGACTTATGAATTGGCATACGTCTTTTTCTTTATTTATCAAGGTTTCTACCAAATTTCATTAACTTTGACATAACAATTGACGTCATTATTATGATGGACAATAAGTATTGTACAATTAATAAAGAGGTCAAAAATTCTGTCATTTGCAGTGCCGTTTTGAATACCAATTTTATTTTTCTTTCCCGCATCTAGGATCAAGAGGGTCCGCACTTAGACGGTTGGGGGACCAGGTTAGATTAAGCACCCGAGCTGATAAATAGACGGAAAATTTCCGCTTAATTAGTAATTATTATTAAAAAGGGCTTAAATAGACGGCGAGATTCCGCCTATTGCCTCGAAACATTCGAAAATGGGAGATTTTGCTCTGCATAGTCGGAAAAACTCCCCTTATTTATCCCGAAACGAGCTCCATTCTGTATTTAACCGGAACATCTCCGCTTATTTTACTATAGCTGGTTACTCGATTACGGGAAAGACATTTTATTTAAAAAGAAATGAGCCTTCTTCAAAAATCAAGAGAACCTCATTTTGATGCATTACGGTGAGGTTTTATATAATTAAGGTTTTTGTATTCCTAAAAAAGAAACTCGCCAACTTGGCGAGATTTACTTATTTATGTACCCATAACGATGCCAATACGACTGTCATTTCGGCACGTATTTTAAGAAAAGCACTTCAAAACGGAACTCTTTAACCTTCTTCGGAGGGTCTTTTATTTTTCGTCAAAGAGCTAAACCGAACAAAATATTACAACTTTTTGTCTTTTACCTCAAGTTCACATTTCCTTCACTATTTTTGTGACGTACGTCACAAAAATCATGTTACCATCTGATTTATAGTGAAAACACAAATAACATCCACGTAGAAAAAAATGAATGTGGATTTAGGGAGAGATATAATATGGCACGAATTAATTATTGGAATCCTGAGGATGAAAAGTTTTGGAAAGCAGAAGGAAAAAAACACGCACAAAGAAATCTATGGATTTCTGTTCCTTCTTTAATGCTTGCGTTTATTGTTTGGCAGATTTGGTCTGTGGTGGCAATAAGACTAAATGATATTGGCTTCAATTTTACAGACGAACAATTATTCACATTAGCAGCGATCCCAGGTCTTGTTGGAGCAACTCTTCGATTTGTTTATACTTTTGCAGTCGGTTCTATTGGTGGGAAAAACTGGACTGTCATTTCAACAGCCGTCTTAGCCATTCCCGCTATTGGGATTGGATTCGCGGTACAAAATCCTGACACTCCATTTTCAATTATGTTATTGTTAGCAGCACTTTGTGGTCTTGGTGGAGGTAACTTCTCTTCCTCTTCAGCAAATATTAGCTTTTTCTTCCCGAAAAAAGCAAAAGGTACGGCTTTAGGTATTAATGGCGGTTTAGGAAACATGGGTGTGTCAGTTGTACAATTTGTAACACCATTAATCGTTACAACTGGTGCTTTCGCATTTGCAGGTAAGGGTCAAGTATTAGCAAACGGTCAACAAATATGGTTACAAAATGCAGCATTCATTTGGGTAATTCCGATTGTGATTATGACATTACTTGCCTACTTTAAAATGGATAACGTTCCAGGTGCGAAACAATCAGTTGCAGATCAATTTGTTATTGTAAAACGTAAGCACACTTGGATTATGACAGTACTTTATATCGCAACATTTGGTTCTTTTATTGGCTATTCAGCAGCATTCCCGCTTCTATTAAAATCACAGTTCCCTGAATATATCTCACTTGCCTTCCTTGGTGCGTTAGTTGCAGCTGCTGCAAGACCTGTTGGCGGCTGGATGGCTGATAAATTCGGTGGAGCTAGAGTAACGGCTTATGTATTTGGGGTTATGACTATTGGTGCATTAGGAGTTATTTACTTCTTAAATATTAATCAGTTTGCTGGTTTCTTAGGTTCATTCCTTGTTTTATTCCTTGCTTCTGGGATTGGTTCTGGATCAACGTTCCAAATGATCCCAACCATTTTCATTCCAAAAGAAGCTGCACCAGTAATAGGGTTTTCAGCAGCATTTGCAGCCTACGGTTCCTTCCTCATTCCTAAGCTTTTTGGATGGTCCGTTGATACAACAGGTTCATACGTAACAGCATTCTATTTCTTCATTGGCTTTTACGTCATTGCTTTTGCATTGAACTTTTTATACTATCAAAGAAAAACAACTGAAGTTAAACAATTGGTTAAGCAAGCTGGGTAACTTCCAGCTTGTTTTTTTGTTTCATTAAATAATAAAGGCACGGAATCTGAATTCCGTGCCTTCTTTTATATTCGAGAAATGGCTACTGCACATGCTTTGTATTCTGCAGTACCTGATATCGGGTCATATTCGTTTAATGTTAAGACATTTGTTGGTGTTTCACTCCAATGGAAGCTCATGAACACAAGTCCAGGGACAACCATTTCTGTAATTTTGGCTTTAACCGTTAACTCTCCTCTTCGGGAACGAACTTGAACCACTTCACCATCGATAATCCCTAAGGCAAGGGCATCATCTGGATGAATATCCACCGTTTCTTCCGTTTGCTTTACCTTAACGCCTGGTGCATAGTAACGTGTTTGCGAATGTGTGTTATACGATTCATAACGTCTGCCTGTAGTTAAGGTGAAAGGATACTCGTCATCTGGGAGTTCCAATGGTTCTGTGAAATCTACTGGTACAAATGGTGATTTTTTCACAACAGAACCCCGATTGTGAAACCTCTCATGCATGATCAATGTGCCAGGATGATCTTCAGTTGGGCATGGATAATGTATACTATATTCTTTTTCTAGTCTTTCGTAAGAAATACCACCATACATCTCCCAAGCGAGTTTTCTAACCTCATTCCAGATTTCTTCACTGCTTGAATAGTTCATTGGATAGCCCATTATCGTTGAAAGCTCACACAATATAACCCAATCTTCTTTAACATTTTTCCCAGGCTCTACAGCTTTGCGAACTCTTTGAACTCTTCGGTCTGTATTGGTATAAGTTCCGTCAACCTCCCCCCATGAACAAGCCGGAAGGACCACATCTGCCATTTTTGCACTTTCTGTTAGGAATATATCCTGCACAATTAACAAATCTAGCTTTTCCATTAGCTTTTTTGTATGGTTCATATGAACATCAGCGAGCAATGGATTCTCTCCAATAATGTAAAGTGCCTTTAACTCGCCATTTTCGAGTCGGTCAAAGGTTCTTGTTTGAGTGTCACCAACATGAGGATTTAGCCTAACATTCCATTCTTTTTCATAACGTGCTCGGTATTCATCATTGACTAAACTCATTGATCCTGCCAGTTGGTTTGGCAGGCACCCCATATCCCCTGCACCTTGAACGTTGTTTTGCCCGCGTAATGGCATAATGCCTGTTCCCTCTTTACCGATATTACCAGTCAATAAAGCAAGATTTGCTATATCAAAGACATTATTAACACCACAATGGTGTTCTGTGATTCCAAGTGTATAAGCAATCATTGAACCACTTGAACTAGCATATTCCCTGGCTGTCGTTACAATATCCTCTGCATTTAAGCCAGTAATGGAAGAAGCATATTCAGGTGTGTACATCTCAACATGCTTTTTTAAAGATTCGAAATCAATTGTAAATTGCTGAATGAACTCTTCGTTGTATAGATTTTCCTTTATAATAACTCGAAGGAAGGCATTAATTAATGCAATATCTGTGCCAACCTTGATTTGCAAATGACGATGAGCAAATTTAACCATGTCAATCTTTCTTGGATCAATGACGATTACTTTAAGTCCATTTTTAATAGCTTTCTTTATTCGGTTTGCTATAATCGGATGTGCTTCTGTGGTATTTGATCCCATAAGCAGCAATACTTCTGCTCTGTCAAAATCCTCTAATGTATTCGTTGGGGAACCGCTTCCAAAAACAGTTGCCAGACCGGCAACACTTGGTGCGTGTCAGGTGCGGTTACATCCATCTATATTATTACTGCCAATCACTGTCCTCATAAACTTTTGTGTAACATAATTTGATTCATTGGTTGTTCTAGCACAAGCAAACATCGAGATTGCATTAGGTCCCCAAGTATCTCTAATCGAGGATAATTTATCTGCAATATATTGGTATGCCTCATCCCATGTTGTTTCTACTAATTGCCCAGCTTTCCGAATAAGTGGATTGATTAATCTATTGTTCGAATGAACGTATTCATAAGCAAAGGCGCCTTTCACACAGGTTTGACCTTTATTAACCGGTGCATCTTTATCACCGCGTATTTTCATTATTCGATTATCTTTGACTTCTAACACTAAACCGCAGCCTGTGCCGCAATAACCGCAAATCGTTTTAACTAAATTTGCTTCCCCCACATTTTCCCCTCCCAATTCAAACATTTGTACTTATATAAACATATTAATCTATTTATCCTAAAAGTAGCTTTGTTTTTTAAAAAAATAATTGTCTATTTTTCGAAATGTTTGAAAGGGTAACAAAAAAACGGAAGAGAGTATCTTCCGTTTTTCATCATGCTGGTTTTGCCGGTAAGAGGATATTGAAAGTTGTTCCTTTATTTGGCTCACTCTCAACAAAAACTTTTCCATTATGATTTTCAATAATTTTGAAGCTGACCATTAATCCAAGTCCGTTTCCATTTTTCTTCGTCGTATAGAATGGTTCACCGAGTTGTTTTAATTTTTCTTTTGATATCCCAACTCCAGTGTCCTGAATGGATATTTGAACATTGTTGTCATGAATCATCGTTTTTACGTGTAGTTCCCCGCCATTTGGCATTGCTTCTATTCCGTTTTTAATAAAGTTCAAAAACACTTGCTTTAAGCGGTTTTCATCACACTCAATTTGGATAATTTCATGAGGACAATCAAACGTAAGTTTAACATGCTTCTTTCTTGCTTCAAACTCTAAAAGGGATACCACATTTTTAATTATAGGTACCACGTTCTTTTCTTCTAATTCCACCATTTTAGGTTTTGCCAAAACCATGAAGTCCTCTACAATGGTATTAACACGCTCAATTTCATCTAATATAATATTCATAAATTCCAAGCGTTCAGGATCTTGCTCATCTAATGTCAGAAACTCTGCATATCCCTTCATAGATGTTAACGGATTTCGAATTTCATGGGCTACACCCGCAGCTAATTGACCGACGGCAGCAAGCTTATCCTGACGATGGAGTACCTCTTCTGTTTTCTTACGCTCTGTTATATCATTGCGAATCGCCACATATTGATATGGTTTTCCTTTTTCACTTAAGAAAGGAACGATTGTCGTATCTACCCAATAGAAAGTTCCATCCTTGGCTTTATTTCTTATTTCGCCTTTCCAAACCTTTCCTTCACCAATCGTTTTCCATAAATCCTTAAAGAATAATTTTGGATGATACCCTGAGTTTAAGATGGCATGATCTTTTCCAATAATCTCTTCCCGGCTATATTTTGAAATCTCACATAACTTATCATTTACACTTGTTATAATTCCCTTCGCGTCCGTAAAGGCAACTATCGTAGATTGGTCTAGGGCAAAGCGAATATCTGTATTATCTTTTATTGATTCTTTTAAATGTTCTTCTGCTCTTTTTCGATCAGAAATATCTGTTCGAATGGCAACATATTGATATGGCTTTCCTTTGTCATTTAAAAATGGAACGATTGTCGTATCAACCCAATAATGTGTACCATCTTTTGCTCTGTTACATATCTCGCCCTTCCAAACCGATCCTTGACCAATCGTCCTCCAGAGATCTTTGAAGAATTCCTTTCCATGGAAGCCAGAATTTAATATTCTGTGATCCTCACCTAGTAATTCCTCACGGCTGTATTTCGATATTTCACAGAACTTATCATTTACACTTGTAATCTTTCCCTTTTCATCTGTAATTGCAATGATGGACGATTGATCAAGAGCAAATGAAATATCCTGAGTTTCTTTTATCGATTCTAAAAGAGCTTGTTCCGCATTCTTTCGATTGGTAATATCAGAACGAATGGCAATATACTGAATCGGTTTACCCTTTTTATCTAAGAAAGGGACAATTGTTGTATCAACCCAATAATAGGAGCCATCCTTTGCTTTATTTCTTATCTCACCCCTCCATGTCTTCCCAGCTTGTATGTCAGTCCATAAATCCTGAAAAAACTCTTTATGGTGGTATCCTGAATTTAACATCCGATGGTTCTTTCCGATAATTTCCTCCTTTTTATACTTTGAAATTTCTTCAAACTTATCATTCACATAAACAATCGTACCTGAAGGGTCTGTGATAGCTACAATTGTCGAAGCATCTAAAGCAGCTTTGATATCATTTAGATTCGTATCTGATTCGGCCAGCTGCTTACTAATTAAGGTACTAGAGGCAATTAACCCGCTTATTATTAATACTGTTACAAATAATACTAAATATATTAAAAATGTCTCTTCATTAATGATTTCATTCATTGGATTGTTGGTTGAAATAATCGTTGAGGCTCTTTTTAAAAGAAAATGCCCTTCTACAATCGCACTTGAAATAATTAGCGCACTAATTGGTTTTAACCATGTCTGGCTTCCTTTTGAGTAGATTTTAGAAGAAAAAAGAATCCATAAGGAAAATAAAAAAGACCCATATATTAATAGTCCCGAAAATACAAAAATAGGAATATTATATTTAATCGTCAGATTCATAGCATAAATACTTATAATATGAATAGCAAAAACAGCTATTGTTAAAAATAAACTTCCAAAAAGCAAATGAATGGAACGAATTTCCTTGCCAAACAGAGGTATAAAAGCCATTCCTGAAAAAGCAATCCCTATTAGAATGGATAAAATGGTCAAGGGTATTTGGTAACTAGAAAAGCGAGTAATATCAGCTGCAATTAACCCGACAAAATTCATGACCCATATCCCCACTCCCATCGATACAGAGCCGCCAAGATATAAAAGTCTTTTATTATTCTTTGAATTTTTTATTAACGTAAACATATCTAAACCAGTATATGAAGCCATGATGGTGAGTCCTATGGCAATAACAATTAAATATGAATGAAATTCGCCAGAAACTGTATCCATTTAGGGCATTCCCCCTTTGACCTATTCTCTTTCTACTAGATTGTAATGGAAATAAATACGGTAGTGAAGTGTTTTAGTTCACAAAATTGTCAAATTTACATTATATTAACCAAATAATTTTTTTACAACATACATAGCAGGACCAAACTTGCACAGAATATTCTTACAGGATAAATGTATCATTTTTCAAAAAAATTAAATTATTTATCAAAAAGGACTACACAAACTTAATTTTTTTGATTATACTGTACTACAACAGGTTGATAATAAATAAACTGTATTAAAAAAGGAGGAGATTTTTAATCATGTTAGTAAATCCAGTTGAATTTTTCCGCACTTTGCAAAAAAAGGAATGCCCAGAATGTGGGCAGCATATGGAAGAACAAGCAGAAAGCTACTTAATGGAATGTGATCGCTGTTTAGCAAAAAGAGAAGAATAAAGAGAACAAATTTTTTTAAATAAGCTGTACTACAACAAATAAAAGGTTAATAAACTGTATTAAAAAAGAGGGGGTATTTTAATGTTAATTAGTCCAGTTGAATTTTTCCGCACTTTGCCAAAGAAGGAATGTCCAGAATGTGGGCAGCATATGGAAGAACAAGCAGAAAGCTACTTAATCGAATGTGATCGCTGTTTAGCTAATAAAAACGAATAGAATATAATGCGCATGCTCCCCAGAGATGGGGAGTTTTTTGTATTCTAAAATAAGGAAGGAATAAACACATTTCAGATAGCAAAAACTTAGTAAAGGAGGTGTTTGTGTGGCAAATGAAACTACTTCATCGAAAAAAAAGCAAACATCCATTCAAGGGGGAATATATCCTTCTCAAAAATATGTTCCAGGTGATTCTGTAGACGAACATAAGGATATTGAGGATGCAACGATCATGTTGGCTGGTGATGAAATTCGTCAACAAAATGAAAATCTGTAAAAGAGGAAGGTAAATGGATATGGATATAGTTGATATTGCGAGTGCTAAGCCAGGAGACGAAGTGTTTGTAATCTATCGTAATCCACATGTACCCACTGTTGCTAATATACAAGTTGCTGAAATTGTCACTCATCCGAAGGATCCAAATGCACTTGCCTTGTTCCTAAACGAAACCTTTCATGTGATCGAAGACGATGATGCTCTTTTCCCTACTTCTGAATCTGCTCAAAGAGCATACGAGGGTCATTTCTTTGATTTTGGCGAAGAATAAAAGACTGTCATTTATTGACAGTCTTTTTGAATACTTTCTTCATTATATTTTCGGAAGCTCTCTTATTTCTGTAGACATTTCATTTCCACACATTGGACAAAGCAAATCGTCTGTGACAAACTCCTTTCGCATCCAGCCAATACAGGCATTGTCCATGCAAGAATAAATTTCGGTTTCAAGCATAATTACTTCAATTTCTTCATCCTTAGCCCTTTTACCATAAAAAATGGGAACCGCCTCCTTTTTTTATAGTATGTACCAAAAATGTCCTTTTCATTGCTCATAAAACAATCTTTACCATAAACAAATAAGGAAGGAATAATTTAAATGAAAATTAATGAAAAAAAAGTAACTGTGGTCGGAACAGATATCGAAGAAGTAAAGAGGTTAAACAGTCAATCAGGCTTAAGTTATAACCAAGTGAAACAGCTGCTCGCCAAGAAACAATTAAATAATAGGCAGCCTTCCGAGTAGGAAGGCTGTTTTCATTATATATCAGTGTAATCAATGATTATTTCATCATCATGCCTTTTTGAAAGTATTTTTCCTTTCTTCCTATTCTCTTTTGTTTGAAAGATAATATCAAAATCATAATCATCCGGATAAAGTTCGTTTGCCGCGATATAAAGCTTTATTCTTTTATGGTTGACAGATATTTTTTCTCCTTTGACCTGGACCACATAATTCCCTTGTTGATCAGGACCGCTATAAACAATCCCGACCTCATTAGTTGGTGAGATTTTTACATTGTCCCCTTGAATGAATTCAGGAATCTTCTCCGCCGGTATAACGCTTTTTTTTCTATTTTTGTATTTATTTACAATTACTTGTTTTTCTAATTCCTTCTGTTTCCAGATATCTGTTTCCTTATTGGCATAATTTTTAATTTCTTTATATGTTACTTGATGTGCTCTCTCAATAATTTTCGGATGAATTCCTAGTTTTAGAGCAATTGCAAATGCCTGACTTTCCCCTCCTTTTCCTATATTAAGACGGTACGTTGGACTAAGAGTCTCAATATCAAATTCCATCGACCCATTAATAAATCCTGGATGTTCTTCAGCAAACTCTTTTATTTCACTATAGTGGGTCGTAGCTAAAAGCACTGCTCCTTTATTAAACAGCTGCTCTAAAATCGCAGTTGCAAGCCCCATTCCTTCCCCAGGATCTGTTCCGGATCCAAGCTCATCAAGAAGAACTAAAGTCTGGTCATTTGTTTCCTTAAGGATTTCAATAATATTTACTATCCGCGAGCTAAACGTACTTAAATTTTCAGTAATACTCTGACCATCACCAATATCCACTAGGATACGCTGAAAGATACTAAGATTACTTTCTTCAGATGCCGGGATATGGAGACCGCACTGTACCATGAGTGTCAACAAACCAACCGTTTTAATACTTACTGTTTTTCCACCTGTATTTGGACCAGTAATCACTAGTGCACTTTGGCCATCCTTCATTACTAAGGATAACGGAACGGCTTTATCACCAAGGAGAGGGTGCTTTGCCTGAATTAACTTTATCTCCTGCTCATCATTCACCTTAACCTTCACACCATTAATAGACCGACTATATTTTGCCTTCGCAAACAAAAAGTCATAATGGACCATCGTTTCGATGGCTAATAGAATTTGCTGTTCTTTCTCTTCTACTAATCCTGTTAAATAGGACAAGACCTTTTGGACTTCAACATCCTCATCCGCTAACAGCCACGTTAATTGTTCTTGAAATAAAGCGATTTCCTCCGGCTCAATAAATAATGTTGACCCTGAAGCAGAGGTATCTAAAACTGCCCCTTTAATTTTATTTCGGTATTCCTTCTTAATAGGAATAACATATCTTCCATCTCTTTGACTGACAACATTCTCTTGTAGATACGTTTTATATTTGTTGGATCGAATCAACTGCATCGTTTTTTCTTTAAGACGCTCTTCATGAATGGCAATCTGTTTTCTAATTTTTAATAACTCTTTTGTTGCATAATCATCTACCCTTCCATTTCGAATACAGCGAATAATTTCACCAGCAAGTTCTGGCAATTCCTCAATCACTTCCACATATGAGGTTACTCTTGGTGCATAGTATTCCTTATCCTTCATGAACCTGCGCATTTTTCCACAACAATCTAAGAAATCATAAAGCTTGGATAATTGGTCAGGATGCAGTGCAATACCTTTGTTTAATTTAGATAAAATTTGTTCCATACCTCCCAAACCATGGACAGGGACACTCGAGCTCTTCTTGAGTATTTCGACTCCTTCAGAAACTTCATCCAGCCATGCTTCAATTTGTTTCAGATGTGTGGATGGCGTAAGATTATAGATTTTTTCTTTTCCTTCATTCGTCAATGCAAATTCTGCTATTCTATCTTTGATTTCTTGTACTTCCAATACTTTAAACGTATGTTTATTCAATGTTTTTCCCTCCAGAATAAAATAAAAATAGCCGCAATGAACAATGTCATTGCGGCTACGCTAAATAAAACGAGTATTTCCTCATTTTGTATACAAATTTTATCCATAAAAAAACTGTCTACTCAAAATGTACACAGCAGCATGGAGAAAAACTGTATGCTTGGTATGCCCATTGTTCTTAACTTCATTCCAAAACGTACTCAAATAGGCCTATATTCATTCATAAAATTGAACAAGGCGAAAATGGAATGAAAATATCCAATTGATTGGATTAGTTAAGAACGACACCTAACATACAACATACTCCCTTATTAAGAAAATATTGATTCTTTTAAAGAATACAATAATCAGAATCATTTGTCAAAGTTATCCACATCTTTTAGTATATGCAAAAATTCATAAATGTTTAACACGTTTGACTTTCTTTCGACTATTTCTTTGCTTGTTTAGCACTTATTATTAAAGTAGGTCAAATAATTACAGGTGGGATATATGACTACTGACACACAAACCGAGAATCTTCTAACCAATGAATTAATAGAACTCTTACATTCCGCAGGAAGAATGATTGAAATAAAAAAAGGATCGTTTCTTTTTCAAGAAGGTCAGCCTGCCTCAGAAATGTTCCTTATCCTTTCTGGAAGAATCCAAATTTCGAAAATGAACGCAGAAGGTGAAGAATTATATTTACGCTTATGCTCTCGGCATGACATCGTTGGCGAGCTGACTCTATTTACTGAGGATCCAAGATATATTTTCAATGCTAGAGTAATTGAAGATGGACATGTGGCAGGTATTCAATTAGATATATTAGAGAAAGCATTATTTCAAAACAGTACTCTTGGCTATCAGTTTATTAAGTGGATGAATGATCATATTAGAAGAACCATGACTAAATTTCGAGATTTAGTACTATACGGTAAAAAAGGAGCACTTTATTCTACATTAATTCGATTATCAAATAGCTATGGCTTACATAAAGAGGACGGAATCCATATCACTGTCCCCATTACCACACAGGATTTAGCTCATTTTTGTGGAACAGCTAGAGAAATAGTCAGTCGAATGCTAACTGACTTAAAAAAAAGGAAAATTATTTCGATCGACCATAAAAAAATAATCATTCATAATATTGATTATCTTAAGGTCGAAAATGATTGCGGAAACTGTCCAGTTTCCCATTGTACGATTGACTAAATGGTGTTTGTTTGTACGGCTCAATTTTGTTCACGAAATATCCACATCTTTTTGCAAAAAACTTCTTTATCCTTTATGTTAGGAGGGGAAAACATGAAAAAAATCTATCTAATATGTAGTTTGGCAGTGTTTCTATTGATTACAGCTGGAATCTCTTATTTTCTCATTCGGGATGCAAGCTCCAAAATACCTGCAAATATTAGCTTAATTAATCAGAATGGTGAATCTTATAGTTTTGGTGATGATAATAAACTTAAACTTGTCGAATTTATTTATACTAATTGTCCAGATATTTGCCCGACCACTACACAAAAGATGGTTCAATTACAGGGTGATTTAGAAAAAAGCAATGTCTTCGGGAAAGAAATTGAGTTTCTTACGATTACTATCGACCCTTACCGGGACACACCTGAAGTGATACAAAAATACATGAAGGCTTTTGAAATTCCAAATTCCGATAATTGGATTTTCCTCACTGGCGATCAAGAAAATATCAAAGCTGACCAAAAAAAGATTAGGGAAGTTGCAGAATCACTCCAGTTTCAATATAAAGACCCTGGAAACGGCCAATTTGTTCATACATCGTTTACCTATTTAATCGATGAAAATAATAAATTCATTTCTAAATTCCCAATGGGAGAAGAGTTTGATAAACAACAAGTCTATGAAGAAATCATGAGTGAAATTGAATAAACATAAAAAAAGCGGTTAGTCCTTTGGATTAATCGCTTTTTAATACCTATTTAATTCACGGATGAAGGAAACTTTTTTATTTGCTGCAGAGATAATAGGTAGTTGGACTTTGGTTTGGTTAAACTTGCTTTTATTCCGGCCTGTTTTAACTTGTTAACGAGTTCAGTAAGTTGCTTTTTCGAC
Source organism: Bacillus sp. 7884-1 (assembly GCF_002272245.1). Lineage (GTDB taxonomy): Bacteria > Bacillota > Bacilli > Bacillales > Cytobacillaceae > Neobacillus. The sequence continues at coordinate 1,967 of NZ_NPDD01000133.1, read as the reverse complement.
ATACTTCTCACCTACTTTATTCCTTCAGTACTTCTTTACAATAATTTTACAACAAAAATATGAATAAAGTGTGAAAACGACGAAAAAAAATTAGAAAAATTTTCTGCAATTTGTTTTATTATTTTCTAATAAATTCTCTCATTCAACAAAGAATTCGCTCTTCATCCAATTTAATGGTATAATTAGTAGATATTTTGCTGTTGGAGGATAATGATAAATGATAACTGTTAGTAACGTAAGTTTAAGATATGGTGACCGTAAGTTGTTTGAAGATGTAAATATTAAATTTACGCCTGGAAATTGCTATGGTCTAATTGGTGCAAATGGCGCTGGGAAGTCAACATTCCTAAAGATCCTATCCGGAGAAATTGAATCTCAAACCGGAACAATTCAACTTGGTCCAAACGAACGGATGGCTGTATTAAAACAGAACCACTTTGAATACGAGGAACAGGAAGTATTAAAGACTGTAATTATGGGTCACGCAAGACTTTATCAAGTAATGCAAGAAAAAGATGCTATCTATATGAAGGAAAACTTCACAGATGAAGATGGAATGAAAGCTGCTGAGCTTGAAGGTGAATTTGCTGAATTAAACGGCTGGGAAGCGGAGCCAGAAGCAGCGATTCTTTTAAAAGGACTAGGTATTGGTGAAGACTTACATTATAAAAAAATGGCTGAAGTAACAGGTTCTGAAAAGGTTAAGGTTCTTTTAGCGCAGGCACTTTTTGGCAGACCTGACGTACTGCTGCTGGATGAGCCGACGAACCACTTAGATATTAAAGCCATTCAATGGTTAGAAGAGTTCTTGATAAACTTTGAAAATACAGTCATTGTTGTATCCCATGACCGTCATTTCTTAAATAAAGTTTGTACACATATCGCTGATTTAGACTTCGGTAAAATTCAAATTTATGTAGGTAACTATGATTTCTGGTATGAGTCTAGTCAATTAGCGACAAGACTGACTTCTGATGCTAACAAAAAGAAAGAAGAGAAAATAAAAGAGTTACAGGCTTTTATTGCTCGATTTAGTGCGAATGCTTCTAAGTCAAAGCAAGCTACTTCTCGTAAGAAGTTATTAGATAAAATTACGCTAGACGACATTCGACCATCCTCTCGCCGTTATCCGTTCGTAGGATTTACACCGGAACGAGAAATTGGTAATGATTTATTAATGGTTGAAGGCTTAACAAAAACAATTGACGGCGTAAAAGTCCTTAATAATGTAAGCTTTTTTATGAACAAAGGTGATAAAATTGCTCTTGTTGGACCGAATGAAGTTGCGAAAACAACTCTTTTCAAAATATTAATGGGTGAAATGGAAGCTGACAGTGGCACCTTTAAATGGGGTATTACCACTTCACAAGCCTATTTCCCTAAAGATAACTCCGAGTTTTTTGAAAACAGCGAATTGAATTTAGTTGATTGGCTTCGTCAGTTCTCGCCTAAAGATGAAAGCGAAAGCTTCTTAAGAGGATTCTTAGGCAGAATGCTATTTTCCGGAGAAGAAGTGCTTAAGAAAGCAAGCGTCCTTTCTGGAGGAGAAAAAGTTCGTTGTATGCTCTCTAAGATGATGTTAAATGGAGCAAACGTTTTACTTCTTGATGAGCCGACAAACCATCTTGATTTGGAATCCATTACCGCATTAAACAATGGTTTGATAAACTTTAAAGGGTCTCTTCTCTTTTCTTCACATGACCACCAGTTTATCCAAACGATTGCTAACCGGATTTTCGAATTAACTCCGAATGGTTTAGTTGATAAGCAAATGACTTATGATGAGTATCTTGAAAATAGTGATGTTCAAAAACAAGTGGCAGAGATGTATAACAATAATTAGTAAGTAAAGCGGGCACTCCGAGTGCCCGCTTTGTTTTGCTATTTTACATATGTCTGTTGATTTGTGCTCCAGGCACTTCGCGCACCTTAGGGCGGTCCGGGAAGCCTCCTCGGCGCTTAAGCGC
>NZ_NPDD01000132.1 GCF_002272245.1 Bacillus sp. 7884-1 | reverse complement strand
GTCTCGTGCCTTCCGCAAATCAACAGGTGCCAAAATTTATTCTTTGCTTATACATAACCTTTTCTTTATAAATCTCTCTTCTGCTTACGGCGTGATGATGAAGCTTCTCTTGTTCCTGTTTCTGTTGTTGTTGTTCCTTGGCCTTCAACTTGCGGTGAAGCCAGGCCAATGGTGGATGGATCTTTTTTTCGCTTTCCCATGGTTACACCTCCTCTTTTAGTTTTTGAAGATTATCGTGACTTATACAGAATAATTATGGAGAACTTTGGCATGATATTGATTGAGGAGGTGTTTTGTATGGCGAAAATTGGTGTAGAAGAATCCCTATCAGATATTCAACAAGCTTTAAGGGAAAAAGGACATGATGTGGTTCAATTAAGACAGGAATCTGATGCACAGAATTGCGATTGCTGTGTTGTTACAGGTTTAGATTCTAATGTAATGGGTATGCAGGATACCTTTACAAAAGGCTCAGTCATTGAAGCAAATGGAATGACCGCAGATGAAGTGTGTCAGCAGGTAGAAAGCAGACTCCAGTAAGTCGGTAAAACAACACAATAAGTGATTCGTTACTTAAACTGCCAACCAAGGCAGTTTTTTTTATACCTCCCTACTTTAATCAAGAAAATTCTTTCGTTATAATGATAGAAGACACTTTGATAGATTTTGAGAGGACATAATACATGAAGAAGTTATTACTTGTAGGCCTTGCCTTTGTCATACTTGGCCTATCGGCATGTTCATCAAAGGAATCACCCCAAACTAAACCAGTAGAATTGACCATTTCAGCTGCTGCTAGTCTCAATGAATCACTAATAGAAATAAAAGAGAATTTCGAAAAAGAAAATAAAAACATAAAAATTTTGTACAATATAGGGAGCTCTGGAGCCTTGAAACAACAAATTCTCCAAGGAGCACCTGTTGATCTCTTCCTATCTGCATCACCTGACCAATTTAAAGAATTAATACAAGAAGGTTTAATCGATGCACAAAAGCAGATTGATTTATTAGGTAACCAGCTTGTGTTAATCACTAACAAAGAAAATTCTTTACAACTAAATGGTTTTTCTGATTTGACGGATAGTCAGGTTAAAAAAATTGCAATCGGTATACCAGAGTCTGTTCCAGCCGGTAAATATGCTAAACAAACACTACAAAATACTGGTATTTGGGAACAAATTCAACCTATTGTCATTCAAACAAAGGATGTTCGCCAAGTTCTTACATATGTAGAAACAGGTAATGTTGACGCAGGCATTGTTTATATGACAGATGTAAAAGTATCTGATAAAGTACATGTTGTGGCAACTGCAGGTGATCAGACTCACGATTCGATTATTTATCCTGCAGGCATAATAAAAACTACATCCCATAAAAAAGAAGCTGAAATATTTCTTGACTATTTACAAAGTAAAACCGCAAAAACAAGTTTTAAAAAATTTGGTTTTATAGTATTGGATTGATAATCATGTTTGCATATGAATTTTGGCAGCCCCTTAGATTCTCTCTAGAAGTTGCTTTTATTTCCGTTATTATTGTTAGCTTTTTTGGCATTTTTTTTGCTAGACTTTTATATAACAAGAAATTCAAAGGTAAGATGCTGCTTGAAACCTTCCTTATGATGCCGATCGTTTTACCGCCAACGGTGATAGGATTTTTACTGATATACTTTTTTGGAAGAAACAGCCCAATCGGTGCCTTAATTGAAGGATTTTTCCAACATTCCATCATGTTTACACCCTGGGCTGCGATTATTGCTTCAACCACTGTTGCATTTCCTCTTATGTACCAATCTGTTAAATTAGGCTTTCAATCGGTCGATAAAGATATAGAAGATGCAGCAAAAGTGGATGGCGGAAGCAGAGGAAAGGTATTTTTATTGGTATCCCTGCCTTTGACACTTCCTGCAATAATCTCCGGGCTGATTATGAGTTTTGCACGAGCTATGGGTGAATTTGGAGCAACATTAATGTTTGCTGGGAATATCCCAGGAAAAACACAAACAGCTCCAACAGCGATTTATGTTGCGATGGAATCCGGTAATATGGGCTTAGCATGGGCATTCGTTCTATCAATGGTACTCATTTCTTTTCTCATGCTGCTGCTTTCGAATATGATTCAAAAAAAGCCATGAAGAGTATATCTCTCCATGGCTTTATTACATTATTGTCTCTTCACTAATCTTTTTCTAACGCCCAGAAAAAGTCCCGCAAATGCAATAACTATTATTCCATAAATAATATTTACACTGCTCTCTTCACTAGTTAACAGCTTTCCCTTTTTTACTTTTCCTTTTACTTGTTTAGGTTCTTTTACTTCAAGTTGTATAGATTGAATGACATCACCATCGTTTACAACTTCGAGCACACCTTTATCGGTAACACTTTCTTTTGATCCATTGATATGCTCTGTAACAACAATATCACTTTTAGTATAATATTCTTTATCTTTCATTTTAAATAACTCGTTTTGTTTAATAACGCGATGTTGAAAGTTCTTTAAACCATATTCAATCAGTTTTTCTGTATCCTGATACGTATCCTTGCTTCTATCCCCTTTTAAAACAATGGCAGTCAGCTTTAAATTATCATTTTCCGCAGTTGTTGCTAATGTGTGTTTTGATTCATCTACAAAACCAGTTTTTCCACCAGTAATTCCTTCAACAGGAATCTCGCCTTTTAAAAGACGATGGTGGGTCAAGAGTGTCGTTTCCCAAGACTCACCACTCCAAGGGAGCTCTTTTGTTCCGAAAATCTCTGTGAACACTGGATTCTTTTTTGCATAATTGGTTATTAAGGCTAAATCTTTAGCAGTTGTATAATGATTTTCATTAAACAATCCATTTGGATTAGTAAAATTCGTATTGCTTACCCCTACTTCCTCCCTTAAATACTTATTTATATTTACTGCAAACTCTTCTACACTTCCGTCTATATGTTCAGCGATTGCTACTGCCGCGTCATTCCCTGAGTTAATCAGCATTCCTTGAATTAGCTTTTTTAAAGGGACCCTTTCACCTTCAACTAAAAAAACTCTTGTTCCCTCTTCCTTTACCGCTCTAGGACTTATTGTGACAACATCATCAATGTTACCATTTTCCAAAGAGTAGATGGCTGTTGCAATTTTCGTCAAACTAGCAGGGTATAATTTTTCATCACTATTTTTATTATATAAAATGGCACCTGTTTCTGAATCTACTAATACTGCAGCTTCACTTTTTATATCTAAGGACTGGTTTTCTGCAGCGTAGCTATTTGTTTGGCTCGATAAAATAAGAAATAGTAGCATTATAATTGATACAAACCTTGACAATTTACAACATCCTTATTTTTTTATTTACCATCTGATTTTATCAAAATATCATTGAAAGTAAATATCAATTAACCAATTGTCATTCAACTGAAAGGTTATTAAAGCGACTTTGAAATAATCGCAATAAAAAATGGCTCAACCAAAGCCAAGCCGTGTCCTACCTTCTACGCTTTGAAATTAATAATGTTATTTGGGTCATTGTTAATGGTAAAGAAAATGTTGACTTTCTTCTATAGCCTAAGTATTTCGACTCCCATTTGTTTGTATATTCCTCTTTAAATTTTCGTAATCCTTGAAATTGATTTAGCTCGTTTCCATGTAGATAAATTTGGGCTGCAATTTTTTCACTTACAAATGCATATTTCGATACTCTCCCACCTAATTTAAAAAAGGTATAGCCGTTTCCATGGAGATATGGCAGCATATCATCACTAACTTGATAGAAGACGGGGGTATATCCGTAACGGTCTGCTTGTTCCTGAAACTCCTCAATCGCACTTGATAATTCGTCATTATCACCTATTAAATCCCCAAGAATCACTAGTTTATCTGCATATTGTTGAAAAGGAATTAAGACAGTCTTCTTACTGTTCCAATAAATATATTTATCATCGAGTAATTGTAAATGGGACAAACTCTTTCCATAATAGGTATTTAAATGTTTTATTATCTCTTCTTCTTGACCAATCGAACGTTCAAATTTCCACTTTTTAGGTTTACTTATTACGTATCCTGCATAAAGAATGAGTAATGCAATGAGCAGGCCAATCATCGCACTGCTGAATAAATCCGATGAATCTTCAATGACATATGGCAAAAATTGTGACGGGATGGTGATTTTAGCGGATGGCAAATTAGAATAGCCAATTACCAAATACATTGAAATGATAACCGTAATAATCAGGATATCAACTGTGGTTTTTCCCCACGTTAGGACATAACTTTCCCGATAAAATTGTCCTTTTGATGCTCTTAGTAATAGTGCAACCGTAATAAGAAAAATAGCTTCTTCGTAATCAATTCCTTTAAAGATAGAAAAAAGGGCAGCAAGAATTAACACAAGCATGGTCAAATCGTAAGTTCTTTTTACGCTGTATTCTATCCCGCGGGATAACCCAAGCAAGAGAAAGCCTGCAGCCACAGAAAGCTGATGAGAAATATTAATGATTGGAAAAGACAAAATTTCCTGAGCGATTCTAAGTCTATCCATTATTCCTGGAACACTTGCGGATAATAGCAGGATTAAACCTGAGAGAAAAACGAGAATGGTCACCATAACATGACTTATATTTTGGAGGATTGTATTTGGAATATTACTCCATGATTTGTTCCATTTCTCCCAATATCGTTTTATAAAAAGAAGCGTACTGAGTAAAAATGGGATCAAGTAATATCCAATCCGGTAGAATAATAAGATAACAAGAACTTTTTCTTCCGGAACATGTAAGTCCTGCATTCCCCAAATAAAAACGATATCAAACGAACCAAGACCACCTGGTATCATACTAATAATACCAGCGCAGGCAGCCACAACATAAACAGGAAAAAGCTGTTCAAAGGTAACAGGTATCTCCATAATCCAAGATAAGAACCAAATACCACAAAAAACTGCGGTCCACTCTAACAGTGAAATAATGAAAAGTTTTGCTCCTGCTCCAAAGGTGATTAATGACTGCTTGTCCCTTTTATTTTTAACAAAATGAATTCCAAAAAATATTGGCAAGTATAATGCTATACCCAGTACGCCAAAGAATAGCCATTTTGTTTGCACAAAAATAGGATGATTGCTGAAATTCAAAGCTACTGACATAGCAAATAAAGAAATTCCTGCCATATAAAAAAAAGAAACAGCTGCAATTCCGCCTACTAACCTTCGCTTATCATTTTCAAATCTATGATAGAAGTAGGTTCTCAACATCGCTCCAATTAAGCCGCCAAAACCAAATAAGTTTGAGTAGGTATTAACAATTAATGCTTGTTCAAGTACTTCCTTTTTTCCAGCCTTTATTCCAAGAATCTTCAATAGCATTACATCATAGAGAAGCATTGGTAACACCGCAGCAAACATTACAAAAAAGATAAGGATTAAAGTACCAAACCATAGTTGTACAATTTCAGATTGAAGTAATCCAAGGTCTAAATTCCCAATGAACTTTTTCAATTCAAGTAGTGCAAATACTAATAAGAGTAAGGGAAAGAGAAATTTTACCACTGTAAATATTTTTCCTTTTTTCATACCGATAACTTACCACCTGTACTTTCAGACCTATATAAACTATAAACTTTTCAGCTGGAAAATCAAAGAAATTATCACTTCATTAATGTATATGTACAAACAATAGAAAAAAAATATAAAAAAAGAGACAAGTTTCCCTCCCTTCTCTGCATAAACATGAAATAGGACAAATTAATGGGGGGTTAATAATGAAATTTTTAGTATTAAAGAAAGATACACTTGTCTTTATTTTGGTAACAGCATTCTTGCTCGTAACCATTTCTGCATGGTTTTTGCTAAAGGCTGGGGACACTGCTGTATTCAATCAAACAGCAGGTGGCGAGGTAAGAGAAATTCATATGGTCACAGTAGAATATAACAGTACTACAAAAGACGGAAAGGAAATAGAAGTATACCGGTGGGATCCAGGAACAATTAATGTTGAAGCTGGTGAAAAGGTAAACTTATACATTAGTGGCATTAACGGTGAGGAGCACCCATTCTATATTGAAGGTACAGACATTAAAGGAACCGTCAAAAAAGGTGAAGAGACCATGGTACCTCTTCAAATTGATAAAGAAGGTACTTATCGTTTGATTTGTGAAGTTCATGGAGACAGAGATCATAATGGTCCAATGATTGCTGACATCATCGTCGATTAAAAGCAGGAGATTTCTCTCCTGCTTTTTAATTGTTTCTGGCAGCTGTTTCAGTGAGTTTACACTATATACATGTTGGAATTATTGTTTTTTTCTTATATAACAGTTTGTGTTTTTCCTCAAATAATTATAGTACAGAATTTCATTAACGCTCATACACATACCTCGTACCAAAAGTAAAAAACCTTGTTAAACCAATGAAAAAATAAGGTTCACAATATGTTAACAATATATGTGACTTCATTCACAAAAAATCTGTTACACTTTAGATAAGAAATAACTGCTACACAGTTATATTAATTTAAACAATCTTACGAGGTGAAATAATGATGGAACAATGGAGAGGTTTTACTAAAGGTACTTGGACAAAAGAAGTTAACGTTCGTGATTTCATTTTAAAAAACTATAATCAATACGAAGGTGACGACAGCTTCCTAGCAGGTGCAACAGACGCAACAATCAAGCTTTGGGATCAAGTAATGGAATTAACAAAGCAAGAACGTGAAAAAGGCGGAGTCCTAGACATGGATACTGAAACAGTATCTACTATTACTTCTCACACTCCTGGTTACCTAAATGAAGAACTTGAAAAAGTAGTTGGTGTTCAAACAGACAAACCTTTTAATCGTTCTATGCAGCCTTTCGGTGGAATTCGGATGGCAAAAGCAGCATTAGAATCTTATGGATACGAACTAAATCCAGACATCGAAAGATTCTTTACAGAGTTCCGTAAAACTCACAACCAAGGAGTTTTCGATGCTTATACAGATGAAATGATGTTAGCTCGTAAAGCAGCGATTATTACAGGACTTCCTGATGCTTACGGCCGTGGACGTATTATTGGTGACTACCGTCGTGTAGCACTATACGGAGTAGATTTCTTAATCAAGGAAAAACAAAAGGATCAAAAGAATACAAGCAAGGTAATGACAGAAGACAATATGCGTCTTCGCGAAGAAATTGCAGAACAAATTCGTGCATTAAAAGAATTAAAAGAAATGGCCAGCAGTCACGGCTTTGATATTTCTCAGCCTGCCACAACTGCACAAGAAGCATTCCAATGGTTATACTTTGGTTACTTAGCTGCTATTAAAGAGCAAAACGGTGCTGCAATGAGTCTTGGTCGTGTATCTACATTCCTTGATATATATTTAGAAAGAGACCTGCAAGATGGTACCTTAACTGAAGTTGAAGCACAAGAAATCGTTGACCATTTTGTTATGAAGCTCCGTTTAGTTAAATTTGCACGTACACCTGATTATAATGACCTATTCAGTGGTGACCCTACTTGGGTAACGGAGTCAATTGGCGGTATGACATCTGACGGTCGCTCTTTTGTAACAAAGAACTCTTTCCGTTTCCTACACACATTAGATAACTTAGGAGCAGCTCCAGAACCCAACTTAACAGTGTTATGGTCACCACAACTGCCTGAGAACTTTAAAAAATATTGTGCAAAAATGTCAATTAAAACTAGCTCTATCCAATATGAAAACGACGATATCATGCGTCCTGAGTACGGCGATGATTACGGAATTGCTTGCTGTGTATCCGCTATGGAGATTGGGAAACAAATGCAGTTCTTCGGTGCTCGTGCAAACCTTGCAAAAGCACTTCTCTACTCCATTAACGGTGGTGTGGATGAGAAATTAAAAATTCAAGTAGGACCACAATATCAACCAATCACTTCTGAGGTATTGAATTACGAAGAAGTTATGCAAAAGTTTGATCAAATGATGGAATGGCTTGCAGGTTTATATATCAATACCTTGAATGTTATTCACTATATGCATGATAAGTACAGCTATGAAAGAATTGAAATGGCTCTACATGACTCTCAAATCTTACGTACCATGGCAACAGGAATCGCTGGATTGAGCGTAGTAGCTGATTCATTAAGTGCAATTAAATACGCTGAAGTGAAAGTTATTCGCGATGAAAACGGTCTAGCTGTCGATTTCGAAACAACTGGCGACTTCCCTAAATACGGAAACAACGATGACCGTGTAGACAGCATTGCGGTTGAAATTGTAAAAACATTTATGAAAAAGTTGAGAAAGCACCAAACCTACCGTAATTCTGTTCATACAATGTCAATCTTGACGATTACATCAAATGTGGTTTATGGTAAGAAGACTGGCAATACACCAGATGGCCGGCGTACCGGCGAACCATTCGCACCAGGTGCAAACCCAATGCATGGCCGTGACACAAAAGGTACACTTGCTTCTCTATCTTCCGTTGCTAAACTGCCGTACAGCTCAGCAATGGATGGAATTTCAAATACTTTCTCCATCGTTCCTAAAGCATTAGGTAAAGAAGAAGAAAGTCAGGTTCGAAACTTAGTTTCTATCTTAGACGGATATGCAGTCAAATCTGGTCACCATCTAAATGTTAACGTCTTTAATAAAGAAACATTAATGGATGCAATGGAACACCCTGAATTATATCCACAATTAACTATTCGTGTTTCTGGTTATGCGGTTAACTTCATCAAATTAACAAAAGAACAACAGTTAGACGTGATTAACCGTACTTTCCACGAATCACTATAAAATTAGATTTTGGGGCTCCTTTTAAGGGGCTCCTGCTTTAAAAATAAAGGGGGATCTTCACCATGAACGGAAATATACATTCTATTGAAACATTAGGAACAGTCGACGGACCAGGTATACGCTATGTTGTATTTACCCAAGGCTGCCTATTACGCTGCCAGTTTTGCCATAACGCGGATACATGGGAAATCGGCAGCGGCAAACAGATGACCATTTCCGAAATCATGGATGATCTCATGTCCTACCTGCCTTTCATCCAATCTTCTGGTGGAGGAATCACGGTCAGCGGTGGTGAACCACTTCTACAAATACCGTTCCTTACTGAATTGTTTAAGGAATGTAAAAAGAAAGGGATTCATACGACTATTGATTCTTCTGGGGGTTGTTTCTCACACTCTAAACTGTTTATTGAACAGCTTGAAGAGTTATTAAACTATACTGACTTGATTTTACTTGATTTAAAGCATATTAACCGTAAAAAACATATCCAATTAACCGGTATGGCAAATGATCATATTCTTGAATTTGCTAAGTTTTTATCAGACCGTAAAGTACCTGTTTGGATACGCCATGTCCTCGTCCCTACTGTTTCAGATGATCCAGAGGATCTTCAAAAGCTTGGGGAATTTATTGGTACACTAGAAAATGTCCAAAAGATTGAAATTCTTCCCTATCATAAGCTTGGTGTTTATAAGTGGGAAGCACTAGGACTGGAATATCCATTAAATCATGTTGAACCACCTTCAGAAGAGAAAGTGGAACTCGCATATAAAATGATTACTGCCCACTGGAACAAACCCTTAATTGAACAATAAAAAAGAATGCTGTCGGAATGGCAGCATTCTTTTTAGAATTTATTTTTTTTAGAGAATTTTTCTACAATGTTTATTCCAGCGGGATTAAATTGCTTCTTTACCGTTTCTCCTTTATACTCTTAACATTAACAAATAAAAGTGAGGTGATTATTTTTGTACCAAATGCTGATTGATTTTACTGATGCAAATGCATTAGAAGCACTTTATTTAAGTCTTTACTTCGGTGTCATTATCAAGTTACTTTGGGCATGGAATGTGGAATATTGCTTCATGGGGTCCATAAGTGAACCAGCTCATACAAAAATCAATCACCCATTGTTTATTTATAAGAAGAAATGCTCTGTAAATAGAAATCTAATTCTAATTCGTATTTTTAAATATATTCGTAGAAAAGAAAGTTCACAGGATGATACAGAAGAACCTATTTCCTCCTCCCTATTCACTTATAAACAACTTAAACAATCTTAGGAGGAAATATGAAAATCAAAAATTCTTTACCAACTTTACTACTATTAACATTTACTACACTGCTCCTTTCTGCCTGTTCTGCAGCAGACGGAAAAGGTGATGGATTTTTTAATACGTATTTTGTCGAACCATTTACTGTTTCTATTCATTTTCTAGCTGAATTTTTCAATGGGAGCTATGGTTTATCGATTATTCTTGTTACCCTCATCATTCGACTGATATTAATGCCGTTTATGCTAAAGCAATATAGAAATCAAATGAACATGAAAGAGAAAATGGATGTCATGAAACCTGAAATGGAAGCCATCCAAAAGAAAATGAAAGATGAAAAGGATCCAAAAAAGAAACAAGAAATGCAGCAGGAATTAATGGGTCTTTATCAGAAACATGGTGTCAATCCATTAAATATGGGATGTTTACCTCTTCTGATACAAATGCCGGTTCTAACGGGCTTTTATTATGCGATTCGTGGTTCTGAAGAAATTGCAAGCCACCGTTTTCTATGGTTTAGTCTTGGAGACCCTGATATCATTATTACCCTTATTGCAGGTGTCATTTATTATTTCCAATTTAAAGTTTCACAGTCTAACATGCCATCTGCTCAGGCGCAGCAAATGAAATTCATGGGGCTATTGTCTCCACTTATGATTGTCATATTCTCTTTCAGTTCGCCTGCGGCACTTCCGCTTTATTGGGCAGTGGGTGGTACGTTTTTAATTCTGCAAACATGGTTAAGCAGAAAGATATATCAAAAAGGAAAAGAAACAGAAATGAAAGCAAGTACAATGAATTAGTAATGAAAAGAAGCATTGGATTCCAATGCTTCTTATTTTATGCCAAGTTTCCTTTCTACGCTCAACTTAACAGTCTCCCACTCATTATCAAGGATCCTATAGAAGACCGTGTCTCGTACGTAGCCACCCGATATTTTTCTATCCTTCCGTAACGTACCTTCTTTTAGAGCACCTATTCTTTCGATTGCTTTTTGAGAACGAAGGTTTCGAGAATCTGTTTTAAGTTGGACACGCCTAACCTTCCAGCTTTCAAATGCGTGTTGAAGAAGCAGATATTTACATTCAGTGTTTACTCTGGTTCTCCAGGAATCAGGATGATACCAAGTGGATCCAATTTCCAGACTATTATGTTCAGGTGAAATATCAAGATACCGTGTACTTCCAATAATTTTGTCTTCCTGATTAATAATAGTAAATGTGTATTCGGTACCCTTTTCTCTCTTCTGGATAGCAGAAGCTATCATCTGCTCCATTTCTGCTTTACTTCTTACCGTAGTAGCCATATAGGTCCAAATCTCATCTGGTTTAGCTGCTTCCCATAATCCGTCAATATGTTCGAAGCTGATGGGAAGTAATGTAACTGTTTCCCCTTTTAACTCAAAATGTTCATTCCACATCTTCATAGCGCCAAATCCCCCGTAATCTTTATTAAAAAAATAGACTAAAGGCGAGGCCTATCAGTCTACATTTTGGAAATATTCTTTATAAAATCCCCCGACTTTGCCGGTATTGTCAATAATATAATAAAACTCTTCTGTTTCATTTTTAACATCATAAATCTTTCCGGCAGTTAATGTGTTATTTACTATATATTTTTTGGCATCCGTATGTACACATTTTACTTTTTTTACTGTTTCTCGATTGCGCCATGTTAAATGAATCATCCTTGCACCGTTCCTTTCCGTTACTAACTATTCCTTAGTATAATCAAATGAGACACGGTAGCGCAACTAAATTTCTTTGATGACTTTTGAAATATTAATATGCTTTTAATATGACAAATTTGTGAATTGGGTTCTCAAATGGGAATAAAACGATTACAATAATAAAAACTGAATATTCAATCCATTTTCTAAAGGAGGCATTCTAAGTTGAAAATTATGAGTAACGAACTATTGGTTGTTTCGTATCGGGATGCAGTTAAGTCTGGGAAAGAAAAGGAATGGATAAAGATTTTAAAGGATGAAATAAAACGTCGTGGATTAAGGCCATTTAAAAATCGATAACTTTGCCATTTGTATTAAGAACCGCCGCTAATGTTCGGCGGTTTTTTACTGTAGGCTGTGTTTAATCGGGCTGTTGATTTGTGCTCCAGGTGCTTCGC